>DATHHM010000226.1:0-2512 GCA_035317145.1 Xanthobacteraceae bacterium | reverse complement strand
GAGGCGGCCGAAGGCTTCGCTTTGGAACTGCGACGCGAAGACCCTGACCTTCTTACCCTTGAAGTCGGCGAGATGACGGATCGCGGCTTTGGCGATGATGGACGACGGCTGCGAGACGAACAGGCCGACCCCGTGCAAACCCTTGTCGGCGCCCAGCCCGAGCAGCAGTTGGCGCACTTGCGGGTCGGCGGTGAGGCGCTGCGCCTGGGCCAGCGTGTCGACCAGGCCGGGCGCCGCCATCACCTCATAGCGCTCGTCGATGCCGGAGTAGAATTCCGGCGGCGTGACCACGCATTGAATGGCGCCGAACTGCGTGCCTTCGATCTGCCGCGGGATCGAGCCGAGTTGGCTCGCCGGATAGATTTCGGTCTTGATCCGGCCGCCGGATTCCTTGTCGATCAGGGCGGCATAGTCCTTGGCGAACTGGTGCAGCGCCTCGTTGAGCGCCGCGAGCGAAATCTTCATCACGATTGGCGGCTTGTCTTCGGCGCGGGCGGCACCCGGCGGCAGCGCGCAAGCCGCGGCAAAAATGCCGGCGGCGGCAGCCGCACGCAGCAAGGATTTATGGGTTGTAAAGCGCATGTCGTTCTCCCTGGCGCAGGCCTTTTTGTTGTCGCTTTGCCGGCCTAGAGTGCCAATTTAGTGGAGCATGATCTTTTCCGAAAACCGGCATCCACTTTTCGGGATCATGCTCTGGCCGGCACGGACGTTAAAGGATCGCCGCGGGGCGGACAACGGCCATTCGGCGCGCTGCGGCGAAGCGACCTGGCGTGGTTGTCCGGCACTCCGTGCAGCTTGGCCGCGAGCCTTTCGGACGTGAACATTGCAATGGAACTTTTACCGGCGGTACGAATTTTATAGCTATCGCACGGCAAGAAATTCCCGACTCGAAGAAGATTAACTCGAGGCATTTTCGTCATGCAGGTGAGCTGTTTTGACTGCTCATTACGGGCCTGCGGCCTGTTCAAGCCCATCACCCCAAACGAGTTGGGCGCGATCAACGACATCAAGCGCGACCATCTCGTGCTTCCGCCGGGCGCTGAGATCATCCGCGCCGGCGAGGACTGCCCGGAAATCTACACGCTCTATTCCGGCTGGGCGTTCCGCTTCAAAATGCTGCCCGACGGCCGCCGCCAGATTTTGAATTTTCTCCTGCCCGGCGACCTCGTCGGCCTGCAAGCGGCCATGTTCGACGCCGCGCAGCACGGCATCGAGGCGCTCACCGAAGTGCAGCTCTGCCTGCTGCCGCGCCGCAAAGTCTGGGCGTTGTTCGGCGAAATGCCGGCGCTCGCCTTCGACGTCGCCTGGCTCGGCGCGCGCGAAGAGAGCCACGTCGACGAGAACTTGACCAGCGCCGGCCGGCGCACCGCGATGGAGCGCACCGCGGCGCTGATCGTTATGCTCTACAAACGCACCAAGGCGCTGGGGCTCGTGGTCGATGACACCTTCCTGTTTCCGTTGACGCAACAGCACATCGCCGACGCGCTCGGGCTGTCGCTGGTGCACACCAACAAGACGCTGGCGCGGCTGCGCAAAATGGGCATGTTCGCACGCATGAACGGCTCGCTGACCTTGACCAATCCGCGCGTGCTGGAGCGGGTCGGGCAATATTTCGACGAGGAAATTCCGCTGCGCCCCTTGATCTGAAGCGTAGAGAAGAGCTCCTGGCCGCCCTCCCCGGCTAACCGATCTGCGACAAGATAATCAGCACCAAAGTCACTGTCGCCGCGCCGCCGATGCGGGTGGCGATCTGGGCGAAGGGCATCAGCTGCATCCGGTTGCCCGCGGTGAGGATGGCGACGTCGCCGGTGCCGCCTTGCCCGCTGTGGCAGGCGGTGACGATGGCGGTGTCGATCGGATACATCTTCAGCCAGGCGCCGACAAAAAATCCCGTGGTGATGATCGACACTACGGTCGAAACGATGGTGATCAGATAGGGCACGGTGAATGCGGCCACCAGCTTGTCCCAGGGCGTCAGCGATACGCCGATGGCGAACAGCAGCGGATAGGTCACCGCCGTCGAGAAGAACTTGTAGACATGAAAGGCGCCGAGCTGCAGCGACGGCGAGACGGCGCGCGCGAGTTTCAACAGCACCGCGATGACCAGCATCGCCACCGGCGCCGGAAAACCGAACAGCCGCTGCGTCAGCGCGCCGATCAGATAAAGCGTCACCGCGGTGACGACGGCGGCGGCGATGGTGGTCACGTCGACATAGCTCTCGTCGTGGTCCTCCTCGAATTCGAGCTCGTCATGCTCGCCGGGTTGCAGGCGCCCTTCCCCGGTGAGATGCGGATATTTCTTGCCGACGAAATTGAGCGTGCCCGCCAGCAGGATCGCGGTGAGGCTGCCGAGCATCACCGGCGGTAGAACTTGCGCGAACAGATCGCCTTGCGCCTGGTGCAGGATTTCCGAATACCCGATCGAAAGCGGGATAGCGCCTTCGCCGACGCCGCCGGCCATGATGGGCAGCACGACGTAGAAGAAGGTGTGGTGAGCGCCCATACCCAGCAT
>DATHHM010000225.1:0-8990 GCA_035317145.1 Xanthobacteraceae bacterium | reverse complement strand
CGCCGGCGTCAACGAGCCGATCGCCGTCCTGGTGCACGAGAGCCTGGCGCAGATCGGCGTCACCACCACGATCAACAAAGTGCCGGGCGCGAACTGGCGTACCGAGCTCACCAAAAAAACGATGCCGCTGTTCGAAAACGTGTTCTCGGGCTGGCTCGATTATCCCGAATACTTTTTCTACTGGTGCTACCACTCGGGAAAATCGATCTTCAACACCATGAACTATCAGTCGCCGGAGATGGATGCGTTCATCGACGGCGCCCGCGCCGCGGCCGCGACCGGCGACAAGGAGACTTACGACAAGGACGTGAAGGGCTTCGTCGATCTGGCCTACACCGACATGCCGCGCATTCCGCTGTACCAGCCCTACGTCAACGTCGCGATGCAGAAAAACATTTCCGGCTACGAATATTGGTTTCACCGCCGGCTCGACTACCGCGCGTTCGCGAAGGGGTGACGCCATGCGATGCGGCAATCTCCTCCCTCTCCCCGCTTGCGGGGAGAGGGTTGGGGTGAGGGGACGTCGCCGACGCGCTCAGAATCGCGGTGAGGCCCCCTCACCCTCGTTCGCTCCGCTCACTCGACCTCTCCCCGCACGCGGGGAGAGGTGAAGAGGCACCGATGCTGACGATGATTCTCAAGCGTGCGGCGATGGCGATCCCTAGCCTGATCGGCGTTGTGATTGTGACGTTCCTGCTTACCCGCGCGCTGCCGGGCGACCCGGCCGCTTATTTCGCCGGCCCCGCGGCGACGCCGCAAGCCATCCAGGAAGTCCGCGTCAAACTCGGCCTCGACAAGCCGCTGATCGAGCAGTTCGGGCGCTATGTCGTCGATCTCGGCCACGGCAATCTCGGCAATTCGCTGACCACGGGACAGCCTGTGCTGACCGAACTGCGCACGCGGCTGCCGGCGTCGGCTGAACTGACCTTGCTCGGCCTCATCGTCTCGATCATTATCGCGGTGCCACTCGGCATTTTGGCCGCGACGCGACCGAACTCGCTGATCGATCACGCTTGCCGAGTCGTTGCGACGCTTGGCGTGTCGCTGCCGGTGTTCTTCACCGGCCTGATCCTGGTCTACTTCTTCTACTATCAGTTCGGCTGGGCACCGGCGCCGCTTGGGCGGCTCGATGTGTTCTTCGATGCGCCGCCGCAGGTCACCGGCTTTTATCTTATCGACAGCCTGATCGCGCGCCAGCCTGAAACCTTTGTCGCCAGCCTCAAGCAACTCATCCTGCCGGCGCTCACGCTCGCCATCTTCTCGCTGGCGCCGATCGCGCGCATGACGCGGGCCTCGATGCTCGCGGTGCTTTCCTCCGATTTCGTGCGGACCGCGCGCGCCAGTGGCCTGGCGCCGTTCACCGTGATCGTCACCTATGCGTTCCGCAACGCCATGCTGCCGGTCATCACCACGCTCGGCATGGTGTTCTCGTTTCTGCTCGGCGCCAACGTTTTGGTCGAGAAAGTGTTCGCCTGGCCGGGCATCGGCTCCTATGCGGTCGAGGCCCTGCTCGCCTCCGACTTCGCGCCGGTGCAGGGTTTTGTGCTGACCATGGCGGTGATGTATGTCGCGCTCAACCTGATGATCGACGTGCTCTACGGATTGATCGATCCGCGCGTGAGGCTGGAAGCATGACCGATATCGCAGCAACGCCACGGCGTGAAGGCGGCCTTGCCGCGCTGTTTCGCCATTCGCGCTACGTCCTCGGTGAGAATCCCGTCACCGGCTTTGCCTTCGCACTGTTCGTGCTGATCGTGCTCGCCGCGGTCCTCGGCCCGAGCATCGTGCCGTACAATCCGCTGGCGAGCGACACGGCACAGGCGCTCAAGCCGCCGAGCGCGCATCATTGGTTCGGCACCGACCAGCTCGGCCGCGACGTGTTCAGCCGTGTCATCGTCGCGACGCGGCTCGACTTCTTCATTGCTGTCGCGTCCGTCGCGCTGGTGTTCCTGATGGGCGGTCTTGCCGGCGTCGCCGCCGGTTTCTTCGGCGGCTGGACCGACCGCATCGTCGGCCGCATCGCCGACACCATCATGGCGTTCCCGCTTTTCGTCCTCGCCATGGGCATCGTCGCCGCGCTGGGCAACACGGTGCAGAACATCGTGCTCGCCACCGCGATCGTGAATTTTCCGCTTTATGCGCGCATCGCCCGCGCCGAAGCCAATGTGCGACGCGAGGCCGGCTTCGTCGAGGCGGCGCGGCTGTCCGGCAATTCCGACTGGCGAATCCTTGCCTTCCAGATCCTGCCAAACGTTTTTCCGATCATGGTCGTGCAGATGTCGCTGACCATGGGCTACGCCATCCTTAACGCCGCGGGCCTGTCGTTCATCGGGCTTGGCGTGCGGCCGCCGACTCCGGAATGGGGCATCATGGTCGCCGAGGGCGCCGCCTTCATGGTGTCGGGCGAATGGTGGAACGCGTTCTTCCCCGGCTTGGCGCTGATGGTCGCGGTGTTCTGCTTCAATCTGCTCGGCGACGGCTTGCGCGACATGGTCGATCCCAGGAGAAGGACATGAGACGGACATGACGACGGCAGTGCCGGCGCTCAGCGTCGAAGGCCTCAGCGTCGATTTCCGCACCCGCTCCGGCATCGTGCGCGCGCTCGATAACGTCAGCTTTGCCGTCGACAAGGGCGAGACCATCGCGCTGGTCGGCGAATCCGGCTCGGGCAAATCGGTCACGGCCTATGCGGTGATGGGCATTCTCGATCCCGCCGGCAAAGTGACCGCCGGGCGCGCCATGCTCGGCGGGCTCGATCTGCTTTCGGCAAAACCCAGTCAGCTCGCCGACGTGCGCGGCCGCGAGATCGCGATGATATTCCAGAACCCGCGCACCGCGCTCAATCCCATCCGCATCGTGGGCCGCCAGATCGCCGATGTGCTGATCCGCCACGGCAACGTGCCGCGCCGCGACGCGCCGGGCCAAGCGATCGACATGCTGCGCGCCGTCGGCATCACCGATCCGGCGCGCCGCGCCAAGGCCTATCCGTTCGAAATGTCGGGCGGCATGTGCCAACGCGTCATGATCGCGATTGCATTGGCGGCAAAGCCATCGCTCCTCATCGCCGACGAGCCGACCACCGGCCTCGACGTGACCACGCAAGCGGTGATCATGGATCTGGTCAACGATCTCGCCAGGGAGATGGGCATGGCGACGATCTTCATCACCCACGATCTGGCGCTGGCCGGCCAGCGCTCCGCCCGCATCGTCGTCATGCATGCCGGCCATGTGGTCGAGAACGCGCCGACCGAAGAGCTGTTCAAGCGTCCGCGCCATCCCTATACGGCGGAGCTGATCGCGGCGACGCCGGATTCGGCGCAAAACCTCGATGAGCTTGTCTCCATTCCAGGCGCGCTGCCCGATCTGCGCCGCACCGACCTGCCGCCCTGCCGCTATTCCGAACGCTGCCCGCGCAAGATCGATGCCTGCGCGCAGCCGTTGTCGCGATCGACTTCGGCTTCCGGCCATATGGTCGCCTGCTGGAATCCATTGCCCGAGCGCATCGCGAACGCGCCAACCGAGAGCGCAGCATGACCATTCTGCTCGACGTTGCCGCCGTATCGAAATTGTTCCCGGTCGGCGGCGGCCCGGGGCCGCTGGCGCGGTTCAAGCGGCGTTTTTCCGGTGGTCCGGAGAAACTCCCGAAGGTATACGCCGTCGACGATGTCAGCTTCAGCATTAACAAAGGCGAGACAGTCGGTCTTGTCGGAGAGTCCGGTTGCGGCAAGTCGACCCTGGTGCGGGCGTTGACGCGCCTGGTCGACGTCAGCGACGGCAGCATCAAGCTCGGCAGCCGCGAATTGTCGCTCAAGGCGTCGCGCGTCTTCGCTCGCGATCGCGATCGCGCGCGTATTCAGATGGTGTTCCAGGATGCCGGCGAAAGCGTCAATCCGCGCTTCACCGCTTTCGACGCCATTGCCGATCCGCTGCGCCGTTTGCGCAAGATGCGCGGCAAGGCGCTGACCGAGCGTGTCGAGACCGTGGCTTCGCAATGCGGGCTGCCGCTGCCGTTCCTGTCGCGTTACCCGCATCAGCTGTCCGGCGGCCAGCGCGCCCGTGTCGGCATCGCCCGCGCCATCGCGGTCGAGCCCGAGCTTCTGGTGCTCGATGAGCCGACCGCGGCACTGGATGTCTCCGTTCAGGTGGTCATCCTGCAGCTCTTGCAGCGGCTCAAGAAAGAGTTCGGCATGAGCTATCTGTTCGTGTCGCACGATCTTTCCGTTGTGCGCCTTTTGTGCGACCGGGTGCTGGTGATGTATCTCGGCAAGATCGTCGAATCGGGTCCCGCCGCGGAGGTGTTCGAGCATCCGCTGCATCCCTATACCCAGGCGCTGGTTGCCGCCGTGCCGCGTTTGCATGAGAATGGCGGCGGGCGGTTGCGGCTGACCGGCGAGCCGCGCAGCCCGATCGATCCCGATCCGAATGTTTGCCGCTTCTATGGCCGCTGCCCGTTGAGTGCCGCCATGTGCAAAACCACGATGCCAAAACTGCGCCGCTTCGGCCCCCGGCAGGTCGCGTGCCATTTCGCCGAAGAGTTCTTGCTGGTACCGAAGGCATGAAACGCAAAGCCGGCCGCAAGGCGAAACCCGCGCGCGCCAAGCGCCGCCGTCCCGCTCGCGCACCCGTCAAGACGCGACCTGAGAATTCCATCGACGCATTCGTCGCAGCAAGCGCGCAGGCGCTCGGTCTGACCCTCGATCCGGCCTGGCGCGACAGCGTCGCGTTCAATCTGCGTCTGATCCTGCGCCACGCGGCGTTGGTCGACGAATTTGCGTTGCCGGACGATGCCGAGCCCGCACCGGTCTTCCATGCTTGAGACCGCAGCCGGCGATTTTGCCTGGGATTCGGCGGCCACGATCGCCGCTGCCGTTACCGCCGGCCGTGTCAGCGCAACACATATTGTCGAAGCGACGCTGGCACGCATCCGCGAGCGCGATCCGTTGCTCAATGCCTTCACCACCTTCATCGAGCAGCGCGCGCAGGCCCGCGCGCTGGCGCTTGATGCGGCAAGGGCGAAGGGCGAAACGCTTCCTCCGCTCGCCGGCGTGCCGTTCGCGGTCAAAAATCTGTTCGACGTTGCCGGCCTGCCGACGCTGGCCGGCTCCAAGATCAACCGCGATCTGCCGCCGGCCCCGCGCGACGCCGCGCTGATCGAGCGGCTGGAGGCGGCCGGCGCCGTTCTCGTCGGCGCGCTCAACATGGGCGAATACGCCTACGACTTCACCGGCGAGAACATCCACGACGGCCCTTCGCGCAATCCGCACGATCTTAATCGCATGAGCGGCGGTTCGTCGGGCGGCTCAGGCGCCGCGGTCGGCGGCGGCCTCGTGCCGCTGGCGCTCGGCTCCGACACCAACGGTTCCATCCGGGTGCCGTCGTCGCTGTGCGGCATTTTCGGGCTCAAACCGACCTACGGGCGACTGACGCGCGCGCGAACATTTCCGTTCGTGGCGAGCCTCGATCATTTGGGGCCGTTCGCGCGCACCGCGCGCGATCTGGCGCTGGCTTACGACGCCATGCAGGGTTTTGATGCCGACGACCCCGCCTGTGCGGATCGCGCGGCGGAACCGGTCGCGGCGCATTTGGACAAAGGCATCGACGGGCTGCGTATCGCGGTCGCCGGCGGCTACTTCAAGGGCAAGACGGCGGAAGCGGTCGCGGCGGTCGACAGCGTCGCCTCAGCGCTCGGCGCCAACCGCGATATCGACATCCCGCAAGCCGAGCGCGCCCGCTCGGCGGCTTTCATCATCACCGCAAGCGAGGGTGCGAGTTTGCATCTCGACCGCCTGCGCACGCGCGCGAAAGATTACGATCCCGCCGTGCGCGACCGGCTGATCGCGGGCACCATGACGCCGGCTTCGCTGCTAGTGAAAGCGCAGAAATTCCGCCGCTGGTATCGCGAGGAGGTTTTGAAACTGTTCGCGGAGGTCGACGCCATCCTGGCGCCGGCGACGCCGTGCACGGCGCCGCTGATCGGCCAGCAAACTTTCATGCTCGGCGACGTCGAATTGCCGGTGCGGGCCAATCTCGGCCTCTATACCCAGCCGATCTCCTTCATCGGCCTGCCCGTCGTCGTCGTGCCGGTGCCGCTTGCGCCGTTGCCGATCGCGGTGCAGATCATCACGGCGCCGTGGCGCGAGGACGTAGGCTTGCGCATCGCGCACGCGCTCGAAGCGCGAGGCGTCGTCGCGGCACCGCGGCCGACGCTCTGAGGAAAAATTCAAGGAGAGTTTTATGGAGATCGACCTGCCGGAGGTCATCGCCGAAGTCACTGCCGAATTCGAGCGTTACGAAAAGGCTCTGGTGGCGAACGACGTCGCCACGCTGGACGCAATATTCCGTAAGGATCCGCGGACCATCCGCTACGGCGGTGGCGAGACTCTTTACGGTTACGCCGAGATCGCGGCATTCCGCGCCGCGCGCTCACCGGCCGGTCTTGCGCGCACGCTGGCGAAGACCGTCATCACAGCTTACGGCCGCGATCACGCCGTCGCTTCCACGCTCTATTACCGCCCGACCATGCCGGGCAAAGTCGGCCGCCAGATGCAGACCTGGGTACGCTTCACCGAAGGGTGGCGCGTCGTCGCTGCCCATGTCAGCGTAATTGACGCGCCGCAATGACTATTTGCCGCGCGTCAGCGCGCCGAGCGGTAAGTTCGTCGCGGCATGATATTGTCGCCCGATCGCCGCCAGCGCCGCGTCTGCCCCGGCCGGTGCCAACAGTGTGATGCCGAACGGTGCGCCGTCCGTGCGCATCGATGACGGCACCGCAAGCCCGCACAGATCGAGCAGGTTGACGAAATTGGTATAGGTGCCGAGCCGGCTGTTGAGCTGGATCGGATCGGCGAGCACCTGCGCGACCGTATAGATGGTCGGCGCTGTCGGCAGCACCAGCGCGTCGATGGCGCGGAAAGTATGCTCGGCCACGCGGCGCAGCTCTTCGAGTTGATAGAAGGCCGCGAAGGTCTCGGCCGCGGTGCGGTGCGCGCCGGCGAGAATGATCTGGCGCGTCACCGGGTGCAGCGATTCCGGTGACGACGCGATCAACGCCTTGGCGACGAGATAACGTTCCGCCACCCACGGCCCGTCGTAGAGCAACCGCGCCGCCGCATAGAACGGCTCGATGTCGATCTCGACGATTGTGCCGCCGAGGCTCGTCAGCCGCGCCAATGCTTCGTCGTAAGCCTTAGCCGATAGTGTGTCGCCGAAGAACAGGCGCTGGCCCGGCAGCGGCACGCCGAGTTTTACGCCGTCGGGCATCGGACCGGCGGCGCCAACTGACCGCGGATGCGAATAAGGATCGGCGGCGTCGGGACCCGCGATCACGTTCAGCATCGCCATCGCATCGTCGACGGTGAGCGCGAAGACGGACACGCAATCCAACGTGCGGCAGGCGGGAACGACGCCGGCGCACGACACCATGCCGCGACTCGGCTTCAGTCCGACAATGTTGCTGAACGCCGCCGGCACCCGGCCCGATCCTGCGGTATCGGTGCCGAGCGCCAGCGGCGTGAAGCCCGCGCCGACCGCCAGCGCCGAGCCGGTGCTCGAACCGCCGGCGATGAGCTTGTCGTCGAACAGGTTGCGGGCGATGCCATAAGGCGTCCGCACGCCGACGAGACCGGTGGCGAACTGATCGAGATTGGTCTTGCCGAGAATGAGCGCGCCGGCCTGGCGAAGTTTTGCTACCGCCGTGGCGTCCTTGCCCGGCCGATAGCCGAATGCGGGACATGCCGCCGTGGTCGGTAAGCCCTTGACGTCGATATTGTCCTTCACCGCGACCGGGATGCCGTAGAGCGGCAGCGCCATGTCGCCGTCGCGCGCCAGCGCTTTTGCTTCGGCGACGACGTCGGCTTCTTCGCGCAGCGCGATGAAGATGGCGGGATCGCCGTGGCGGCGGATACGGGCAAAACTGCGCGCGACCACATCCTCGGGCTTGAGCGCGCCGCGGCGATAGGCGTCGAGAATTTCGGCGACCGTTTCCATCATGGCATTATCGATCGGAACGGCCGCGCGTCAGGCTCGCCGCCGTTCGCTCTCGCATTAAGCCACGGAATTATATGGAGTTTTCGCACTGGAGGGGTAGGTCCGACTGAGACCGCATGGGCTGACGACGCAGTCTATCGCGAACCTGTCTGCGCCCCAAATTCGCTGCTAGCTGGACTTTTCCGAGCCCTGTTGCCATGTCCGCTGATGATCCGCCGATGCGCGCCGCCGCCATTGAGGAGTTGCAGATGAGCGATTTCCGCATAGAAACCGACGCCCTCGGCGAGGTCCGTGTCCCCACCGACAAGCTTTGGGGCGCGCAAACCCAGCGCGCGCTCGAGCATTTCAGCATCGGCCAGGATTTGACGCCGCGCGACATGATCACCGCCTATGCCATCCTGAAAAAGGCGGCGGCGAACGCCAACCATTCCGGCAAGCGGCTTCCCGACAAGATCCATGCGCTGATCGCGCAGGTCTGCGACGAGATTCTGGCCGGCCGGCATCAAGACATGTTCCCGCTGCATGTTTGGACGACCGGCAGCGGCACGCAATTCAACATGAACGTGAACGAGGTGATTTCCAATCGTTGCTGCGAGCTTGCCGGCACGCCGCTCGGCAGCAAGACGCCGGTTCATCCCAACGATCACGTCAACATGTCGCAATCTTCGAACGACACGTTTCCCTCAGCGATGTATATCGCCGCCGCCGTCGCGGCGAAGGAGCGCCTGATGCCGGCCGTCAAGGCGTTGCAAGGAGCGATTGCGGCCAAAGCGGCCGCATGGAACGACATCATCAAGATCGGCCGCACCCATATGCAGGACGCGACCCCACTCACGCTCGGCCAGGAATGGTCGGGTTATGCGGGCATGCTCGCCGACGACCTCGAACGCATCGAGGGCGCGCTCCCGGGCCTCTATCGCCTCGCGCTTGGCGGCACTGCGGTCGGCACCGGGATCAATGCCGCGCCGGGCTTTGCCGAAGCCGCCGCCGCGAACATCGCCAAG
>DATHHM010000224.1:0-10668 GCA_035317145.1 Xanthobacteraceae bacterium | reverse complement strand
TCTTGTCAGGGTTGAGATCGACACCGATGATCATGTCGGCGCCGGCGAGCCGCAGCCCCTGGATGACGTTGAGCCCAATGCCGCCGAGCCCGAACACGATTGCTTTTGCACCCGGCTCGACCTTGGCGGTGTTGATCACCGCGCCGATGCCGGTGGTGACGCCGCAGCCGATGTAGCAAACCTTGTCGAACGGCGCGTCGTCGCGGATCTTTGCTACCGCGATTTCCGGCAGCACGGTGAAATTGGCAAAGGTCGAGCAGCCCATATAATGGTGCAGCGGCTTGCCATCCAGCGAAAACCGCGACGTGCCGTCCGGCATCACGCCCTGGCCCTGGGTGGTGCGGATCGCGGTGCATAGGTTTGTTTTGCGCGACAGGCACGACGGGCAGTTGCGGCATTCCGGGATGTAGAGCGGAATGACGTGATCGCCCTTTTTCACCGAGGTCACGCCCGCGCCGACGTCAACGACGATGCCGGCGCCCTCGTGGCCGAGGATCGCCGGAAACAGCCCCTCCGGGTCGGCGCCCGACAGGGTGAACTCGTCGGTGTGACAGATGCCGGTCGCCTTGATCTCGACCAGAACTTCGCCGGCGCGCGGGCCGTCGAGCTGGACGGTGGTCACTTCAAGCGGTTTGCCGGGGCCGAAGGCTACGGCGGCGCGAACATCCATGGGCTTCCTCGCGTGCTTTGCAAAAGCGTGATTGACTTAAGCGTGGCGGCGATTATCGGGAGTTTCGTCCCCACAATGCAATGGTTTGGGAGCCGGCCATGGCCGATACGCCGCAGCTGGAGCTGATCTTCGCGGCCCATGTCTCGGTCGGCCCGCCGCTCGATTGCGGCGACGTCGGCAAGGGCAGGCGCCGCATCGTCCCGATCACCGGCGGCGAATTTTCCGGGCCAAACATCCGCGGCAAGGTGCTGCCGGGCGGCGCCGATTGGCAGATCCTGCGTAGCGACGGCGTGTCGGAGCTCGAAGCGCGCTACACCCTGCAAACCGACGACGGCGCGCTGATCAATGTCCGCAACCTGGCGCTCCGCCACGGTCCGCCCGACGTCATGGCGGCGCTTGCCGCCGGACGTGCTGTCGAACCCGGCAGCTATTACTTCCGCGGCGCTACCTTCTTCGAAACCGGCGACGCGCGCTATGGTTGGATCACGAGCTGCATCGTCGTCTGCACGGGCGAACGCGAGCCTGCCGGCGTGAAGCTAAAATTCTATAAGGTGTTGTGATTTGATCGAGCATTTGCGCCGATTGTCGCCGGGTATCCTGCTCTGCATCGCGATAACGATCGTTGCGATCGCGTTGCAGGCAGTCGAGGTTTATTTCGCCGGGCAAACTTACCTCGAAGCGCTGGTGCTCGCGATCCTGCTCGGCGTCGCCATCCGCACGGCGTGGACGCCCGCAAATCGCTTCGTCCCCGGCATCGCGTTTTCTGCGAAATTCCTGCTCGAAGTCGCGGTCGTCATGCTCGGCGCGTCGGTGAGCGTCGCGATCGTTTTGGCGCTTGGGCCTATCCTCCTCGTCGGCATCGCTTCCGTCGTCGCCATGGCGCTCGGCTCGAGCTTTGCCATTTGCCGCATGCTCGGCTTGCCGTTGCGCATGGCGATCCTGGTCGCCTGCGGCAATTCGATCTGCGGCAATTCGGCGATTGCCGCCGTGGCGCCGGTGATCGGCGCCGACGGCGACGACATCGCCGCATCGATTTCGTTTACCGCCGTCCTGGGCGTCGTCGTTGTCCTGACCTTGCCGTTGCTGGTTCCGATCCTGCAATTGTCGCTGACACAATACGGCGTGTTGGCTGGCCTGACCGTCTACGCGGTGCCGCAAGTGCTGGCGGCGACCCTGCCGATTGGTGCGTTGAGCAATCAGGTCGGAACGGTGATCAAGCTGGTGCGGGTGCTGATGCTAGGCCCGGTGGTGCTTGGACTATCGCTGCTCGCCCGCGATCTGCGCACCGACCCGCGGCTCGATCGCGCCAACCGCCGCAGCCCGGACCTGCACGAGCTCGTGCCGTGGTTCATCACCGGCTTTCTCGTGGTGCTGATCGTTCGCTCGCTCGGGCTGATCCCGCAAAGCGTTTTGCCCACCATCACCCACGTCGCCGCGATATTGACGACCATCTCGATGGCGGCGCTCGGCCTGGGCGTCGACGTCCGCGTCGTGGCGAAGAGCGGCGTGCGGGTGACGCTCGCGGTGACGGCGTCGCTGATCATTCTCGGCTTGATCAGCTACGGGCTCATCCGCCTCGTTGGCGTGTCTTAGTGCATGATCCCGAAAAGTGGATACCGGTTTTCGGATAAGATCATGCTCAAATAAAGATTCTAGACTGTGATCCGATTCAATGAATTGGATCACAGTCTAATGAAACGGGGAGAGCAAACCACTACTTCGTCCGCTCCAGCCAGCGCTTCAACGCCACGGCGTTGTTATGGGCCTCATCGCGCGCCGCGTAGAGCAGCGTCACCGGCTGGCTGCGCGGCAGCTTGCGCAGGTCCGCAAGCGCCGTCCGCGCCGGCTCCTGTTTGAGCTCGCGGGCGTAGGCCTTGAGGAATTCATTCCATTTTGTCGGGTCGGCATGCACCATGCGACGCAGCGCGTCGCTCGGCGACAGGTCCCTCAGCCACAGATCGATGTGGGCCTTCTGCTTGGCGATGCCGCGCGGCCACAGCCGGTCGACCAGCACGCGCAAGCCGTCGTCCTTGGCGGCGGGTTCGTAGATCCGCTTGATGCGAAAACGGCCGGCCGTCTTTGTCGGCGGGGTGGACTTCCCTGGTGATTTGGTTGCGGGCATCTGGCTGCGGCCTAGCGCATAACGCTTGTCCGGCGCAATCACGATCTGCGTCTGCGTCACCAACGCGCAAAGCCAGCCATCGTTGCGTATGACCGGCTCACGCCCTCGAACGGCCGCCGGGCCGGCTCGGCGCCGGCCCGGCGGAACCTGTCGGTCAGCGCGTTACCGTCGCGACGGGCTGCATGAAGTTTTTTACGACGGAGTCGCCGATCTTGTAGCCCATGTCCTGGCCGACCTTGGTCGAGAAGCGGTAGTGAAAGCCGGCCCATATGCGCGCTTCGGAAACCTCGTTGGAGTAGTCGCGCACATTGGTCCAATGGTGGATGACGTCG
This sequence comes from Xanthobacteraceae bacterium, assembly GCA_035317145.1. Classification (GTDB taxonomy): domain Bacteria; phylum Pseudomonadota; class Alphaproteobacteria; order Rhizobiales; family Xanthobacteraceae; genus BOG-931. The sequence goes on along the minus strand of DATHHM010000224.1, from coordinate 7,544 downwards.
GGCGCGGTCGGACTGGTCATGGACACTTCCGAAATTTCCGGCGTGCCGAACACGGCCTGCACCACGCCGGCGAGGCTGCCGCTGCTGATGCAATGCGCACACGGATATTCCGGATGCATCGGTGTGGCATCGATCGGCTGCCAGGCGGCGTCGCGCTCGGTCGCCGGGTTGCCGTCGATGTCGCCGTTGCGGATGGCGGTGACCGGACGCCAGAATTCGTAGGCATATTTGGCGTCGAACACGGCGATCAGCGCATCGGCGCGCGCGACCGCAATGAGCGCGAACAGCCGGGCGCTGTCGATGACGCTGAGCTCCTTATCCGCCACCAAGGTGCGGATGACGGGATAATGGACTCTGCCGTCGGTTGCCAGCCAGAAGCGGGCGCTCTCGGTCTGCTGCGCGGAGCGTTTGGTGCTGTTGCGGCCGCCGAGTTCCTTGATCTCGTTGTAGTCGGCCGCCCACTGCGCGCTGGTGAGGGCGGGCGGTGGCGCCGGGCGAAACTGCGATGCACTGGTCAAGACGAACGGCTTGACGGCAGGCCACTGCGGCGTTGCGGTGGGCGCGGTCGGCACATAGACGCCGGGCGCGGTCCGCGGCCGGTAGGTGTCCGGCGCGTTGGCGCCGTCGTTGGCGCGCGCCTCCAGGATCTTGGCCGCGACCGCTTCGCCAAGCTTGATGCCCTCGGACTTGGCGGTACTGTCAGGAATGGCGGCGAGATAAGCCGCAAGGGCGGCTTTTGTCTGGTCCTGGGTCTGCGGATCGACTCCGGCGAGCACCGTTGCCGCGGCTGTTGCTGCCGCGGCTTCTTTGGAGGCGGTCGGCGCCGCCGCAAGCTGCACCAGATAGGGCCGGTACTTGCGATCGATCGAGTTGACGGCATCGAACATGGCGAGCTGCGTCATGGCGACGATCCGCTCGGCGGGCGGCGGTAACATTTTGTGGCTGACGACGAAATCGAGTGCCTTGGCGTTCCAGTCGCAGATGACGTCGGCGGATGCCGGCCGGGCCAGGCCAAGGAGCGCGACAGCGACCAAAGCGTTGCGATAATTGGAGTTCATGCGAGGCCTCCTGCTGATTGCGGCCATTGCGACCGCGTGCGAGAATCTCGCAGCGACAGCCCAGGAAGTACTGGCTGAATTCCGGGAAATTTCCGGGAAATCGGAGGCGAGCTGGCGCGTGCCTGCACATCGGCAATTCGCATTTGCTTCGTTTCGTTTCGACCCGCGAACCGGGCAGCTTTGGCACGACGGCAGCGAGGTCAAGCTCACGCCGCGTGCTGCCGCCGTGCTGCAGCTGCTGGCCGAGCGGGCCCAAGAACTCGTCACCAAGCAGGATCTGCTCGAGCGCGTGTGGGGCGGCATGGCAGTCGGCGACGACGCGCTCACCTCTTGTATTCAGGAGCTGCGCGGTGTGCTCGGCGACGACGCCCGGCGCCCGCATTACATCGAGACCCGGCATCGGCGCGGCTACCGCCTCATGGTGCCGGCCACGGTCGACGAACAAAGTGGTCCTGCCACGTCGCCATTGCAGGTAGCGTCACCCGAACCGTCGCGGCTGGTCGGGCGGGTCGCAGAGTTCGTCGAGCTTGCGGACGCCTTCGATCAGGCGCGGTCCAGCCGGCGTCAGATTATTTTCGTCAGCGGCGAGCCGGGCATCGGCAAGAGTTCGCTTGCGGACGCGTTTTTGGAGCAGCTACGGACCAACCAGACGGTCAGGATCGCGCACGGCCAATGTCTCGACCATCACGGCGTTGGTGAGCCCTATCTGCCCTTGATCGAGGCGCTGACGCGTCTCGCCGGCGCTGCGGACGGTGGGGCGGTGAAAGAGATTCTTTCGGCTCAGGCACCGAGCTGGCTCGCGCAAATGCCGGCATTGTGGACTCGGTCGGAACGCACCGCATTAGAGGCGCGCGGCCGCGCCACGCGCGAGCGCATGATGCGCGAGCTGACACTGGCGACCGAGGCGATCGCTTCCGAAGTGCCACTCCTGCTCAAGCTTGAAGACATCCACTGGAGCGATACATCGACGCTTGATTGGCTTGCCCATGTGGCACGCCGCCCCGAGCCCGCCCGCCTCATGGTGATCGCAACGTTTCGGCCGGCTGACGTGGCGGCTGTCAAAGTGGGCCTCGACGGCCTGGTGACGGAACTCGCGCTGCATGGCCGGTGCCGAGAAATCGCGCTCGCTCCCCTCGGCCTTGCGGCTATCGAAAGTTACCTGCAGGCTCGGCTCGGAGGCGACGGCGGCGTGCTGAAGTTGCGCGAGATGGCGCCGCTCTTGCTGGAACGAACCGGCGGCAATCCGCTGTTCATGGCCAGTATCGTCAATCAGCTGGCGCTTCAGGACGGCCGAACGCCGGGCGCAATCGTCGCAATCCCGCACGACGTACGGCGCTTCATCGACCGTCAAATCGACGAGTTGACCGAGAGCGACCGCCATCTGCTGACTGCGGCCAGCGTCATCCGCCGCGAATTTGCGACCGCAGCCGTTGCCGCCGCGCTCGAGATCGACGTCGACCAGGTCGAGATCGCCTGCGCGCGTCTGGCGCGGCACGGCGTGTTCGTCGTCAAGTCCGGATCGACCGCTTGGCCGGACGGCACGCGCGCAGAGCTTTATGCCTTCCGGCATGATCTCTACCGCGAGCTCTTGTACGACCGCCTGCCGGCGACACGCCGCGCCCTCTGTCACACACGCGTCGGCCGACGGCTCGAAGCCGCGTGGGCCGGCAGGCTGGACGCGATCGCTGCCGAGCTCGCGGAGCATTTCGAGCGTGGCAATGAGCCGGTGCGTGCGATCCCGCACCACCAGCGCGCCGCCGCGAAGGCGTTGCGCCGCGGCGCCAACGAGGAGGCTATCGGCCATCTGCGCCGTGCGCTCGACGCCATCGGGCACATCGCGGACGAGGTCGAGCGTACCAGGATCGAGGTCGAATTACGCGTTGGAATAGGGGCCGCATATATGGCGATCCGCGGATTTGGTGCGCCGGAGGTGCTGGAGGCCTGCACCAGGGCAGAGGCGCTCTGCGACCGTCTGGGCGAACGCGTCGATCTTTTCCCGGCAATCTGGGGCCAGTGGATGTTCCGCACCGGTCGCGGCGAGACGGAAGCCGCGCGGCGACTTGGCACGAGACTGCTCGCCTTGACGAAGAAATTCGACGATCCGGGCCTGAAGATTCAGGCCCACCACGCGATGTGGTCGACTTCGTTCGTTTGCGGCCAGTTGGGCGAGGCGTGCGCTCACGCGCAGTCCGGCCTTGCGCTCTTCAATGCCAAAATTCACCAATCGATGGCATCAAGCTATGGCAATCATGATGCCGCCTGTTGCGCGCGCAATTTCAGTGCAATGTCGCTGGCCCTTGCCGGCGACGACCAAGGTGCGCACGTGATGATCGAGCAGTCCCTCGCCGCGGCCAGGAAGCTCGACGATCCGTTCTCGCTGGCGCTGACGCTTTATTTGACGTCGTCGGCCGCCCAGATGCTCGGCGACATAGCGCTGGCTACCGCAAATTCTGAACTGAGCCTGCAGATGGCGACAGAGCATGATTTCGCGCAGCCGAAGGCATGGAGCATGGGCGTGGCCGGTTGGTCCGTTGCCCACAATGGCGATCTGGACCGCGGGCTCCAGCTGGCGACGCAAGCCATTGCCGCGATGCAGGCGATTCAATCGCGTCATTTCTTGGCCTATCTGCTCGGCTTGCTGGCGGATGCGCACCTCAAGGCCGAGCACCACGTCGAGGCTATGAAAGCCGTGGAGGAGGGGCTCGCGATGGCCGATGCCACGGGAGAGCATTTCTACAGCGCCGAGCTCCATCGGCTGCATGGCGAGCTGTTGGCGCGTCCGCCGCACCAGGAACGGCGCAAAGCCGAAGCCGCGTTCCGCGTCGCTATCGAGGTTGCCAAGCGGCAAGGAGCCAAGACCTTGGAGCAAAAGGCCAATGAAAGCCTGCGCCGCTGGTCCGCGTAGAAGCGGGTGCGGCTGCTCTAGGATTTTTCCGGTTGAATCACAATCTGCGTCTGCGTCACCAACGCGCACAGCCTACCATCGTTGCGCGTGATGCGGGTCTGCCAGACCATGGTGGTGCGGCCGCGATGTAGCGGCGTGCATTCGGCGCGCGCGGTGTCGCCGACCGGAATCGGGGCGAAGAAATTGGTCTTGCTCTCGATGGTCGCGGTGCGTCCGCCTTCGGGTAGGTTGGCGAAGGTCGCGGTGCCGCCGAGATTGTCGGCGAGCGCCATGATCGCGCCGCCATGCATGGCGCCGAACCTATTGTTGAGCTCCTCGCGCACGAAAATTTCGGCCTCGACCTTATCCTTGGAAAGGTGCGTGACCTTCATTCCCATAAAATTGGCAAACGGCGGTTGCAATTCGGCGTCTCGCCTCATGTCATGGCTCACTGTTGCTCGCGGATTGCTAGTCTCGGCCGGCTGCATAGAGCGGGCGAAGCGGCAAAAAATCCGAAACGCGCGATCCCGGATAGTAAGTGGCTTGGAATGCCGGCCGCGCCTTGAGGCGCTCGTACCATTCGCCCACGCGCGGATATTTGTTGTCCCAGATATGCGAAAGCCCTAGATCGGCCATCCGGTCGATGCTCGGCATGACCAGGACGTCGGCAAGGGTAAATTGCCGGCCCATGAGCCATGGGCCTTGTTTTGCGATGGCCTCGTCCATGCGCCGGCAGGTTTCGGCGAGTTGCTCGAGCGAACGATCGATCTCCTGTTTGCCAAAACCCTTCGGCGAGCCCATGCGCTGAAACAATTCCCGGCGCACCGGACGCGGATCGATCTCTTCGTTCTCGAACTGCTTTTGGTCGAGTTTTTCGAAGCGATAGAGGAACGCGCGATTGAACGAGGGCACGCGAATGGCGCCGACGGCGACTTCTTCGATGTAGTGCGTCCAGGCGCGCATGCGCGCCCGCGCGACGATGTCGGACGGCACGAGCGGGTTCTCGGGATATTTCTCGTCGAGATATTCGCAGATCACGCTGGATTCGATGATCGGCACGCCGTCATCCAGCAAGGTCGGCACCACCGCGTTCGGGTTGATGGCAAGATAGTCCGGCTTGAGCTGTTCCTTCTTGCCGAGATCGATGCGCACTTCGTCGAATTGAAGCGCCTTCTCGTGCAGCACCATGCGGACCTTCTGACTGCATGTCGAATGCGAGGCGTGGTAGAGCACGAGCGTCGAGGTCTTTGCCATATTGGCCTCAGGCTTCACCGCGCCGCCGCCCCGCGGCAGCGCATGGATCAGTATGCCAGCGCTGGCGCCGGACATGCAAAGAGCGCGGCCAAAGCCGCGCTCTCGTTTCCGGGACAGGGATCAGCGCTTTTACTTCGGCGCCGGCACGACGCGGATATAGGGTTTTGGCGTCTTCCAGCCCTGCGGATAGAGCTTCTTCGCCTCGTCGTCGGTGACGGCGCCGGTGATGATGACGTCTTCGCCTTGCTTCCAGTTGGCCGGCGTCGCTACCCGATGCTTGGCAGTGAGTTGCAGCGAGTCGATCACGCGCAGCACCTCGTCGAAATTACGGCCGGTGGTCATCGGATAAACCAGGACCAGCTTGATCTTCTTGTCCGGCCCGATGACGAAGACGTTGCGCACGGTCATGTTATCGGCCGGTGAGCGCCCTTCCGACGTGCCGCCCGTCGAGGCCGGCAGCATGCCGTAGAGCTTTGAAACGTTCAGATCGGTGTCGCCGATCATCGGGTAATTCGGCGCGAAGCCGACCACGTCCTTGATGTCGGCAGCCCACTTCTTGTGGTTATCGACCGGGTCGACGGACAACCCGATGATCTTGACGCCACGCTTGTCGAATTCGGGCTTCAGCCGCGCCATGGTGCCGAGCTCGGTGGTGCACACCGGGGTGAAATCCTTCGGGTGCGAGAACAGCACCACCCAGCTGTTGCCGATCCAGTCGTGGAAGTGGATTTTGCCTTCGGTCGTTTCGGCTTCGAAATCCGGGGCGGCGTCGCCAATCGCTAGAGCCATGGGAAAACCTCCGTTTGGGCTGATCGGTATTATTGGAGCTGATCCGATTTTCGGAAATGTAATTTGCCACTGACATGTACGGTTCAAAGGCCGCCAATACTAGCCCTTCGGGTTGAGCATTACTCGGTCGAAAGCCGCCAAGCTTGCGAGAAATATCCTGCGTTCGCAATGGATTGTGAAATATTTTTGCGAAGCGTCTTGAGGCATTCCGCGCTACAACCACTGGCGGCGTCATCGCGCTGCGCCAACGTACGATAAAGTGCGCGATCACCGAGCAGTGAGTGGAACGCCGCGAGATTGCCCAAGTGCGGCCCTTGGCTGGCCACCCTGCCATTTCAGTTTTGAACCGTAATCCCGACTCGGCCGACTAACGGCCGAGGGCAGGGGTCAAAACACTGCTGCAGGACCGTGCGCGTTGTTCTTTTGCGACCGCCCGGGAGGCGCTCCGATGAAGATGGCTGGTTCGTACGTAGGAACGCTTGCTGACGTCGAAACGCTCGCCGCGGTGATTGCGCATTCGCAAATCGTCGTGGCTGAGCCGGCGCGGCGTTTTCTCGACGGATTAGACGAAGTCGATCTGGCCATTCTCGACTGGATTATCGCTGAAAGCCGCCTTGCCGGCCGCAGCTACCTGCCCATGTGACTGCCGATGTGACCTGTCACTGCGTGGCGCTGGGTCGCGCCGTGGTGGACAAGCCGACCGTCCGGCCCGGAAATCCCGCGGCATCGAAATAGCGCGTATTGCCGACCATCTGCATGTTGAGGACCGTGACGAGGCCGTTTGGCGCCGGCTCCGACGTGACGACGCGGCTGGAGACGTCGGGCAGCGCGCCATTGGGCAGCGTTTCGGCGAGCACGCGGCCGAGCAGCGTGCCGGTGTCGTGCACGTCGAGCTGCATCAATTGCGCGATGGTGCGGCCGAGATCGGCATTGCTGGCGGGCGCCGGGTCGACGAAGCCCGATTTGAAGTCCGGCCCCTGCATCGCCATGAAATTCCAGGTGTCGGCGCGGCTGAACGAGCCATGCATGCCCTGGCCTTGCTGGAGAACGGTATCGGCAATCTCCACCGTGCAGCGCACCGGCTCGCCGCACACGGTGTCGAAGGAGCGGAAACTGACCGCGATCGCCGGGTGCGGGGTGATGGCGCTGCCTTCGAGCGCGACGTCGTCGAGCGATAGGGTGCCGGCGAATTTGCCGAGTTTGGTATCGACGAACAGGCCGCTGACGTAGTCTTGCGTGAGCAAAAAGTCGACGATGCGTTTGGCCAAAGTTTTGTCGCCGTCGGGCAGGTAGATCAGATCCGATCCGCCATTGGCGGCCACCACCACTTTCGGTTTGTCGGCATCGCCGCCGATAAGCCCGTTGCCGAACCTGGTATGCTGGCCCTCGCCGATGGTCTTGTAGCCGTCGTCGGGATCGAGCAACGGCATGTTGAGCGCGTGCGCCAGATCGAGCGCAACGAAACCAAGCGGCAGGCGGCCGGCGGGCGCGTCGGCAAATTTCATTTTCACCGTGGCGCTGGTCTGGCTTTCCTTGCCGATCGTCGAGAAGCCATGGTC
>DATHHM010000223.1:0-3892 GCA_035317145.1 Xanthobacteraceae bacterium | reverse complement strand
CATGCGGCGGTTGGTGGCGAAATAGATTTTTGCTCGCTTGCGCGCGCGCGTGAGCCCCACATGCGCGAGGCGGCGCTCTTCTTCCAGGCCGGCGCGGCCCTGGTCGTCGAGCGTGCGCTGGTGCGGGAACAAACCTTCTTCCCAGCCGGGCAGGAACACGGTGTTGAATTCCAAGCCCTTGGCCGAGTGCAGCGTCATAATGTTGACGGCGTCGGCGTCGGCGCTCTTGTCTTTGTCCATCACCAGCGAGATGTGCTCCAAAAAACCTTGCAGGTTCTCGAACTCCTCCATGGAGCGGACCAGCTCTTTGAGGTTTTCCAGGCGGCCGGCGGCGTCGGCGGAGCGGTCCTTCTGCCACATCTCGGTGTAGCCGGATTCATCGAGGATGATCTCGGCCAGCTCGTTGTGCGGCAGGGCATCGCGCTGCTTGCGCCAACGGTCGAAGGCTTCGAGCACGCCGCGCAGCGCGCCGCGCGGTTTTGGCTTGAGCTCGTCGGTCTCGACGATGGCGCGCGCGGCTTCGGTGAGCGGCACGCGGCGCTTGCGGGCGTGGTCGTGCAGCACCTGCACCGTTGCATCGCCCAGCCCGCGCTTGGGCACGTTGACGATGCGCTCGAAGGCGAGATCGTCGGCCGGAGAGTTCACCACCCGCAGATAGGCCAGCGCGTCGCGGATTTCGGCGCGCTCATAGAAACGAGGCCCCCCGATCACCCGATAGGGCAGGCCCAGCGTGACGAAGCGATCCTCGAATTCGCGCATCTGGAACGAGGCGCGCACCAGGATCGCCATCTCGTTGAGCGCGTGTGGTACGCCCGATTGGCCGCCGCGCTGCAACTGCTCGATCTCCTCGCCGATGGTGCGGGCTTCCTCTTCGGAATCCCACGAGCCGGTGACGGTGACCTTCTCGCCCAATTCGTCGTCGGTGCGCAGCGTCTTGCCGAGCCGGCCTTCATTGTGGGCGATGATGTGCGAGGCGGCGGCGAGGATGTGGCCGGTCGAGCGGTAATTGCGCTCGAGCCGGATCACCTTCGCGCCGGGAAAGTCGTGATCGAAGCGCAAAATATTATCGACCTCGGCGCCGCGCCAGCCGTAGATCGATTGATCGTCGTCGCCGACGCAGCAGATGTTTTTGGCGGGAAGGGGAGAGCTTATGCTTTCCGGCGCGCCACCACGCGCTCCCTCTCCCCGAGGGGGAGAGGGTTGGGGTGAGGGGGTACTGCCGATATCGTTCTGCACCGCCGGAGCCCCCTCACCCGTCTCGCTTCGCTCGCCGACCTCTCCCCGCCGGGGAGAGGTGAGACTAGGGGTCGCCGCTTGAACGCTCCGCTGCGCCAACAGCCGCAGCCACAGATACTGCGCCACGTTGGTGTCCTGATATTCATCCACCAGAATGAATTTGAAGCGACCCTGATATTGGCGCAGCACGTCGGGCTGCTCGCGGAACAGCCGGATGCATTCGAGCAGCAGATCGCCGAAGTCGGCGGCGTTGAGGATTTTCAGCCGCTCCTGGAACGCTTTGTAGAGTTTCAGCCCTTTGCCGTTGGCGAACACGGCGGCTTCGCCGGGCGGCACCTGCTCGGGGGTGAGGCCGCGGTTTTTCCAGCCGTCGATCAGCATCGCCAGCACGCGCCCCGGCCAGCGCTTCTCGTCGATGTTCTCGGCTTCGAGCAATTGCTTGAGCAGCCGGATCTGGTCGTCGACGTCGAGAATGGTGAAGTCGGATTTCAGCCCGACCATCTCGGCATGCCGGCGCAGGATCTTTACGCCGATCGAATGGAACGTGCCGAGCCACGGCATGCCTTCGACCACACCGCCGACGATGTCGCCGACGCGGGTCTTCATCTCGCGCGCCGCCTTGTTGGTGAAGGTGACGGCCAAAATCTCGCCGGGCCGGGCGCGGCCGGTAGCGAGGATATGGGCGATGCGCACGGTGAGCACGCGAGTCTTGCCGGTGCCGGCGCCGGCCAGCACCAACACCGGGCCGTCGAGCGTCTCGACCGCGAGCCGCTGTTCCGGATTAAGGCCAGCCAGATACGGCGCGCCCGCGCCCGCCTGCGCACGCGCGGCAATGCCGCCGGGGGCGGGCCCCGACGGTGCTGTCGGCTCGATATTGCGCTTCAAAGGGTCAGCCAAGGTGACCGATGGTGCTGATTCTCACGCGCCTAAGATGGCATCTGGGCGCGGCTTTTACGAGGCTTGAGGCCAGTTGCGTCAGTGGACGCCGTGAGTCAGCGGACCCCCACCTATCCTCCCCCTTTCAGGGGGAGGAAGAGCGAGCGGCTTTCTCATTCCTCCCCCTGAAGGGGGAGGATCAAGGAGGGGGTCGCGGGCCGCAATCGCTGCATCCGTTTGTCGCCCGTAGCGGCCCGCGAACGCCGCTATTTGGCGCGGTGTCGATGACGTCACTTCATATACTTGTCGACCAGCACGGCGGCGTCCTGGCGGTCCTTCTTGAGGAACGCGGCAAAATCCTCGGTCGAGCCGGCGGCCGGGTCGAGGAAGTTCTGGTTGGCGAAGTCGGTGAACTTTTGTCCGCGGAAGATCGCCAGCAGCTCGTCGTGCAGGCGTTTGACGATCGGCGCCGGCGTGCCGTTGGGCACCACCGCGCCCCAGAAGATCGGTCCGCCGGGGAATGCGCCAAAGCCGGCCTCGGCGAAGGTCGGGACATCGGGAAGCTGCGGCGAACGATGCGAGGCGCGTAGCGCCAAGACCTTGATCTTGCCCTCCTTCAACTGGCTGGTCATGTTGCCGACGCCGATTTTGGTGACGTCGATGGTGTTGCCGAGCAGCGCGGCGATGATCTCGCTGCCGCCCTTGTAGGGGATCGCGACAAGACTTGTCTGCCAATGCTCACCGAGCCATTGCCGGAACGCGTCGGTGGTGGTGCGCTCGCCGAGCGTGCCGTAATTGAGCTTGCCCGGCTCCGCCACCGCCTTGGCGCGCAGTTCGTCGATGGAGTTGATGCCGGACGCCGCCGGCGTCATCAGGCCTTCGACCACGTGATACATGTCGATGACGGGCGTGAAATCCTTCTCGGGATTGTACGGCAGGTTCGGAATGGTCAGCGGGTTGAACGACATGGTATCGGGGCTGACCACACACAGCGTGTAGCCGTCGGGGTCCGATTTTGCGCACTCGCTGCCGCCTAGAACCATGGCGGCGCCCGGCTTGTTGATGACGATGACCGATTGGCCGAGCCGTTGCTCCAGCTCCTGCGCGGTCAAGCGTGCCACGACATCGGTGATCGAGCCGACCGAGATCGGCACGATCATCTTGATCGGCTTGGTCGGATAATTTTGCGCGATGGCGGCGGCCGGCCACGACGCGGCCAGGCAGGCGATGACGAGTGCGGCTTTTTTCATGTCTCTCCCAGGATTTGTGTTTAGCGGACGACGACCTCGCCGATCAGCCCGGCGTCGTATTGCGTAAAGAATAAACGTCCGTCGGCGAGCGCCGCAATGCAGCGCGCGCCGCTGTTCGGCGTCGGAATATCGTATTCGCCGCGCACCGTGCCATCGGGCGCCATGCGGCCGATCTTGTTGGCGAAGTTCGCCGTGTACCAGAGATCGCCGTCGGCGCCGACGGTGACGCCGCGCAGCGACGCGTTCGGCGTCGGCACCGGATGCTCGGTAATGCGGCCGGCGCGGTCGATGCGGCCGAGCGCGTTGGTCGAAGTCTCGACGAACCAGATGCTGCCGTCGGGATGGGTGACGGTGGCGCGCGGCTGGCTGTCATGACTCGGGATCGGAAATTCCGTGACCTTGCCGTCCATGGTCATGCGCCCGATGCGGTTGCCGGCGGCCTCGCTGAACCACAGCGCGCCGTCGCGCACCGAGATCGACAGCGGTTTTGCGCCCGGCGTGATGCCGTCAGCGAATTCGGTGATGCGTCC
>DATHHM010000222.1:0-13044 GCA_035317145.1 Xanthobacteraceae bacterium | reverse complement strand
CCGGTCCGACGGCACCAGCACCATACCGTGCTTCCAGTCGATGCGGCGGAAATCCTTGTCGTGCTCGTACCAGAGCAGCGAGTAGCCCAGGCCCATCACGCACATGACGTGAAAGCTCGGGCCGTGGCGATGGCCTTTCTTGTAAGTGCCGACCGGCATCTCCGAGATATGCGCGTGCATGGTGCCATCGGCGAGCACGAACATGATGTTGGTGCCGCCGGCGCCGCGGTCGCCCCATGTTTTCAGCTCGATCGACGTCAAGTCGGGGACAAAATTGGTCTCCCACATGTGATTGCCCGGCCGCACGGTGATGAGATCCCCCTCGCCGGAAAAATACTCCTTCTTGCCGGCGCGATCGCTGAAATCGAACTCAGCTCCGAACACGAAGGCCTCGTTGTGGAAGACATTCATCATCATCGGCAAGTTCGTCGTGGTGACAAGAAGCGCGCGCTCGGTGCCGCTGCCGTTGAAGTGCCGGTGTTTTGCATTGAGCGGAATGGCGAACAGGCTCTTGGCACCCCATTCAAAACTGCGCTTACTGCCGTCAGCCAATTCGACCTGGGTGGAGCCGGTGCCTTCGAGCACATAGACGACTTCTTCATAGAGATGCCGCTGCGGCGCCGTGGAGCGGCCGGGCGCGATGTCGAGCACGAACATGTTGGCAAAATCGCCGCGGCCCTTGAGGTGTACCGCTGCGCCGTTGACGCCGTAGCGCGGCCAGGGCGCGGTCTCGACGTCGAACAGGTAGACGCCGTAATCCTCGACGACCGGAATGCCTTCGCCCTTGAGCCAATCGAGATACGGGTCGACGCCGTAGCGCGCCTGCTGTTGCGGCACTTCGCGGATGTTCATGTGTTCCTCCGGGCGGGCTTTGCGCGGACATTACACCGCCAGCCGCCGGGGAGCTATGCGAAGAGCAGCGACTTGATCACCACCGGCACGACGCCCGGCGGGGCGATCAGCGCGCCGACATCGACATAATCGAGCTCCTGCAACTCCACGCCGTCGATGGAGACAATTTTCCCTGGCCAGTTGAGCTCGCGGTGCATCAGCCGGCCGAAGGTCTTGCCAACGTCGCCGTCGATCATCAGGAGCAAGAGCTTGATCTGGTCCTGGATCGGCGCGAGCGCGTTGACGATCCCCTGCCCTGCGGCCTTCAGGCGCGAGTGCTCCGGATCGCCATGCCAGGGGAACGAAATCGCCAGGCGCCCGTTGCGGTCGAGCTCGATTTCTTCGAGGCCTGAGCGGATGGCGGCGGCGAACCGGCCGGGATCGATATCGCCCGCCGCGGCAAGCGCGACGCGCACCACCGGCACGTTGTGCACCGGCAGCACGTAAGGATCCGGCAGATAAATGGTCTTGCCGCTGACCTGGACGGTGAACTGCGAGGCGCCGATGACGGTGGCGCGGATGCGCTGGCCAGGATCGATCAGCGGCAGACCGAGCCGCCGGCTCAACTCGGCCGCCAGCGCGGCGGCGAGCGGTTTTGCAATATCGCCGAACTCTTCGTGCTCATGGCCGAAAATGTATTCGGCGACACCGCCGGAGAACGTCAGCGCGGTCGGCGCGGCCGTGCGCGGCAGCGGCTCGGTGAGGAGAAGCGATTGGCCGAGGCTGTCAAAGGCCGCGCCGCCGATCACATCGGCCGCGACTACGGCAAGTCGCTGCGCGATCTGGCTGCGAATGGTTTCGTCGGCGAGCGCCTGCGGCGAAATTTTCATGCCGAGATCGTCGGCGACGAGCTGGGCCGATTGATCGGTCCGGGTCCAGGCGCCGTCCGCATCGGCCGCAATCAGCCGGCCGCCGATTGCAAAAGCACAAAGCCCGACAATCACGCCGCGGTCGATCAGCGCCAGCTTGGTGGTGCCGCCGCCGACGTCGACGTGCAGCAGGCAGGTGTCGCGCGCTTTCGACAGCGCCACCGCGCCGGAGCCGTGGGCGGCGAGCCGGCTTTCGAGCTTGTGGCCGGCAGTGGCGCAAACGAACTTGCCGGCTTCCGCGGCGAACAGCTCGTCGATGGCGCGGGCGTTGGTGCGCTTGATCGCCTCGCCGGTAAGGATGACGGCGCCGGAGTCGATCTCATCTTGGGTGAAGCCTGCGTCGCCATAGCAGCGGCGGATGAATTCACCGAGCGCGAGCGCATCGATGGTGCCGTCGGACAAGAACGGCGTCAGCAGGATCGGCGAGCGCCACACGATCTCGCGGCCGACCACGACGAAGCGGCTCGACAGCCCTTGCGACTGCCGCTGCAAGGCGACCTTGGCGAACAACAGGTGCGACGTCGAGCTGCCGATATCGATGCCGACCGTCTTGAACGAAACGTTGTCCTGATCCCAGATCGTGCGCACGAGCGCGGCGCGCTCGGCCGCGCTCTCGACATGCTCGTGGGAGAAATCGGCTTCGTGCATGGGGCGGACAATGCCACACAATAATCGAAGCGTCATTCCGGGGCGCGCGAAGCGCGAGCCCGGAATCCATACACACAGAGCTTGCAGAACGCGCGCGGCCCCGTTCAACTGTGAGAATCGTGGATATGGATTCCGGGTTCGCGCTTCGCTCGGCCGGAATGACGGAAAATGGCCCCGCTGAAGCTCACCTATGCAAGCTGCAAATACGATCGCATCGAGGCGCTGCGCTCGGGCGAGGTGCAGGTCGAAGGCATCGACCTCAACGTCATCGTGTTCCCGTCGGGCCGGCAGATCTTTGACCGGATGACCGGTGGCGAGGAATTCGACGCGTCGGAGCTGTCGGCGTCCGAATTCATCGCGCACGCCGGCCGCGGCAACAGCCCATTCGTCGCCATCCCGGTGTTTCCGTCGCGGGTGTTCCGCCACGGCTACATCTTCGTCAACAGGCGCGCCGGCGTCCGCACGCCGAAGGACCTGGAAGGCCGTAGGGTCGGCCTGCCGCTTTACACGCAAACCGCGTCGATCTGGCTGCGCGGCCACCTGCAGCACCAGTTCGGCGTCGATCTGAGCACCATTCATTGGGTGCAGGGCGCGGTCGAAAGCGGCGGCAGCCACGGCAACCCGCACACGCTGCCGCTTCTCCGCCCCATCGCCATCGAGCAGAACCGCAGCGGCCGGCCGCTCAGCGAGCTTTTGGCGCGCGGCGAGATCGACGCCTATCTCGGCTCGCGCAAGCCGCCGGCCTTCGGCACCGATCCCGACGTGGTGCGACTATTGCCCGATCATCACGCGCTGGAGCGCGGGCTTTATCAGCGCGAGAAGATTTTCCCGATCATGCACCTCGTCGCGCTGCGGCGCGCGGTCTACGAGAAAAATCCCTGGATAGCGTCGAGCCTCTACGCAGCCTTCGTCGAAGCCAAGCGCATCGCCCGGGCGCGGCTGCGCTACGCCGGCTCGCTCGCCGCCATGCTGCCGTGGCTGCAGGACGAGATCGAGGAAATCGACGAAGTGTTCGGCGGCGATCCCTTCCCTTACGGCATCGAGCCGAACCGCCCGACGTTGCAAGCGCTCGTCCAATACATGGTCGAGCAGCATTTCATCGCCGAAGCGATCCCGATCGAGACGCTTTTCGTGCCGCTGCCGGGCGTGAGTGGGACTTAAATCGTAATCCCTCACCCTAAGGTGCGCGGCGAAGCCGCGCCAATCCAAGTCGGCTGTTGTCAACTTGGACATTTAGAATGCCGAAATCGGGTAAACCCGATTTCGGTTGGGGCGACGGCCCGGGCCGTGCATCCTTCGAGGCTCGCCTTCGGCGAGCACCTCAGGATGACGGGAAGAGGCCTTACTTCCCCGTATCCTTCTCCAAAATCCCGGCAATCATCGAAATCTCATTGCGCGCGTATTTCGGCAGGCCGGCGCTGATCGAAGTCCCGGAATTGAACGACGACTGGCCCATCAGCACCTGCGCCGGCACCAGGTTGCGCAGCACCGGGACGTTTTCGTAGTCGCGCTTCTCGTCGAGCACGCGGGCCTTGATCGCAAGCGCCATGAACGCGGTGACCACCGTCTTGCTCGCATCGCTCGGGTGGTTTTGGAACACCGCGAGCAGCTTGCCGAATTTCATGATCTGGTTGACGTAGAAAAGGTCCTGCTCGATCACGCCGGCGACCGGCGTATCGAGCGCGGTGAGTTCCTGCAATGCAGCCTGATCGACGTCGGCGGCACCTTGCGCCGACAGCTCGCTCTGGAAATCGATGGTATCGGCGACCTTCTTGGGGCTGTCGCGCAGCTTGTTGACCAGCAACACGCCGATCGGAATCTTGCCTTCCAGCTTATAGCTCGACTGGATGCAGATCGACGTGGCGCGCCCGGTGCACCATTTGCGGTCGGGATTGTCGTTGCCGGCGCCGGGGTCGTCGTTGAACGGCACCACGTCGGCCGCGGTGATCAGCTTGTGCTTGATCGCCGGATCGATGCGCTCGAGGATCGGCAGCGTCACGTAGCGCGAC
This sequence comes from Xanthobacteraceae bacterium, assembly GCA_035317145.1. Classification (GTDB taxonomy): domain Bacteria; phylum Pseudomonadota; class Alphaproteobacteria; order Rhizobiales; family Xanthobacteraceae; genus BOG-931. The sequence goes on along the minus strand of DATHHM010000222.1, from coordinate 8,627 downwards.
AGATCGATGGTGGCCGGCGCGCGGTCGAGCATGAAGCGGGCTTGCGCGACATACATGTAGAGCTTTTCGACCATCGGCCCATTGCCGTTTGCCGGCTTGGCGATGGTCGGCTCGACATAGGCGGGAAACAGCGCCAGGAATTTTTTCTGCACCGGGTGTTTGTGGGTCCAGTCCTCGAAGCGGATCAGCACGCCGCCGGGGTCCACGGCGTCGCCGCCCCACTGATCGCTAAAAGCAATCACCCCGGGCTTGAGCTGCGCCACATCGGCGAGCCGCGCCGCGCCGCTATCTTCGATGCGGAAACCCTGCGCTGCGGCTGCCGGGACAAAACCAAGCAAGCCGAGAAGCACGATCGCGTGCCGCGTTGTCATTGCAAATCGTCTCGCGAATCGGTTTTGGCTGGGGTCAGTTGTAGCGCCCACCCCAGAAATTATCCGGGCCTCGTTGCGGCGCCGGTTGTTGCCCGCCGTTCCAAGGTTGGAACAGCCCGCGCGCCACAGGCTGGGGCGGTGGCGGTTGCGACGGTGCCGTCCCCCAGCCCTGATTGGGATAATAAGTCCGCCCGGTGGTCCAACGGCCGTCGCTGCCATAGCCGCCCGGGCCGTTATAATACGAACCTTGATCGGTGGTCGGATCGGTGCGTACGGCGTAGGCATCCGCGCGCGAGACGATCTGATACTGGGTATCTTCGGCCTGCCCGTCGGGCCCGCGGCGGAAATGCTCGATGAAACTGCCGCCGCTGGGGGGTGGCGGGGCAGCCTGGGCATTGCCGGCGAATGCGCCAAACAGGCCGCCGAGGCCGGGATTGTTGTTCGCGGGGGCGTTCAAAGGAACGCCGCTGGCGTAGTCGATCGGCACGTCGATGAGGAGCCGCTGCACCTCGCGCGACGGCCCGGCGAGCGGCGCCTTCGGCGCGATATGCTCGGCCCATATGGCATCGAGAATGGGCTTGAAGATCGGCAGCGCCACCCGCGCGCCGGTCGCGTTGGAGCCGAGCGAGCGGCGCTTGCCGTCGCCATTGTCGTAGCCGACCCAGACCGCAATCGTCACATCGTTGGTGAAGCCGACGAACCAGCCGTCGACGGCGTCCTCGGTGGTGCCGGTCTTGCCGGCGACATAGGGCGACAGGCCGCCGATGGCGCGCGCGGTGCCGCGCGCCACCACGCCCTGCAGCATGGTCTTGAGCTGATAGAAGCTCACGCCATCGGCGGCGCTGATCGGCGAGAACAGCGGCACTTTCGGATATTCGTAGACGGTGCGGCCGTTCGACTCGATCGCGTCAATGGCATGAGGCTGCGGCCGCGCGCCCTCGTTGGCGACCGCGGCGTAGAAGGCGGCGAGATCGATCATGTGCACCGGCTGCGCGCCGAGCACGAAGGGATAATAGCGCACGCAGTCGGTGTAGATTTTTGCCGCCTTGGCGGTGGCGCAAACCTCGTCGAGGCTCGCCACCGGATCGGCGTCGATGCCGCCGGCGAGCAGATGCGCGGTCACGACGTTGATCGAGTTTTCTAGGCCCCGCCGCATGGTGAAGACGCCGCCCGACGCATAGTCGGCGTTGCGCGGCGACCAGTAATCTTCCGGCCGGTCGGGGGCGCCGGAGTCGCGGATGATGCTGCCATAGGTCGAACTGCCGATCGGCGGCAAGGTGAGCGGATCGTTCGGCACCAAGGTGTTCGGTTGCAGCCCCTTCTGCAGCGCGGTGAGATAGGTGATCGGCTTGATCGCCGAACCGGGCTGGCGCTGGGTCTGCCAGGTGCGATTGAGCTGGCTCAACGGATAGGAAAAGCTGCCGGCCATGGCGAGGATGCGGCCGGTCTTGTTCTCCAGCACCAACGCGGCGCCCTGCACCGTCGGCCGCGCCCGCAATTGCGCCTGGCCGCTCGACACCACGACTTGGGGTTTCGGCTTGACGGGATTGCCTCTGGCGTCGACCGCGGCCGGGCGAACCTCGCTGCGCCGGCCGTCGACCACGTTGACATAGACCACGTCGTAGAGGCCGAGGCCGCGCCGGCTTACATAGGACAGGCCGGTCAGCGGCATGATGCGCCCGTCGGGCAGGCCGACGCGGACGTTGCCGTCGTCCTTCTTGCCGTCGCCCTTTTGCACGATCGCCGCCGGCGTCCAGTGCACGTCGTAGAGCGGCAGATGCACGGCTTGCAGCGCCTGTTGCCACGCCGGCATGCCGGACGGGCTGGAGCCGATTTTCTTGATCGCATCGGCGATGTTGGCCTCGGGCCCGCGGAACTGTACCCGGCCGGACGACATCTCGAACTGCGCCAAGCCTTCCTGGAGCGCCGATTCGGCGTCGCGCTGCAATTGCGCATTGATCGTGGAGCGCACCGTATAGGTTTGCGCGGTCAGGCTGTCGACGCCGTCAATCTTCGACTCGCGGCCGAGATAGTCGACGAAGTTGAAACCGGAGTCGCGATGCGGCAGCGCGAACGCGACGCGCTTCGGCAGCGCCGCCGTGTTCTTCTGCTCGGCGCTGATGACGCCGTCCTCCTGCATGCGGCCGAGCACATAGGTCAGGCGTTCCTTGGCGCGATCGGGGTGGCGGTCGGGATTGTAAAAGCTCGGCCCCTTGAGCAGGCCGGCGAGCATGGCGCCTTCGGGCAGCGTGAGATCCTTGGCCGATTTGCCGAAATAGCTGCGCGCCGCCATCTCGATGCCCCAGGAGCCGCGGCCGAGATAGACGGAATTGATATAGAGCTCGAGAATGTCGTTCTTGCCGATCGTGCTTTCCAAGCGAGACGCCACGATCATCTCGCGGATTTTTCGCTCGTAAGTGACGTCGTCGCCGACCAGGAGGTTCTTCACCACCTGTTGGGTGATGGTCGAGCCGCCCTGCGGGCGGCCGGATTCCGCGAGATTGCCGATGAAGGCGCGGATGATGCCGTGCTCGTCGATGCCGTGATGCTGATAGAAGCGCCGGTCCTCGGCGGCGATGAACGCCTTCTGCACGAAATCGGGAACGTCGGCGAGCGGCACCCAGACGCGGCGGTTGCCGGGCTGGAACACGTCGGCATAGTGATCGCCCTTGCCGTCGAGCACCGTGCTCATGCCGGGCAATTGCTTGCCTTTGAGGCGCGCCGGGTCGGGCAGATCGGCGGCGGCGTTGTTGTAGAACGTGATCACCTGGCCGATGTCGACCACCGGATTGGCGACGGTCTCGTTCTTGCAGAATTGTTTGTAGGCGGTATTGAGGTCCGCGAAGTTCAGGCCGTGGAACGCCTTGATGTTGCCGCCGACCGCCGCCGGATCGTCGAGCGCGGTCGTGATCAGGTCGTCGACATTGATCGACTCGATATCGAACGCCTGACGCATATGGGCGCAGCCGTCGCGCAGGATCTGCACCACCGCGTCCTGATCCTTGACCGGATCGAACTGCGTCTTCACCGCCTGCGGCTGGGTCATGACCTCGCTGAGCGCCAGCGCGGTTGCGAAGAGCTTGACCAGAATCATATCCATGCTGGGACTACGGGAAACCAGGTTCGAGGGACGCAAAGCCTAGATACAACGGCGATTATAGCGATCCGATCCTTACAAAAAGACTTTTTTGCGGGCGGCGCCGAAGGCATTGCGAAAGGCGCGAGAATCGGACGATCTGGCGATGACACCGCGATGAATTGCCGCCGAGATTGGGGCAAGCGCCATGCTTTGCGAGACCTGCCGCTGGACCGAGCGGCCCGGCTTCATCCGCCGCCCGGCCAAGCCCGATCCCGGCTCGGCGGCGGCCCAGGACGAAGCGGCCGCTTTCATCCCCTGCCCCGATTGCGGCGGCCAGGCCATCGCCCATTGCTGCGAGGGTTTGTGCGAACAGCCCGAGCCGGATGCGCCGACGGCATTACCGCCTGGCGGGCAATAATCCGTCGAAATGCCCGCGGTGCTGGAGCCAGGCCAGCAAGGCGAGCGCCGGCAAGCTCGACAGTGCGCAGATGGCGAAAAACCACACCCACCCGGTCGCGGCGGCGATATAGCCGGCCCCTGAAGAAAGATAGGTGCGCCCGAACGCCGCGAGTGCAGTCAGCAGCGCATATTGCGTCGCGGTGTGCAGCGGATTGCGGCACAGCGCCGACAGATAGGCGACGAAGATCACCGTGCCGATGGCGCTGGTGAAATTTTCGGCGACGATGGCGAAAGTGAGCCACGCCGCGTTCAGCCCGACGACGGCCTGCCAGGAGAAGGCGAGATTGGCGAGCGCTTGCAGCACACCGCCGATCCACAGACTTTTCGGCAGTGAATAGGCGCGCGCTAGGAAACCGCCGGCGAAGCCGCCGATCAGCGTCGCGGCAAGGCCGACGCCCTTGATGATGGCGGCATATTCGTTGCGCGAAAAGCCGAGATCGATCACGAACGGCGCCGTCATCGCGCCCGACAACGCGTCAGTGAACTTGAACAGCACGACAAAAGTGAGTGCGAGGAAGGCCAAGTCGCGCGACAGGAATTCGGAAAAGGCGCCGACCGCGGCATCGATGACGCGCTTGAGCGATGTCTCGCGCGCATGGATGGCATTGGCCGCAACCGATTTTTCCGGCTCCGCTGCGTAAAGCGTCGTGACAATGCCGATCAGCACGAACGCCGCTATCACGACGTATCCCGCGCGCCACGCAGCGTAATGGTCGAGGCCGTAGCTTTGGAATCCGCTGACCAGGAACAGCGCGCCGGCGGTCGAGACCAGCATGCCGATGCGGTAGGCGGCGACATAGGACGCCATGCCGGCCGCCTGTTCGCTCTCGTCCAGGCTCTCGACCCGGAACGCGTCAACGATGATGTCCTGGGTTGCGGAAGCTGTGGCGACAAGGAGCGCGCCGAAGGCGACGAGGAACGGCGACACCGACGGATCGCAGAACCCGAGGAAAATAATCGCGGCGATGAGTAAGAATTGCGACAGCAAGAGCCAACCGCGGCGGCGGCCGAAGTACCGTGACAGCAACGGCACGTCGAGCGCATCGATCAGCGGCGCCCAGAGAAACTTGATCGTGTAGGGCGTGCCGACCAGCGCGAACAGGCCGATGGTGCCGAGATTGACGCCGGACTCCCGCATCCAGATCAGCAAAGTCGAGCCCGACAAAGCCAGCGGCAGGCCCGACGAGAAGCCGAGGAACAGGATGATGAGGACGCGCCGCTTGAGATAGACGGCGAGCGCGTCGGTCAACGACCGCCGGGATTTTGCGGCGGCACCAGTGGCATCTGGCGTCGCGGCCATGCGCCGCTACTCGCCCGCTTCGAGCTTGCGCGTCATCGGCGCCGTAATAACGTTCGATTCGGCTGGTGCCAGAACATCGACTTCGACTTGTTGAATTCGCTCACCCCGACTTTCGATTTTTTCAATCGAGATGATTGCCAGCCGAATGTCCTCGTTTGACTGATTGAAATGGGTTTGCAGCTTGCGGACGCGGTCACCGAGCAGGCTCACATCCTTGACGAGGCGCGCGACTTCGTCGCGAATTTGGTCGGCGGCCTCACGCCTGCGGGCGTCTTTTTGGCTTTGCTGCACCAACGCAATCGCCAGCATGAGGAGTGACGGCGACATCAGGACGACGCGCTCGCGGTAGGCTTTTTGCACCACATCGTCAAAGCCGTCGTGAACTTCGGCGTAGATCGCCTCCGACGGTACGAACATGAGTGCGAACTCTTGGGTCTCTCCCGGAATTAAATATTTCTCGGCGATATCGGTAACATGCTTGCCGACGTCGGTACGCAGTCGCTGACCGGCGGCTTTGCGATCCTCATCGGACTTGGCCTCTCGAAATGCGGTAACGCTTTCGAGCGGAAATTTGGCGTCGATGACGAGCGCGCGACTGTCGGGCATGAACACGCAGCAGTCGGGGCGCGTACGGTTCGACAGCGTATGCTGGAATGCATAGGAACCCTTGGGCAAACAATCCTGGATGATCGATTCCATTCGCCATTGGCCGAAAGCGCCGCGCGACTGCTTGTTGGCCAGCACGCCTTGCAGCGAAGTGACCTGGGTGGCGAGATTGGTGATGTTCTTCTGCGCGGTGTCGATGACGGCGAGCCGCTCATGCAGCTTTTGCAGGTGCTCCGTCGTATGCGCCGTGGTCTTTTGCAGCGAATCGCCGAGCCGGTGCGAGACCGACTCGAGCCGCTCGTTGACCGCGGTCTGCAACTGCGACTGCCGGTCGCCCAGCATCCTGATCATGGTTTCGAGGCGCTGCCCCGTGGCGCTCTGCGCCTGCGCCAACTCGGCCATGACGGCGGCCTGCGGCTCCGCCGGGTTACGGCCGCGCCGGAGCACGACAACGAGCGCCGCGACCGCGGCCAAAGCCACGACAACGGCCACAATCGCGAGGAGCGGCAGCATCTCGGTCATCGGGTGACTCTATGCGATTCGCGGACAGCGTGAACGAAGAGCGAACGGTGATAGCCGGTCGCAGCCGAAGGATCAACGGCAACGCCGGCAAAACATCGCCGATTGACCCCGCTTTATGCACCGCTTACATCGCGCACCATGGCTGTGCGCGACATCATAAAACTCCCGGACAAGCGGCTGCGGCTCGTTTCCGAGCCGGTCAAGCGCATCGACGACGGCATCCGCAAGCTGGTCGATGACATGTTCGACACCATGTACAAGGCGCCGGGAATCGGGCTCGCGGCGATCCAGATCGGCGTGCCCAAGCGCGTGATCATTCTCGACCTGTCGAAGAAAGAGGACGATCACAAGCCTTTGGTCTTTATCAATGCCGAGGTGACCTGGACGTCCGAGGACAAGTCCAAATACGAAGAGGGCTGCCTGTCGATCCCGGAATATTACGAGGAGGTCGAACGGCCCGCCAAGGTGAAAGTCAAATATCTCGATCTCGACGGCAAGGCGCACGAGACCGAGGCGAAGGGTTTGCTGGCGACTTGCCTGCAGCACGAGATCGACCACATCAACGGCGTGCTGTTCATCGATCACCTGTCCAGGCTCAAACGCAGCCTCATCATCAAGAAGTTCACCAAGGCGGCAAAGAAGGTGGAGGCGTGATTGGCGCTCCGCCTGGTTTTTATGGGGACTCCCGACTTCGCCGTACCGACGCTTGTCGAGATTGTCGGCGGCGGCCATGAGGTTGTCGCGGTCTATACGCGCGCGCCGCAACCCGCCGGCCGCGGACTAGCGCCAAAGCCGAGCGCGATTGCGCGCGAAGCCGAACGACTCGGCCTGCCAATCATCACGCCGAAAACACTTAAGATGAACGACGCCGCGACGGCGATGCGCGCACACGGCGCCGATGCCGCCGTCGTCGTCGCTTACGGAATGATTCTGCCGAAATCGATCCTCGAAATTTTTCCGCTCGGCTGTTTCAATCTCCACGCCTCGCTGCTGCCGCGCTGGCGCGGCGCAGCGCCGATTCATCGCGCCGTCATGGCCGGCGACAAGGAAACCGGCGTCATAGTGATGAAGATGGACGAAGGCCTCGACACCGGTGCCATCGCCATGGCGGAGCAGGTACCGATCGGCACCGACGCGACCACCGGCGAGTTGCACGACGAACTGGCTCGGCTTGGCGCCGACCTCATGCTGCGTGCGCTCGCCGCGCTGGAAAAAGGCCAGCTGCAACTAACGCCGCAGGCCGCGGAGGGCGTGACCTATGCCAACAAGATCGACAAGGGCGAGACGCGTATCGATTGGGCGAAGCCGTGGAACGAAGTCCATAACCATTGCCGCGGCCTGTCGCCGTTCCCCGGCGCCTGGTGCGAGTTTCCCGGCGCTGGTCGCGTCAAGATTTTGCGCACGACCAAAGGTGACGGCAGCGGGCCGCCGGGCCGCGTGCTCGACAACAAACTGACCGTCGCTTGTGGCAGCGGCGCCGTGCGGCTCGTCGAATTGCAGCGCGCCGGCAAGCAGCCGATGGCGGCGGACGAGTTCTTGCGCGGGACGCCCGTCGCGCCCGCAACCGTGCTGCATTGATATGCCGCGCTATAAGCTCACCATCGAATACGACGGCACGCCGTATGTCGGCTGGCAAATCCAGGATAGCGGCCCGACGATTCAGGGCGCATTGACTGACGCCATTGCGGCCTTCACCGGAGCGCGGCCTGTCGTGTACGGCGCCGGCCGCACCGATGCCGGGGTGCATGCGCTGGGGCAAGTCGCCCATGTCGATCTCGCCAGGGACTGGGACAGCGACAATGTGCGCGACGCCATCAATTTCCATTTGCGCCCGCGACCGATCGCGGTGCTGGTGGCGGAGCGGGTCGACGAAACCTTCGACGCGCGCTTTTCGGCGACCAAGCGGCATTATCTCTACCGCATCAGCAACCGCCGCGCCGATCTCGCACTCGAGCAGAACCGGGCCTGGCGCGTGCCGCGCCCGCTCGACTGCGCAGCGATGCACGCCGCCGCACAAAAGCTGATCGGCAAGCACGACTTCACCACGTTCCGTTCCACCGAGTGCCAGGCCAAATCGCCGGTGAAAACGCTCGACCGCCTCGACGTCGCACGTGACGGCGACGACGTGCGCATCACCGCGTCGGCGCGCTCGTTCCTGCAACACCAGGTGCGCTCGATGGTCGGCTCGCTCGTGCATGTCGGCGAAGGCAAATGGAGCGCCGACGATCTCGCCGCAGCGCTCGCCGCCCGCGACCGCTCGGCTTGCGGCCAAGTCGCGCCGCCGCACGGG
>DATHHM010000221.1:0-20371 GCA_035317145.1 Xanthobacteraceae bacterium | reverse complement strand
CGATGGCGCGACTTCCTTCACGACTTCCTTGGCATAAATTTCCGGCTTGAAGCCGACCAGCAGCTTGCCGCCGAGATCGAGCACCGGCCGCTTGATCATCGACGGCTGCGCCAGCATCAGGGCGACGGCCTTCTTCTCGTTGATGCCGGCCTTGTCCTTGTCCGGCAGCTTGCGGAACGTCATGCCGGCGCGGTTGAGGAGGGTCTCCCAGCCGACCTTCTTGCTCCACTTTTCCAGCCGCTCGCGATCGATGCCGGCGACCTTGTAGTCGTGAAACGCGTAATCGACGCGATGCTTGTCGAGCCAGGCGCGCGCCTTGTTCATGGTCTCGCAGTTCTTGATGCCGTAGATCGTTGCGCTTTTGGTCATGCTGCCCGCTCGCTATTGCGAAGAAAGTCACTGGCCAAGACGCCACCGTTCTAGCGGAATATGCATCGTTCTACCACGCAAGCTGTGCACAAGGACAAAGTCGCGAACGGTCCAGCGAATAGGTTCGATGAATTGCTCTTCGATCCGGCGACGTTCGTACAACAGCGTGATGTGGGGCGTTAATTGCGAACCCGCGCTTAGCCCAGACTTCCCCATTGCGACGCCTAAGGCGTGATGAAACATCACGATGCCATCGACGCCATCCCCGCCACGCAGAACCAGTGCATCGCTGCCGGCGAAGCTCACAACGCGATCGAACGCGACCACGAATGGCATCGACGTTACGGCCGCGCCGGCCTCTATCGCTTTGGCAACGACGCTTCTCGGCAATCCGTCATAGTTGCCCAAGCCCTGCACCGTGACATGAAATCTGTCGGTCAAAAGCGGCGCGCCCTTGAGCCCATAGGCGCGGCGAAAATGTTCCGCGGCATTGGCGATGCGAACCACGGCTACCTGATCGGGAAAGATCGAGAAAAACAAACCGTCTAATCGCCGGACAGCGAGCCCCGGCAAACAAGGCTCCGCAACCCCGCAGTCTGACTTACGCACTCTACGCATGGCCTTGACGTCTCTCGCATTGTATGTTCCTGTTTTGTTCTTATCATGCTCGATGGGAGGAAGCGATGGCTTCGTTCGATCAGACCCCCGACAAACCTAAGGGATTCGGCTTCAAAGTCTTGTGGTTTGCCGTAAAGGCCGGAGATCCCGCCTCAGTGCTCGACGCACTCGAGTTCGGCGAAAGAACGCCGGCCAATTGGGCGTCCGGCCTTGCGATTGTGTATGGAGATCAATGGGTGTTCGCATCGCCCCCGGTCAGCGGTTGGATATTGGTCGTGGGCTTGTCATTGCCGTATCCCACCAACGAAACTCACCACGATATCGGCAAGAGATTTGACGTGCTGTTTTCCCGCTTGATGCAGCGATTTGACGACGTCCAGTTCTTTGGCAGCCACCGCGTCAGCGACTTCGTCACGTGGGCGCGTGCCGTTAAAGGCAAACCACTGCGAATATTTGCCTGGTCAGGCAGCGTTGGTGAAGTTCTGGCGAACGTCGGCGAGCAGGCGCCAGAGGAAGCCAAACTGGGGCTTATCGATCTGACAGGCCTGTCGCCGTCCGACGCTGTAGACAGGATCTTCAAAATTGTGGGGGAGCAACAGGACGAGGCGGATGCGCTTGTCGCCAGCGGGCTCTCGCGACGTGAAGCGCTGGCAAGAGTTCGGCAAAACGGCCGCGGTAACTTTCCTAGTGAAACCGATGTGGTTGAGCTCGCCGCGCTTTGGAGCCTCGACCCTACTCGGCTGGAGGAGCAAGATCATCCAGTCGGTTTGGGGTTGGCAGCGCGCCTGCCGCATGACTTGCAGTGACCGCCGAAATACCTCGCCGCGATGTCCTACCGGTCGCGACCAGAAACGAATGATGTCCAGGCCAAAATTGGCGGCTACAGCACCGGTGTGCGGACAGCGGCCGTGAATCAGAATCCGCCAATGCGGCTATTCACAACGACCCAAAGCCATTCTCACCGCCGCACCTGCAGTGATCGTGTCCCGCGTCTCCGGAATGACCACGGTCTTTTCCTCCGGAAGACTTCTATAATATTCCGGCTTGTCACGCTTATGCGGCGTGATTGAAATCTTAGCTTCCGTCCTCTTCACGCGACACCACTCCATATTCTTGTAAGCATCGCGCTTGGTCTTGTAGCCGTAGCGACGCATAAAATCCTGCTGCCAATTGCGATGGCACTGCGTATATCTCTCCCATTTGAAAAACTCAGGCTCATTCGGAGGCGGGATGAATCGGCTTCGGTCCAGCGCCTCGAGGAGCGCCCTTCCAACCGCATCGTCACTTGCGTCCGGCTCCAAATAGATCACGTAGCCGTCGTCTTCCGGCTGAATCGTTCGATATCCGGACAGTGGCATAACGCAAATGAATCTCTCCGTCCTGTGGACGTCAGCACATTGCCGAAATGGCAAAGCCTTTGCTCGTTTCATCCTCTGATCCTCGTTATCACGATCGAAACGCCGTTGTCTTCGCCGTAGATGATCGCACGAAGAAGATATCGCCACTGTGTTGGCGATGTATATTCGGGAATGGCGAGTTGAATCGTCTTCGATAGTATATCCTCGGGCTCGGGCTCAGACTTCGTACGAGGCTCATAATTAGCAGCGTTGTCGACGTACCGTGTCACTTTCCGATAAATCTCTTGCGGATCTCTGATATAGGTCATGCTTTGCGTGTTCAACGTCTTGTTGCTTACAGCTTCGCCAGTTGCGTCGTTAAAATGGTCGAAGCCTTTGGATCCAGGCCGCAGCTGTCTGGAATCAGGATTTATTTTGTCGTAATACTCCTCCCACTTACCGTTCTGATCTTTGATGCCACCGCTCCATTTTATTTCGGTCTCACTCCTGTCGACGGTTCCGCCAATACCCTCGATTTCCTTTGGAGCTTGTGTGGGCGTGAGAGGCCCGTCGTCGACCACTGGCTTTTTCGGCGCCTGTCCCGGTACGACAATCGGGTCCTCGATACCCGGCTTGTAGGGACGACTTGGCGCGCTGCCGCTGAATAACGAAGCTGTTCCAGCGGCGACCAACATTGATTCTGGCAAATGGCCAGGCCGAACGATCCCGCCGTTGACTGCGCCTTGGTAAAGGGTCAGCGCGGCGGAGAGCAGATTCCCCTGCGCTTGCGGGGACTTGTAGTCATAAGCAAACCAGGCTGAGAGGCGATCCTGAAGAAAAGAATATTCAGCAAGCGCATGAGCCAGCTCGGCAGGCGAGAGATTTCTACCGGCTCCTTCTAGCCAATAGCCAAACTGGATAACTTCCTTCGCAAAATCGACCGGTCCCAGATCGTCGTATTTCCTCTCGAAGGTCTGTTCGAGGGAGGTTGCTTTATGAGAATCGTCGCCGTCCTCTGAGTCACCAGAAGCCTCACGGGCTTCGACGTCCGACAATGTCCTAGCCGCGGGAGGCGATGCGTTCTCTGCGACGCGTTGTCGTGGGACGAACAGTTGCGGCTCGGTTAGTTGATCGTTTTCGATGCCAGATGCCGCTGTGGTCACTGGACCGGCAGATCCGTCTCTGGTCCAGCGGCCATGCCAGTCTCGCGGCTCATCAGGATTGTAGTTGTATTTGCCAAGTTCTTCGTTCGCCCCCGTGAGCCGCGCAGCTGCCTCCCGGCTCAGTTCGGGGGTCTGCGTCTGACGGCAGCAATCGCAGCAAGGCCAAAGTCACCGCCATTAGGTGCTTGAGCTATCACTTCAAGGCGTGACTGCAGCCGGGTTGGACTGTCATTTGCGCCATATGCCGCCCTGATCAGCGTGGCAATTTCGGAGGCAGGTCGTGGCTCAAATCCCGCTTCTGTAATCCGAAGTAGAGGGATGCCGGCAAGCGCCAAACCGGCAGGACTGCAACTCAATCCCAATCCGCCTGGCTCATTCGTCAATCGAAATGCTCGTATCATGAACGCTCCCCGCTTTTTTGTTAGTCAGATTGATCGTACTGAGCTGGCGCGCGCCGACCGGGGTCAATCTGGACATGAATCGACCGGGCGGAATCGCCTCTAGACGATCCCGCGGCACGTCAATGATGGTGGCTAAATCTTGCTAAGCAGGGCAAAGCTCACCCGTTGAATGGAACACTAGTCCCATTCTTTCGCTTTGCTACAAGTGAGACGGATGTTAATTAATCGCGAGAATTCTGACTCGCGATTAGAGGCACAAATTTTTGTAGGGCCGAGATAATCCTGTCGGTCACTCCCACTCAATCGTCCCCGGCGGCTTGCTCGTCACGTCATAAACCACCCGGTTGACGCCCTTCACCTCGTTGATGATCCGGGTCGCCACCGCGCCGATGAATTTCATGTCGAACGGATAAAAATCCGCCGTCATGCCGTCGGTCGAGGTCACCGCGCGGAGCCCAACGACAAAATCGTAAGTGCGAAAATCGCCCATGACACCGACGGTGCGCACCGGCAAGAGTACGGCGAAGGCTTGCCAGATGTCGTCGTAGAGGCCGGCGCGGCGGATTTCTTCGATGAAGACGTCGTCGGCAAGGCGCAGGATGTCGAGCTTTTCGCGGGTGATGGCGCCCGGGCAGCGGATGGCGAGGCCTGGGCCGGGAAACGGATGGCGGCCGACAAAGGCGTCGGGCAGGCCGAGCTCGCGGCCGAGTGCGCGGACCTCGTCCTTGAACAATTCGCGCAACGGCTCAACGAGCTTCATGTTCATGCGCGCGGGCAGGCCGCCGACGTTGTGGTGCGATTTTATGGTCACCGATGGGCCGCCGGTGAACGACACGCTCTCGATGACGTCGGGATAGAGCGTGCCCTGCGCCAAGAATTCGGCGCCACCGAGCTTTTTTGCTTCCGTCTCGAACACGTCGATGAACAATTTGCCGATTGTCTTGCGCTTGATTTCAGGATCCTCGACGCCGGCAAGCGCGTCGATAAACGTATTGGCCGCGTCCACATGGATCAGCGGAATGTTGTAAGCGCCGCGGAACAGCGCCAAAACCTTCTCGGCTTCGCCAAGGCGCAACAGCCCGTGATCGACGAACACGCAGGTGAGCTGGTCGCCGATCGCTTCGTGGATCAGGACCGCGGCAACGGCGGAATCGACGCCGCCGGACAACCCACAGATCACTCTGGCCTTGCCGACCTGACGGCGGATTTTTTCGATCGCTTCGTCCTTGAAGGCGCGCATGGTCCAATCGCCGGCGCAGCCCGCGATGTTGCGCACGAAATTACGCAGGATGGCGGCACCATGCGGCGTGTGCACGACTTCGAGATGGAACTGGGTCGCGTAGAATTTGCGCTTGTCGTCGGCGATCATGGCGATCGGCGCATTGGCCGAGGTGCCGAGGGCGATAAATCCTTCCGGCGGCTTGGTGACCCGGTCGCCATGGCTCATCCAGACCGGATAGCGCTGGCCCACCTGCCAGACGCCGTCGGTGAGCGGCGACGGTATCGTCAGCTCGACCTCGGCGCGGCCGAACTCACGGTGATGGCCGGCCTCGACCTTGCCGCCGAGCTGATGCGCCATGGCCTGCTCGCCGTAGCAGATGCCGAGCACCGGCACGCCGGCCTGGTAGATCGCCATCGGGGCGAGCGGGGCGTCGGTGTCGAGCACCGAGGCGGGTCCGCCGGAGAGGATGACCGCTTTCGGCTTCATCTCGCGCAGTGCGGTTTCAGCCTTCTGAAACGGCGCTATCTCGCAATAGACCCCCTCCTCGCGCACCCGACGGGCGATGAGCTGGGTGACCTGCGAGCCGAAATCGACGATGAGAATCTTGTCGTGGGATGACGTGTTGCTGGAAGGTGCGGTGTTGCTGGAAAGTGCCATGGGCGAATCTAGGGGAGTCGCCGCGGTCTGTCGAGCATTTGCTGGAGCGTTCATCCGGTGCGCCGTAACAGGCTGACGAAAAACCCGTCGGTCTCGGTCCGGCGCGGCGTCATCAGCAAACCCTCGTCGGAAATAAGCGCCGCGCGGGTAAAAAGATAGGCGCGCTCGCCCAGCGCCTGCGCTATCTCGGCGGGCTTTTCCACGGAAAAATCCGGGTTTCGCTCGACGAAGTCCCGCACCTGGTCGCCATTCTCCTCGTTGAGCACCGAGCAGGTGATGTAGGCGATTCGTCCCTTCGGCTTGGTCAGCGCCACGGCGCGGTCGAGCAACGCGGCCTGCTGCTTCACCCGTTCGGCGAGCGCGCCGGGGCGGATGCGCCACTTGGCGTCGGGATTGCGCCGCCACGTGCCGGTGCCGGTGCAGGGCGCGTCGATCAGCACCAGATCGGCGCGGCCCACAAGATCGGTCAGCACGTCGCTTTCGCCGCGCGGGGTGCGGACCTGGATGTTGCGCGCACCAGCCCGCGCGAGGCGCTCATGGATCGGCACCAGCTGGCGCTTGTCGATGTCGGTGGCGTAGATCTGGCCGCGATTTTCCATCGCCGCCGCGAGCGCCAGCGTCTTGCCGCCGGCACCGGCGGCAAGGTCGATCACCTGCTCGCCGGGTTTTGCACCGGCAAAAATCGCGGCGAGCTGCGAGCCCTCGTCCTGGATTTCGACGGCACCCTTGCGAAAGGCCGGCTCGGCGTGGATCGCCGGGCTTCGGGCATCGGCAGACATTTGGATGCGCAGCCCGAGCGGCGACCACCGCGTCGGCTCGACATTGAGATGGGCGAGTTTTGGCAGCACCTCCTCGCGTTCGGCCACGAGCGTGTTGACGCGCATATCGAGCGGCGCGCGGCTCGCCAATGCCTCGCCCTCGGCGCCACGCTCCTCGCCAAAGACCCGCGCGAAATAGGGGTCGAGCCAATCCGGATATTCGCCTTGCACGGCTTGAGGCGCAGCGCCGAGCGAACGGGCATCGAATGCCGCCCGTTCCGCTTCGGTCAACGGCGCCGGCGCAAAGCGTTCGCCGCTGCACAGTGCCGCGATCGCCTCAACATCAAGCCCGCGCTCGCGATGCAGCATGCCGAGCAACTCCGCGCGCGGGCTCGCCTCGCCCATGAGCCAACCGGCGGACGCCTTGCGGCGCAGCGCGTCGTAGACCAGCCCGGCAATCGCTGAGCGGTCGGACGAACCGGCGAAACGGTGCGACAGTCCCCAGTCCTTGAGCACGTCCACGGCCGGCCGCCGCCGCGCTTCGATGTCGGCGAGGATTTCAATGGCGCCGGATAAGCGAGCCGACGGCGTCATTTCGCGATTTTCGGTGAACGCTGCAGCGCTGGCGACGGCACGCGATTACTTTTTCTTCTTTGCGGTTTTCGTCTCGCTCTTCTTGGCCTTGATGGCGGCAGCGCGGTGTGCGCCCGGCGTATCGTGCCAGCGCACGCGTTGGCGCAGTTCCCGGATCGCTTCGGCCAGGTCGTGGACATGAATGCCTTTCGGCGCCTTTCCGGCGTGCGCGCTGTTCAACATGCGGCGCAGTAAATCGTCGTCGTGCTCGTCGCGATAGGGTTTGAGATCGAGATCCTTCGGCACTTTGGTAAGCCGCTCGTCGCCGATTGTTTTGACATATTTCTGCATGAACGCATCGTATTTGCGCCACGTGATCCCGGCGGCGCGCACCGCCGCCTCCTCGGCACGCGTGGCGATCTGATGGGCGTGCAGGTAATGCAGGCCGAGCTGATCGATCAGCGTCTTCTCGACTTCCTCGTGCAGGATGAGAAATCGATCGGTGTCGATCTTGCGGCCGCGGAATTTGAAGAATTGCGGCATGTGCCGGTCGATATAGATCGTCTTGCCGTTGAGGCTGTAGCCGGCGAGGTAGGGAATATCGTGGCTGCGGTCGAGTTTCTTGACGCGCCGGCAGATCGCATCGAGCGCGCGATCCATCATCAGGCTCGAGACGTACCATTCCGGCAGCCGGAGCTTTTTGTGGGGGGCGGTGGGATGGCAATAATCGAGCGGCATGACGACGATCCTCAGGTGCCGGTGAGAATTTGGATGATGAAGACGATCCACATGATCGCGAGCGCCAAGGCTGAGATGCCGAAGAACATGCCGCGCAGCCGAACTTTATTGTTCGTCACGTGCACATAAGCCTGCAACAGGCGGAAGATCACGAACACCCAGGCCAATACCACGCACAACGTGCCGGCGTGGTGCGTGACATAGGCAAGGATCGTCAAGACATAGAACAGAACAGGCAACTCGAACTGATTGCTGAAGGAATATTGGACCTGCAGTGCGGGCTTCGACCAGTTCGGTTGGCGCAGCGCAATGTCCTCTTCCCGCAGACCCGAGCGGAAATCGCCCGCCCGCAACGGGGCAAGCCAGAATAAAAGCGCGAAGGTGAGGATCACTTCGACGAACAACGGCAACAAGATCATTTGAACAGACATTGGTACAATATCTCCGGCTGACTGTCCGTCCTACCACGGCGCGTCGCACACCGCCAATGTCAAGGCATCACAGCTTGACGCTGATCGCAGTCTCGCCGTCGTCATCGAGCAGCGCGCTGCGCCAGGTTTTACCGTCGAACAACGCCTTGCGCACGGCATCCGCCGTGCCGCCATGATTGAGATTAGCGGTAATCAGCGTGCCGCCGGTGCGCAACAGGCCGCGCAACGCCTTATGCAGCGCCGGCGAAGGTGTATGGCCGTCGAAAAAGGCGACGTCATAGCCCGGATCGAGCGTCGGCAGCACGGCGGCGAAGTCGCCTTCGTGCACGGTGATGCGATGGTCGAGCGCGGCGGCCGCGATGTTGTCACGCGCCAGCTGCACATGTTCGGGGTCGCGCTCGATGCTGTCGACGGTTGAGTCCGGCGCGCCGGATGCGAACGAGAGCGCCGTATAGCCGAGCGCCGTTCCCAGTTCCAGGATGCGGCGCGCATTTGCGGCGGCAGCCAGCGCCGCCAGTAGCGGGCCGTTGTCGTAAGGATAAGCGCCGCAGCCGTGACGCGCGCGGTGCGCGTCGGTAGCCGCTTTCACTTTCGCGAACGGGTCGGCCGCACCGGCCATGACGGGACCCTAGCTTCGGCTCGGATAGTTCGGGCTCTCGCGCGTGATGGTGACGTCGTGGACGTGACTCTCGCGCAAGCCGGCGCCGGAGATGCGCACGAATTCCGCCTTGTCGTGAAACTCGGTCAGATCTTTTGCGCCGACATAGCCCATGGCGGCGCGCAGGCCGCCGACCAGTTGATGCAACACGTTGGCCACCGGCCCTTTATAGGGGACCTGGCCCTCGATACCTTCCGGCACCAGCTTGAGCGTGTCCTTGATCTCCTGCTGGAAATAACGGTCCGCCGAGCCGCGCGCCATGGCCCCGACGGACCCCATGCCGCGGTAGGTTTTGTAGGAACGGCCCTGGAACAGGAAAACCTCGCCCGGCGTCTCGTCGGTGCCGGCAAGGAGCGAGCCGACCATGGCGCAATCGGCGCCGGACGCCACGGCTTTGGCAAGGTCGCCGGAATACTTGATGCCGCCGTCGGCGATCACCGGCGTATTGCTCTTTTTCGCCACCTCGACCGAATCCATGATCGCGGTGAGCTGCGGCACGCCGACACCGGCAACGATGCGCGTGGTGCAGATCGAGCCCGGCCCGATGCCGACCTTGATGGCGTCGGCGCCGGCATCGATCAGCGCCTTGGCGCCCTCGGCGGTGGCGATATTGCCCGCCACCACTTGCACCGCATTCGACATC
Organism: Xanthobacteraceae bacterium; assembly: GCA_035317145.1. GTDB lineage: Bacteria > Pseudomonadota > Alphaproteobacteria > Rhizobiales > Xanthobacteraceae > BOG-931. The sequence goes on along the minus strand of DATHHM010000221.1, from coordinate 10,803 downwards.
CGTTTGATGCGGGTGACGGTTTCGAGCACGCGCCGGGAATGGCCGTGCGCGGTGTCGACGACGACGAGGTCGACGCCGGCCTCGATCAGTCTTTCGCTGCGCGCATACCCGGCTTCGCCGACCGACGTTGCGGCGGCGACCCGCAACCGGCCCTGCTCGTCCTTGCAGGCATTGGGGTTGGCCACCGCCTTCTCGATGTCCTTCACCGTGATCAGGCCGACGCAGCGGTAGTCGTTATCGACGACGAGGAGCTTTTCGATGCGGTGCTGGTGGAGAAGGCGCTTGGCCTCGTCCTGGCCGACGCTCTCGCTCACCGTGATGAGCCGCTCCTTGGTCATCAGCTCGGACACTTTTTGCCGCTTGTCCGTGGCAAAGCGCACGTCGCGGTTGGTGAGGATGCCGACGAGCTTACCGGCGCGGCCGTTACCGCCGCCTTCGACCACCGGAATGCCGGAAATGTGATGCTCCTGCATCAAAGTCAGCGCGTCCGCGAGGGTAGCGTCCGGCTGGATGGTGACGGGGTTCACCACCATGCCGGATTCGAATTTCTTCACCTGGCGCACCTGCGCCGCCTGAATATCAGGCTCGAGATTGCGGTGAATGACGCCGATGCCACCGGCCTGCGCCATGGCGATCGCCATGTGGGCTTCGGTCACGGTATCCATGGCGGACGCGATAATCGGGATGTTGAGCGAAACGTTGCGCGTGATGCGCGACCGAATGTCCACATCCGACGGCAGAACGTCGGACAGACCGGGCTTCAACAGCACGTCGTCGAAGGTGTATGCTTCGCGCGGTATGTCTCTTGAAATCACTGCCATTGCCAACTCCGCATAGCCTAAATTGCGGGCCGGCCCTCGGGGTGACGCCTTGCGAACGAGCGGACTGAAATCCCCTCGCCCAACTGGATCGCCCGCTTCGTGGGCCCGCTTTTGGGTTGGCGGCGGTCGATAGCACGCCTTGACGATAAATAATAGCCATCACGGCCGAAAACAGGGGGAAACGTCATGAAGAACCGGTTCAATCGTCGTGAATTCAGCCTTGGCGCGTTGGCTGCGAGCACAGCGCTTGCGAGTGCAAGCCGCCCGGCCCGCGCGCAGACCGCGCCGGTGAAAATCCGAGTCGGCTGGGTGGTGGTGCCGGCCTCCTTGGCGCCGCTCATCCTTGAGAAGAAGGACATTCTCAAGCACTACGGCCAGTCCTACGTGGCCGAGGCCACCCGCTTCGAAGGCACGCCGCCGGTCATCACCGCGCTCGCATCCGGCGAGGTCGATATCGGGCCGCTGGCGTTCTCCTCCTTCGGCCTGGCCATCCAGAACGCCCATATGGACGACCTGCGCGTGATCAGCGACGAAATCCAGGATGGCGTCACGGGCCACGGCAGCAACGAATTCATGGTGCTCAAAGACGGGCCGGTAAAAACCGTGGCCGACCTCAAGGGCAAGGTGCTGGCCACGAACGCCATGGGCAGCGCCGTCGACATCGCCATGCGGGCGATGCTGCGCAAGAACGGCCTTGAAGCCAACAAGGACTACACCATCGTCGAGGCGCCCTTCCCGGCCATGCGCGCGGTGCTGTCGGAGAAAAAAGCCGACTTGATCAGCGCGGTGCCGCCGTTCTCGCTCGATCCGCAATTGCGCGACATCGCGAACACGCTGTTCACGCAAAAGGAAGCGTTCGGCATCACCCAACTCACCATGTGGACGGCGCGCACCGGCTTCATCCAACAGAACCGCGCCGCGCTGGTCGATTTTCTGGAGGACGTGGTGCGCGCGGTGCGCTGGTTCACCGATCCGAAGAACCATGAGGAAGCCGTCGCCATCGTGGCGCGGCTGAACAAGGCGCCGCCGGCGCGCATGGAGTGGGCGTTCGGCGAGCGCGATCAATATCGCGATCCGAACGGCACGCCGAATATCGCCGCGCTGCAAAATAACCTGCAACTGCAAAAACAGGTCGGCTTCCTCAAGGACGATATCGACGTGAAGAAATATTCCGATCTGAGCATGGTGACGGAAGCGGCGAAACGTCTGGGATGATTTTGCGGGGCGGGATGTCCGATGCCGCAGGCGGCCAAAGCGCCTGTGCTGGTCCACTGCGGGGGCGCAGAGTAGATTGCCCGGATGCGAGAATCACCGCCGCTGCGGCGTGATCGGGGCCGGGGCCGGCGCCGGCTGCCGATTGCCGTGTTCCTTTTGCTCGCCGTGCTTCCGGCACGCGCGCAGAATCTTCCCGCCCAAGACCTTTCCGGCGATGAGCGGCGCTGCACTGGACAATGGCGCGCGACGGTCGACGAGCGCGTTGCATCCTGCACGGCGCTGATCGATTCCGGCCGCTACCAGCCGGTCAATCTCGCCATTCTGCACGACAATCGCGGCATGGTATTCCGCGCCAAGGGCGACCTGACCAATGCGCGCTCGGATTTCGACCAGGCGGTCGGCCTTAATCAAAACTACGCGCGCGCCTATGCCAACCGCGGCAACCTTTCGCTTGCGCAGCGCGATTTCGACGGCGCCATCGCCGATCTCGACCAGGCGATCAAGCTCGAAGCCACCGATGCGAGCCTGTTCATGGCGCGCGGCAATGCCTTCGACGGCAAGGGCGACGTCGATCGCGCCATCGCCGATTACAGCAAGGCGATCAGGCTTTCGCCCAATTATGCCGCGGCCTTCTTCAATCGTGGGCTGGCGTTGCGCCACAAGGGCGATCTCGATCGCGCGATTGCCGATTACGACCAGGCGATAAAACTCGATCCGAGAAATACATCAGCTATCAACAACCGCGGCATTGCCTGGTTTCAAAAAGGCGATCTCGACCGCGCCATCGCCGATTACAATCAGGCGATCCGGCTCGATCCCAATCTGGCGGCTGCCTACAACAATCGCGGCGACGCGCTGCGCGCCAAGGGCGACTTCGTCCACGCCGCCGCCGATTTCGATCGCGCCATCAAGATCTCACCGCAGTTCGTTCTCGCCTACGACAACCGCGGCCTGGTTTCGTACCAGCAAAAGGACTACGACCGCGCCATCGCCGATTTCAATACGGCGATTGAGCTCGATCCCAAGAACGTCCTGGCCTACGCCAATCGCGGCAACACCTATGCCGACAAGGGCGACCGCGAGACGGCGCTGGCCGATTACGACACCGCCGTTCGCCTCGATCCGAACAATGCCGATGTCCGCTACGACCTCGGCTTGGCATTGCGCAGGAGCGGCGATCTCGACCGCGCCATCGCCGACTTGAGCGAGGTGGTCCGTCTCAATCCGCGGCTGGCCGGAGCTTTCAATGAGCGCGGCTATGCCTATTATCAGAAGCGCGATTTCGACCGCGCCATCGCCGACTACGACGCGGCGATCGGGCTCAACCCGCAATTCGCCATCGCCTACAACAATCGCGGCAATGCCTATGACGACAAGGGCGATCCCGGCCGTGCCATTGCCGATTACACCGCGGCGCTGCGCATCGACGCTACCTATGCCGCCGCGTACTACAACCGCGGCATTGCCTGGCGCCACAAAGGCGACCCCGATCGCGCCATCGCCGACTACGACCAGGCGATCAAGCTCAATCCGACGGCTGCGGCCTACAACAATCGCGGGAGCGCCTGGGCCGCCAAAGGCGAGACCGACCGCGCGCTGGCCGATCTCGATCAAGCGATAAAACTCGACCCGCGTTTGCCCGACGCCTACGTCAACCGCGGCAACGCCAAGCGCGAGCGGCTCGACCTCGTCGCGGCGATCGCCGACTACACACTCGCCATCTCGCTGTCGCCGAACGCGGCGCTGGCTTATTACAACCGCGCCTGGGCGCATTACCTTGCCGGCGAGAGCGCCGATGCGCTCGCCGACGCCAATCGCGCCATCGAAATCGATGACCATTCGGCGAGCGCGTTGTCCACGCGAGGCCTGATCCGCGAAAAGAGGGGCGATACCGAGGGCGCGATTGCCGATTTCCGCCAGGCGCTCAAGCTCGACCCAAAATTCCAGCAGCCGGCCGAGGGCTTGAAACGGCTGCAAGCCGGCCCGCCGAAAAGCCAATAGAACCGCGCATGGAGTCCAAGCTGAACGACCGGGTCGTGCCGCTGATCGTCGCCGTGGCGCTGTTCATGGAGAACATGGACTCCACGGTGATAGCGACCTCACTGCCGGCCATCGCGCGCGCGCTGGGCACCAACCCGCTGGCCTTGAAGCTTGCGGTCACCTCTTATCTGCTCTCGCTCGCCATCTGCATTCCGGCGAGCGGCTGGACAGCCGACCGCTTCGGCGCCCGCAACGTGTTTCGGCTAGCCATCGGCGTGTTCATCCTCGGCTCGATCGGCTGCGCGGCGTCGCATTCGCTTACGGAATTCGTCATCGCCCGCATCGTCCAGGGTATGGGCGGCGCGATGATGACGCCGGTCGGCCGGCTGATCATGGTGCGCAGCATCGACAAGCACCTGCTGCTCAACGCCATGGCGCTTGTCACCGTACCGGCGCTGATCGGGCCGATCTGCGGCCCGCCGCTCGGCGGCTTCATCACGACTTACGCGTCATGGCATTGGATTTTTTTGATCAACGTACCGATCGGGCTGGTCGGCATCGTCGCGGCGACACGCTTTATTCCCAACCTGCGCGCCGAGCTTCGCCACCCGTTCGATTTCGTCGGTTTCGTCCTGTCCGGCCTCGGCATCGGCGGGCTTGCCTTCGGGCTTTCGGTGATGGGACTGGACTTCCTGCCGGTCGGCGTCGTCGCCGCGCTGCTCGGCGTCGGCGCTATTTCCACGATTGCCTATGTGTTCCATGCCAAGCGCACGCCGGCACCGATCCTCGATCTCAACCTGCTCAAGCTGCCGACATTTCGGGCCAGCATCGTCGGCGGCTTTTTGTTCCGGCTCGGCGTCGGGGCGCTACCCTTCCTGCTGCCGCTGTTGCTGCAGATCGGGTTCCACCTGACGCCGTTTCAATCGGGCCTGATCACCTTTACCAGCGCGCTCGGCTCGATGTTCATGAAAGCCGCCGTTGCTAGCGTGCTCAAGCGCTTCGGTTACCGCAACGTGCTGCTCTACAATAGCCTGATCAGCAGCGTCTTTCTCATGGCCTGCGCGACGTTCGTGCCCGGCATGCCGTTCTGGGCGATGATCGCTATCTTGCTCTCCGGCGGCTTCTTCCGCTCGCTGCAATTCACCAGCATCAACACCATCGCCTATGCCGAGATCGACCCGCCGCTGCTGAGCCGCGCCACCGCGCTCACCGCTGCCGCCCAGCAATTGTCGCTCTCGACCGGCGTAGCCGTCGGCGCGCTGGTGGTCGAGATGACGCTGCGGCTGCGGCATGAAACGGCGATGAGCGCCGTGGATTTTCCGCCGGCGTTTCTTGTCATCGGCGCGCTGGCGGCCACCGCGGCGCTGATCTTCTATCGTCTCGCGCCCGATGCCGGCGAGGAGCTTTCGGGCCGCAAGGCGGCGCAGGCGGAATTGATAGATCAACGGCCCTGAGCGCCGCGAAAGCCGCGGGCGAGCAAATAAAGCTCCGCCGAATCGCTGCGGCTCGCCGGCGGCTTGACGTGTTTGACCGTCGCAAAATCGCGCTTGAGTGCGGCAAGCAACGTGGCTTCGGTGCCGCCTTGCAGCACCTTGCAGACGAACGTGCCGCCTTTGGCCAGTACCTCGCTGGCAAATTGCACGGCGGCTTCGGCCAGCGCCATAATGCGCAAGTGATCGGTCTTGCGGTGGCCGGTAGCGTTCGCCGCCATGTCGGAAAGCACCACGTCAACCTTGCCGCCGAGCATGGCTTTGAGTTGCTCAGGCGCCGCTTCGTCGAGAAAGTCGAGCTTTAAAAATTCAACACCGACGATCGGCTTCATGTCGAGAATATCGAGCGCGATCACGCGGCCGCCCGCGCCGACGCGCTGCGCGGCGATTTCGCTCCAGCCGCCGGGCGCGGCACCAAGATCGACGACACGCGCGCCGGGTTTGAGCACGCGATATTTGTCGTCGATTTCGGCGAGCTTATAGGCGGCGCGGGAGCGAAATCCTTCGCGCTTGGCGCGCATCACGTAGGGGTCGCGAAGCTGGCGCTCGAGCCAGGTCCGCGACGACAAGGTGCGCTGCTTCTCGTCCTTGAGCCAAGCCATCTCTAATCAGCCATCTCTAATCAACCATGATCGATCAAGCCTCGCCCCACACGCCGTCCTCGCGCATCATCTCGACCAGCATGCCCTCGCGCAGGCCGCGGTCGGCAACGCGCAGCCGCGGGCACGGATACGAGCGGCGGATGGCGTCGAGGATGGCGCAGCCGGCGAGCACGAGGTCGGCGCGCTCGGCGCCGATGCACGGGTTCGCTGCGCGCTCGTCGAAACTCATCGCCATGAGCTCGGCGATCACGCGGGAAATTTCCTCATCGGCCAGCCAGCAGCCGTCGACCCTGCGGCGATCGTAGCGCTTGAGCTGCAAGAACACGCCGGCGATCGTCGTCACCGTGCCCGAGGTACCAAGCATGTGAAAACCGTTCGGATCATGCGGATGGGCGGCGGCGAATTTCTCGACGAAGGTCGCGACCTCCTTCACCATGGCCTCGTAAGTCGCCGGCGAAACAACATGGCCGCCGTAGCGCTCAGCCAGCGTGACGACGCCGAGCGGCAGTGACGCCCAGCCGACGATGTCCGGCTTCGGCGGGCCACGCCGGCCCACGCCCGGGCGGCCGAGGCGCACCAGTTCCGACGAGCCGCCGCCGATGTCGAACAGGATGACGCCAGAGGCCGCGGAATCGAACAGCTCGGTGCAGCCGGTTGCCGCCAACCGCGCTTCGGTCGCCGAATCGATGATCTCCAGTTCAAGGCCGGCCTGCTCGGCCACGCGGTTGCGGAATGCCTCGCCGTTCTCGGCGGCGCGGCACGCTTCGGTAGCGATGAGCCGCGCGCGCAAAACGCCGCGGGCGCTCATCTTGTCGCGGCAGACCTGCAGCGCTTCGACCGCGCGCGCAATCGCCGCCTCGCTGATGCGGCGCGAGGCGGCGACGCCCTCGCCCAGCCGGATGATGCGCGAGAAAGCGTCGACCACGCGAAAACCGTCGCCGGCAGGCCGGGCGATCAGCAGGCGGCAATTGTTGGTGCCGAGATCGAGCGCCGCATAGGTCGCGTCGGATCGCCCATCGGCCGGCTCATGCCAGCCGTCGCCACGCGAATCGCGGCGCAGGCCATATGGCGTTCGACGACCCCAGCGGGGGCGGCGCTGGCCCCCTCTGGCGTCGAGGCCGCCGTTTGGCGGGGCCTCGTCGTCCATCCAAAAACCTTCCCGCCACGGCCGGAGCGCGGCGGCTCGACGGCGCGGCTGTTCAAGTCCCAAATCAAGCAAACTGTAGCAGCGCACGCCCTGAGGGCAATACTGTGCTTTTCCCAAGCATGAGCCATGTCCGCGCGCCTTCTTGTCGCGGTCGGCCAACTCCATTATGTCAGCGCCACAAGGCTTTACGGGCAAGGCTTTACAGGATTAACAGCCATGAATTTGCAGCAGTCCGCCAAGGATCGCGCGGAACAATTGACCGCGGACAGATTATCGGTCGAGAAATTTGCCGTCGGCCAGTCGGTGCCGCGCAAGGAAGACCCCATGCTGCTGCGCGGCCAGGGGCACTATACCGACGACATCGCCCTGCCCGGCCAGGCCTATGCGGTGATGGTGCGCAGCCAGAACGCCCACGGCGTCATCCGCTCGATCGACACCGAGACGGCGCGCAAAATGCCCGGCGTGCTCGGCGTCTATACCGCCGCCGATTTGAAGGGCTATGGCCCGCTCAAATGCGTCGTGCCGTTCAACAATCGCGACGGCTCGCCGATGAAGAAGCCGCTGCGCGAGGCGCTTGCTGTCGGCAAGGTGCGCTATGTCGGCGATCCGGTCGCATACGTCGTCGCCGAGACCGTGCATGCAGCCAAGGACGCCGCCGAAGCGGTCGTCGTCTATATCGAATCGCTGCCTTCCATCACCACGGCGGAAGCCGCAGCCCAACCCGGCGCGCCGCAGCTCTACGATGACGTGCCGGGCAATGTGGCGCTCGATTATCACTATGGCGACGCCGAAGCAGTCAAAGCCGCCTTCGCCAAGGCCGCCCATGTCACCAAGCTGCAACTGGTCAACAGCCGGCTCGTCGTCGCCGCCATGGAGCCGCGCGCTGCGCTCGCCGCTTATGATGGCCAACGCTTCACACTCTATGTCGGCTCGCAAGGCGTGTTTGGCATGCGCGCCAACATCGCCGAGGCACTCGGCTTGACACCAAAGGACGTGCGCGTGCTGACTGGTCAGGTCGGCGGCTCGTTCGGCATGAAGGCCGCGGTGTTTCCTGAATACATTTGCATGCTGCACGCCGCGCGCGCGCTGGGCCGCCCGGTGAAGTGGACCGACGAGCGCTCGGGCAGTTTTGTCTCCGACAGCCACGGCCGCAATCACGACGTCACCGGCGAACTGGCGCTCGATGCCGACGGCAATTTCTTGGCTGTGCGGTTGAGCGTCTACGCCAATGTCGGGGCGTTCCTTTCACCAGTGGCGCCGATGCCCGGCACGCTCAACGCGGTAAAGAACGTGCAGGGCATGTACCGCACACCGCTGATCGAAGTCTCCAGCAAGGTGGTGTTCACCAACACCTCGCACGTCTCCGCGTATCGTGGCGCCGGCCGGCCCGAGGGCAACTATTACATGGAGCGCCTGGTCGACGCCGCCGCCGTCGAGATGGGCATCGACCGCATGGCGATACGCAAGCGCAACCAGATCTCGCCGCGCGAATTACCGTGCAAGACCGCGTCGGGCGGCACTTACGACAGCGGCGATTTCGCCGCGCTAACCAAGCAGGCGTTCGAGTTTGCCGACGGCAAAGGCTTTGCCAAGCGCAAGCGCGAAAGCGCGCGGCGCGGCAAGCTGCGCGGGCTCGGCATCGGCAACTTTCTTGAAGTCACGGCGCCGCCATCGAAGGAGCTCGCCGACATCAAGTTCAATCCCGACGGTACGGTGACGCTGGCGACCGGCACACTCGATTTCGGCATGGGCCACGCCACGCCGTTCGCGCAGGTCTTAAGTGACCGGCTCGGTATCCCGTTCGAGAAAATTTCGCTGCTGCAAGGCGACAGCGACAAGCTCGCCATGGGCGGCGGCTCGGGCGGCTCGAAATCGATCATGCATACCGGAACCGCGATCGTCGAAGCCGCGGCGAAAGTCATTGAGAAGGGCAAAGAGCTGGCGGCGCACGCGCTCGAGGCCGCGCCGTCCGACATCGGCTTCAATCACGGCAACTTCACCATCGTCGGCACCGATCGCGCCATCTCGATCATGGAATTGGCGGAAAAGCTCCACAATGGCACGAAGCCGCCGGCCGACGCCCCGCAATCCCTCGACGTCACCCATGTCAGCGATGGACCGAGTGCTTCGACCTACCCCAACGGCTGCCATATCGCCGAAGTCGAGGTCGACCCGGAAACCGGTGTCGTCGAGATCGCCAAATATTCCTGCGTCAATGATTTCGGCACCGTCATCAATCCGCTGATTGTCGAAGGCCAGCTGCACGGCGGCGTGGTGCAAGGCATCGGCCAGGCGCTGATGGAGAAGACGGTTTACGACGGCGACGGCCAGCTGCTCACCGGCTCGTTCATGGATTACGCCATGCCGCGCGCGGCCGACGTGCCGTCGTTCACGCTTGCCGATCATCCGGCGCCGGCAACGACCAACCCGCTCGGCGTCAAAGGCTGCGGCGAGGCCGGCTGCGCCGGCGCGCTCACCTCGGTGATGAATGCGGTGATCGATGCGCTCGGCGACCGCGGCATCCGCCATATCGATATGCCGCTGACGCCGGCGCACATCTGGCAGGCGCTGCAGGCCGCGAAGGCCAACAGCCCGCAATGACGCAGGTCGTTTCCGTCCAGTCGATCCGTCCGGCGGAGTCGCGGTTGATCGCGGCCGTTTGCGCGGCGCACATGATGAGCCATTACTACATGCTCATGCTGGCGCCGTTGTTCGTCTTCATCCGCGCCGATTTCAACGTCAGCTATACCGAGCTGGCGCTGGCGCTGACCGTGTTCAACGTGGTCTCCGGTCTGTTGCAGACACCGGTCGGCTTTCTGGTCGACCGCATCGGCGCCCGCTCCGTGCTGATCGCAGGGCTGGCGCTGTCGAGCATCGCTTATGCGGTCGCCGGCGCCGTCGGTTCCTATTGGGTCTTCATCGCGATGTATGGCGTCGCCGGCCTCGGCAACACCGTGTTTCACCCTTCCGACTATTCGCTGTTGTCGCATCACGCGCCGCCGGAGCGGCTCAGCCATGTCTTCTCGTTCCACACCTTCGCCGGCATGGTCGGCTCGGCCATCGCGCCGGTGACGCTGCTCTACATGCAAAGCATGTTCGGCTGGCGCGGCGCGTATATCGGCGCGTCGATTTTCGGCTTGCTGGTTCTCCTGGTGCTGATTGCGCAACCCGAGCCAGCGCCGGAAATCAAGCATGTCGCAAAGAGCACCGCCAAGGGCCGTCCGGCCGTCACCGATGTCGGTTGGCGGCTCCTGCTATCGGCGCCGATCCTGCTCAATCTCGCCTACTTCACTTTGACGTCGATCATGAGCGGCGGGCTCAACACCTATCTCGTGGTGGCGCTCGGTGCCTTGCATGGAACCGCGCCGGCCGTCGCCAATATGGCGCTGACCGCGCTGCTCGCCATGAATGCGGTCGGCGTGCTCGCCGGCGGCGTGCTTGCTGGACGCACCAACCATCACGCCGTGGTCGCCGCGAGCGGCCTCGCGGTCGGCGGCACCGTCACGGCGATCATCGGCTGGTTCGCTTTGCCATCCGCCGGTCTCATT
>DATHHM010000220.1:0-22373 GCA_035317145.1 Xanthobacteraceae bacterium | reverse complement strand
CCGGCGAGCAGATCCTGGGTGGCGAGGCCGGCGCTGCGATACGACACCATCTGCCATTTCACGCCGATCAAATTCTCCATCAACACGCCGGCGACGTGGCTCGGCGAGCCGACGCCGGAGGTGCCCATGGTCACCTTGTCGGGATTGGCTTTGATCCAGGCGATCAGTTCCTTCAGATTGTTCGCCGGCATGGTTTTCCGGGCATCGATCAGGAACGGCTGCGTCACGGCCAGCGCCACCGGCTCGAAATCGGTGAGATAATCGTAACCGAGATTGTAGATGGCGCCGTCGGCGACGTTGGTGCCCCACATGCCCCACAGCACCGTATAGCCATCGGGCGCCGAGCGCTCGGCGCGGGTGACGCCAATGGTGCCGGCGGCGCCGCTGACGTTTTCCACCACCACGGTCTGGCCCAATGTCGCGCTCATGGCCTTGGCCATGATGCGGCCGAGCGTGTCGGTCGAGCCGCCGGGGGCGAGCGGCACGATCATGGTGATCGTCCGGTCCGGATAAGTCTGCGCGCCGGCGGGCACGGCGGCGGCGGCAAAACTCAAAGCGGCAATGGCCGCGGCAACCCGTACAATCATGGTTTCCTCCCAGCGCAAACGCAGAGGCTTCCTATGCCAGAGGATTTTTCCGCTCCAAAGGGCAAAGCGCGCGCTGCGACGGTATAGCCGAGCGTTGCGGGCGATTTTGAATCGTGGTTCACTTGTTGCGGCAAGTGTTGCCGATTCCATCTTGCGAACAGCCGATGCCTTATCGCCGCACCGAAAACGTCGCGCGCCGGCTCGCCGCCCGCCATGCGGCGATCATCGCCGCGGCGCGGGACGCGGCCAGCGAAGGCGGCATGGCGGCGGTGCAGATCGCAGCCGTAGCGCAACGCGCCGGTATCGCCGCCGGCACGGTCTATCGCTATTTCCCGGGCAAGACCGATCTGGTCGCGGCACTGCTGACGGAAATTTCCGAGCGCGAGATCGGCGCCGTGCGGGCCGCCGCCGACGTCGCGCCCGGTCCGCTGTCGGCACTCTCGGCGGCGATCATGACATTTGCGGCACGCGCGCTGCGCCACCGCCGCCTCGCCTATGCGGCGATTGCCGAACCGGTCGAGGCCGAGCTCGACGCGGGGCGGCTTTCTTTTCGTAAAGCGCTGGCGACTGAATTCGGAAACCTCATCGCGGCTGCCGTCGCGCATCTGCCGGAGCAGGACGGGGCGCTGAGTGCGGCGGCGCTGGTCGGGCTTCTCATCGAAGGGCTGATCGGGCCACTCGCGCCAGACGCCACAGGCCGCGAGCGCGCCGTGGTGCAGTCGCTGGCGCTCGTTGCGTTACGCGCGCTCGGCGTCGCCGATGCGCGGGCGCGGGGGCTGGTGGTGATGACGGACAACAGATGACGGACGACACACGACAGATGTCGGGGTCGGAGATCGGCAACCGAGCGGTGCTCTTTCCTGTATCCGTCGTCTGTCGTCTGATGTCTGTCGTCCGCTCTCAATGCGACAACAGCACCGGCGCCGTCATCGAGCGCAGGATCGAATGCGTCACGCCGCCGAGTATGAACTCGCGCAGGCGGGAATGGCCGTAGCCGCCCATGACGATGAAATCGGTGCCGCTGTCGGCGACGTGGGACAGCAGCGCGTCGGCGATGTCGATATTGCCGCCGCTGATGCGCTTGACGTCGACCTTGAGGCCGTGACGCGCCAGGTGCTGGCCCATGTCGGCGCCTTCGATCTCGTCCGCTTTGCCGCGTTCGTTGGCGACGATGACGATTTCGACCTTGCCGGCCTTTTCCAGGATCGGCATGGCGTCGGCGATGGCGCGTGCCGCCTGGCGGCCGCCGTCCCAGCACACCATGACCCGATCGAGCTTGAGCGGCGCTTTCTGGATATACGGCACCACGATCATCGGCCGGCCGGATTGGAACAACGTGCTTTCGGCGATCAGCTCTTCGACTGCGCTGCTCCCGGGCTCGGCTTGGCCGACGATGGCGAGATCGAAGCGCCGGGCAATGCGGGCGAACTGGTCGCCGGCGCCGGCGGCGCTGGCGCTGAGCGTCAGCGGCTCGGCCGAGACGCCGGCGCGCGACGCTGACGCGGCGAAGCGGTCGATGGCGGCCTTTGCCGCCGACTGGTTGTCGGCGAGCTGGGTATCGATCACTTCGGCCGGAATGTAGCCGGTCCCCGATATCGGCACGATCGGGTCGAACACGAAGGCGATGCCGACCACGTGGGCGCCGAACGCGTCGGCCACCGAGACCGCATAGTCGCCGGCCGGGCCGCCGTTCTCGCCGATGCTGAGATTGACGACGATGTCCTTGATCATGGCGGCGTCTCCTCGGTTAGCGGCGGATCAAGTCGCGGGCTCCAGTCTACTTCTTCTTGATGCTGCCGTCGGCGTTGAACTGGCTGACATAAGCCCACAGGTCGTTGACCTCTTGCTCGTTCTTGATGCCGGCAAAGATCATCTTGGTGCCGGGGATCTTGGCCCGCGGGTCCTTGATGTAATCCTTGAATTGCGCCTCGTTCCAGACGATGCCGGAATTCTTGTTGGCGTCGGAATAGGAGAAATCGGCGACGCTGCCGGAATGCCGGCCGTCGATGCCGTTGAGCTCGGGGCCGATCTTGTTCTGCGCGTCGTCGCCGATCGAATGGCAGGGCAGGCATTTGTGGAACGAAATCTCGCCCTTGGCGGCATCTTGCGCCGATGCCGAACAGGCCGATGCAGCAATCAACGTGGCCGCTACAATCAACGTCCTCATTATCAATTCTCCCTTTCGCCTATCGTGCCGGTCGCGCCCCAGGCGGCCTCGAATTCGAACCGCAGCCGTTCAAGCGGCCGGAGCGCTGCGTGTCAACGGCCAAAATAGCCGCCCTGCCGCGCGCTTCGCCCCGAGGCGTTGTCGCGCGGTACGGCCGGCCTTTTCCGGCTATACTGACAACTCACGAAACGCCGGAGTGGTTCGATGCCGGTTTTGATGCCGCTGTTCGATGACGCGGTGCTTAAGCGGCGCGCCGAGATCGTCGCAGCCCTCAAGCGCATCGTGCCGGGCGAGGGCGTGATCGCCTCGGAAGCGGCCATGCGGCCCTATGAGAGCGACGGGCTCACCGCCTATCGGCAGTTGCCCATGGTGGTGGTGCTGCCGGAGACCACGGCGCAGGTTTCCGCCGTGCTCGCCTACTGCCACCGCGAAGGCATCAAGGTGGTGCCGCGCGGGGCCGGGACCTCGCTGTCGGGTGGCGCGCTGCCGCTCGGCGACGGCGTGCTGCTCGGCATGGCCAAGTTCAAGCGCATCCGCGAGATCGACTTCGACAATCGCGTCGCCGTGGTCGAGCCCGGCGTCACCAATCTCGCGGTGTCGCAGGCGGTCGAGCAGGCTGGCTTCTATTACGCGCCCGATCCGTCGTCGCAAATCGCCTGCACCATCGGCGGCAATGTGGCGGAGAATTCCGGCGGCGTGCATTGCCTCAAATACGGCATGACCACCAACAACCTGCTCGGCTGCGAATTGGTCCTGATGACCGGCGAAGTGTTGCGGCTCGGCGGCAAGCACCTGGATGCCGGCGGCTACGATCTTCTCGGCATCGTCACCGGCTCCGAGGGGCTGCTCGGCGTTGTCACCGAAATCACGGTGCGAATCCTGAAAAAACCGCAGAGCGCGCGCGCCGCGCTGATCGGCTTCACCAAATCCGAGGACGGCGGCGAATGCGTCGCGCGCATCATCGGCTCCGGCATCATCCCTGGCGGCATGGAGATGATGGACCGGCCGGCGATCCATGCGGTCGAGGAATTCGTCCACGCCGGCTATCCGCTCGACGTCGAGGCGCTGTTGATCGTCGAGCTCGACGGCCCGCGCGCCGAGGTCGATCACCTGCTCGAGCGCGTGCAGGAGATCGCCAATGCCTGCCGCGCGGTGACCTGCCGCGTCTCCAATTCCGAAGAAGAGCGCTTGCTGTTCTGGGCCGGCCGCAAGGCGGCGTTCCCCGCGGTCGGCCGCATCTCGCCGGATTATCTGTGCATGGACGGCACCATTCCGCGCGCGAAATTGCCGCTGGTGCTGCAACGCATGAAGGAGATGTCGGCGAAATACGCGCTGCGCGTCGCCAATGTGTTCCATGCCGGCGACGGCAACCTGCATCCGCTGATCCTCTACGACGCCAACAATCCCGGCGAGCTCGAACGCGCCGAGCAATTCGGCGCCGATATTCTCCGCCTGTGCGTCGAGGTCGGCGGCGTGTTGACCGGCGAGCACGGCGTCGGCGTCGAAAAACGCGATTTGATGCCGGTGATGTTTACGGAAATCGACCTCAAGGCGCAGCAGCGCGTCAAATGCGCCTTCGACGACAAGAGCCTGCTCAATCCCGGCAAAGTATTTCCGACCCTGCACCGCTGCGCCGAGCTCGGCCGCATGCACGTGCATGCCGGGCGGGTGGCATTTCCCGATATTCCGCGGTTCTAGCGCGCGCCAAAAAATCCGAAAAGTACATGTGATGAAATTCGGCCTCTTCAGCTCGGCGCAAGCCAATAGCAACGATCTGCCCCCGGAGACCGGCCAGGGCTTTCGCGACTATCTCGATTTCAACGTCGAGGCCGAGGCGCTCGGGTTTCAGTCGAGTTTTCTGGTCGAGCATCATTTCACCGGCTGGAACCAGGTGTCGGCGACCTTGATGCTCTTGATGGCGGCCGCCATGCGCACCAAGACGTTGCGGCTCGGCTCGGCGGTCATCGTGCTGCCGTGGCACAATCCGGTGCTGCTCGCCGAGCAGGCGGCGACGCTCGACCTGATCTCCGGCGGCCGTTTCGATTTTGGCATCGGCAAGGGCTACCGCCACAGCGAGTTCAAGGGTTTTCAAATCGCGCCGGAAGAGGCCGAAGCGCGCTTCGAGGAGGCCGTTGCGGTGATGACGCGGGCGTGGACGACGCGCCAGCGCTTCTCCCACCACAGCCGCTTCTGGCATTTCGAGGACATCGTGGTCGAGCCGCCGCCGGCGCAGCAGCCCCATCCGCCGCTGTGGGTGGCCGCCGGCAGCGAGCAGTCTATTCGCCGCGCTGCCGCGCGCGGCTTCAACCTGATCCTCGATCAATATGCCAGCGCCCGGCAGATTGCCGAGCGCATCGGCTTCTACAAAGCCGAGCGCAAGGCGCAAGGATTTGACTTCGATCCGATGCAGGTGGCGGTGGCGCGCCAGCTTTTTGTCGCTGACGACGAGGCAGACAAACAGGCCGCGCTCAAGCGCCAGGCCGTCTATACCCAGCGCACTGTCGATGTGTCGCGCAAGCCCGCGGCCAAAGGCGGCTCGCATGTGCTCGCCTATGCGGACAAGGCCGGCGGCACCGAGGAGCACGCGCTGTACGGCACGCCGGATGAGATCTGCGCGAGCCTTGCGGCCTTGCAGAAGGCTGGCGTGGCGTATGTTCTGCTCACCGTCGCTGGCGGCAGCGCGCAGCTGCGCCGTTTCGCGGGCGAGGTCATGCCGGCCTTCGCCCGTTCCACGCTCGTCGCCGACGCCGCGGAATGATCGCACGATGGTCGACACGCTCAAACCGCGCGATGCCACCGAGGTCGAGCAGGCGATCCGTTCGGCGCTCGCCGACGGCAAAGCGCTCGAAATCGTCGGCCACGGCACCAAGCGCGCCATTGGCCGCGCCGCGCAATGGGACGCTACCCTCGATCTCTCCGGGCTCACCGGCGTCACGCTCTATGAGCCCGAAGAGCTGGTGCTGTCGGCGCGAGCCGGCACACCGCTTGCCGAGATCGAGGCGTTGGTGGCGGCAAGCAAACAAGAGCTCGCCTTCGAGCCGATGGATTATGGGCCGCTCTTGGGCACGACGACCGGCGCCGCCACCATCGGCGGCGTGCTGGCGGCGAACCTGTCCGGCCCGCGCCGCATCAAGGCTGGCGCCGCGCGCGATCATTTCCTCGGCTTCACGGCCGTGTCCGGCCGCGGCGAAACGTTCAAGTCCGGTGGCCGGGTGGTCAAGAATGTCACCGGCTATGACCTGTGCAAGCTCATCGCCGGCTCGTGGGGTACGCTCGCGGCCATGACCGACGTGACCATCAAGACGCTGCCGCGGGCCGAGACCGAAGCGACGGTGCTGGTGCAAAGCCTCGACGATGTCACGGCACGGAAAGCCATGGCGGCGGCCACCGGCTCGTTCGCCGATGTTTCGGCAGCGGCGCATCTGCCGGCAATTGCGGCTGCGCGCATTGCCGAGATTGCTTCAGCGCAAACCGCCGTGACCGCATTCCGCGTCGAAGGCGTCGCGCCTTCGGTCGTGGAGCGCAAGACCGTGCTGGAGAAGCTATTGGCGCCATTCGGCACGCTCGGTTCGCTTGGTGAGATCGCATCGCGCGCGCTGTGGCGCGCGGTCCGCGACGTTACGCCGTTCGCGGCTGCGGGACCGGCGGGCACGCGCGATCTCTGGCGCATCTCGACGGCGCCGACCCACGGCACCGACGTCGGCCGTACGCTCGCGGAAAAAGCCGACGCCGAGCTTTTTTACGACTGGGTCGGCGGGCTGATCTGGGCGGCGTTGCCGGCTTCGAACGATGCCCGCGCGCCGCTGGTGCGTGGTGCCGTCACGACTGCCGGCGGCCACGCCACGCTGATCCGCGCGCCGGCCGCCGTCCGCGCCGCGGTCGACGTCTTTACGCCCGAAGAGCCGGCGCTGGCCGCGCTAACGGCGCGGGTGCGGGCAGGTTTCGATCCGCAAGGCGTGCTCAATGCCGGGCGCATGTGGGCGGGAGTTTAAGAGATGGCCGATCAGTCCTCTACGACAAATGTTGGGCCGCCATGGCTTCAAATTGTACTCGGATTGATAGCAAGCGGGTCGACAATCCTTTTGAGCGGCGTGGCCATCTATGCCGCGTACAGGCTATTCCCGGTCCTAATTGATCTAGCAAGGACGCGACAGGTTAGTGTGAAAATTGGCGGAATGGAAATATCGATTGCATCTGCGGCTGAGAGCTTCACTAAGCAAATAATCGATTTGCAGGAGCGCTTAAGTAAGCTGGAAGAGGGAGGAAAGCCATCACCCCTTAAAATACAGCCGCAAAAGACAGTAACGCACAAAAATATTTTGTGGGTTGACGATAAGCCCGATGGCAATGCTTTGCAGATCCAAAAACTAATACAAGACGGACATTCGGTCATTCTGGCTGAGACGACCGCTGAGGCAATTTTATCCGTAAGTAATACTAAGTTCGATCTCATCATCTCGGACATGGGACGCTGGGAAGGACTTGGACTTTATCGTCCCGATGCTGGGCTGAAGCTAGTTTCGACACTGAAAGACTTAAAAATCCAAACGCCAATAGTGTTATTCACGACTCACCGAGCGATAGAGAACTACGGGCAGGCCGCACAGGAGTTGGGCATATTCGGCATGACCAATTCGCCGGTCGAACTATACGCTCTGATCGATCGCGCCTTTTCGAAGCAAAGTTAGTATGCAAACGTCCTTTACCCTCGCCCAACTCGCCGATCCGGACACCGCCGCATCGGAAAAAATCCTGCGCGCCTGCGTGCATTGCGGCTTCTGCACCGCGACCTGTCCGACCTATGTGCTGGACGGCAACGAGCTCGATTCGCCGCGCGGGCGCATCTACCTGATCAAGGAGATGCTGGAGCACGACCGGCCGGCGACGGCGGACGTCGTCGTGCACATCGACCGCTGCCTGTCGTGCCTTGCCTGTATGACGACCTGTCCGTCGGGCGTGCACTACATGCATCTGGTCGACCATGCCCGCGTCCATATCGAAAACACCTATGACCGCCCGCCGGTCGAGCGTCTGCTGCGCGCGGTGCTGGCTTGGCTCTTGCCCTATCCGCAGCGCTTCCGGCTGGCGCTCTTTGCGGCACTCCCGGCGAAACCGTTGGCGCCGCTTCTTGAGGCGATCGGGTTGACCCGGCTCGCCGCCATGCTCCGCCTGGCGCCCTGGCGCGGGCCGCGGCGTCCGCTGGGGCCGCAGACGTTTGCCGCTGCGGGTGCGCGCAAGGGCCGCGTCGCCTTGCTCGCCGGCTGCGTCAACGACGTGATGGCGCCGCAGATCAACGCCGCCACCATCGCCGTGCTGACGCGCCACGGCATCGAAGTGGTGCTGGCCAAGGGCGCCGGCTGTTGCGGCTCGCTGGTCCACCATATGGGCCGCGACGACGAGGCGCTGGCGCAGGCGCGCGCCAATGTCGACGCCTGGACGGCACTCGAAGGCCTCGATGCCATCGTCATCAACACCTCGGGTTGCGGCACAACGGTGAAGGATTACGGCTTTATGCTGCGGACCGATCCGGCCTATGCCGAGCGCGCCGCCCGCATTTCAGGCCTGGCCAAGGACGTTTCGGAATATCTCGCCGCGCTGCCGCTCAAGCCTGCGCGAGACATGCCGCAACTCACTGTGGCGTACCATTCCGCGTGCTCCTTGCAGCACGGCCAGCGCGTCAACCGGCAGCCGAAGGAGTTGCTCGGCAAGCTCGGCTTCGTCGTGAAGGACGTGCCGGACGGTCATCTGTGCTGCGGCTCGGCCGGCACCTACAATATTTTGCAGCCCGACTTTGCAAGAAGGTTGCGCGAGCGCAAAGTCAGGACTATCGAAGGATTGCGACCTGATTTGATCGCGGCTGGCAATATCGGCTGCATCACGCAGATCGCGGCGGGCACCAAACTTCCAGCCGTCCACACGGTCGAGTTGATCGATTGGGCCACCGGGGGGGTACGTCCACCCGCGCTCCGGGCGAACTGATTTCATATCCAACGATCGGGAGGTCGATCATGGCGAAGAAAGCAAAGGCGAAGAAGAAACCGGGCAAGAAGAAAAAGGCGGCTCCGGCACGCAAAAACAAGAAAGTCGTGAAGTACGGAAAGAAGCCGGCGCCGAAGAAGCCCGCAAAGAAGAAGAAAAAGCCCGCGTCCAAGCCCAAAAAGTCGGCTTTGAACCCGCAACCTCTTCCGCCAGCGCCGCCGCCGGCGGCGGCCAAGCCCAAGCCGAAGCCCAGGCCCAAGCCGGCTTTGAACCCGCAGCCTCTTCCTCCATCACCACCGCCCGAGGCGGCGGCGCCACATCCCGCACCGCCTAAGCCTGGCACCGACGTCGGCAACGGCTAGACGCGTCTCGCTAAATCGCACGGCGCGGCGTTGGGCCTTTGCCACACGCCGCGCCTGAGCGTGCCGGCCTGCATTGCAACGGCCGGGCGAGGCCAATAGCATCAGCGGCATACAAGGATGGCCGGCGCGTTGGCGCCGGTCCAAGGCCGGTTATGGCCGGCCGTTTCGCTTTCCGGGAGGTGCGTCATGCCGACCTACAACATCCTGCTGATGGGCGCGTCCTATGGCTCGCTGCTCGCCTCAAAACTCCTGTTCGGCGGCCATAGGCTGCATCTGGTCTGCCTGCCGGCGGAAGCCGATTTGATCAACGCCGAAGGCTTTCGCGTGCGCTTGCCGGTGCGCGGCCGCAAGGATCCGGTCGAGCTCGACTCGCGAAAGCTTCCCGGCGCCGTCACCGCCGGGCCGGCCACGGGCGTCAATCCCAAGGACTACGATCTGGTCGGCTTGTGCATGCAGGAGCCGCAATACCGTTCGGCCGGCGTGCGCGAGCTGCTCGACGCGGTCGCCAAATCGCGCGTGCCGTGCATGTCGATCATGAACATGCCGCCGCTGCCCTACGTCAAGCGCATCCCCGGCCTCGACTACGATGCGCTCAAGCCCGCCTATACCGATCCGACGGTCTGGGACTCGTTCGATCCCGCGACCATCACGCTCAACAGCCCCGACCCGCAAGCGATTCGCCCGCCCGACGAGAAGGTCAACGTGCTGATGGTGACGCTGCCGACCAATTTCAAAGTGGCGAGGTTCGACGACGAAAAATCGACCGCGATCCTGCGCCAGCTGCAGGACGAGATCGAGGCGATCCGTTATGACCCCGGCGACGGCAACAAGATCGAGTTGCCGGTAAAACTCAAGGTCTACGATTCGATCTTCGTGCCGCTCGCCAAATGGTCGATGCTGCTTGCCGGCAATTATCGCTGCGTCACCAAGGACGGCATGCGCACCGCGCAAGAGGCGGTGTGGAGCGACCTCGAAACCTCGCGCTCGGTCTACAATTTCGTGTTCGATCTTTGCGTCAAGCTCGGCGCCAAGCCGGAGGATCTCGTGCCGTTCGAGAAATATGCCGCCGCAGCTCAATCGCTGGTTCGGCCGGCATCGGCGGCGCGCGCGCTGCAAAACGGCGCGCAGTACATCGAGCGCGCCGACAAGCTGGTCCAGCTCATCGCCCGGCAGAAGGGCTTGAGCCATCCGGCGATCGACGCCCAGGTGGCGTTGGTCGATGCCCGGCTCGAGGCCAATCGCAAGAAGGCGGCGTAGGTCGTCCGGATTTCGGGCTACGCGACTTCGACGTCCTGCCAAAACCCGAATCGGCCGCCGACCGCGCTCATCTCCGGCCGCGGCGCCTCGTAGGACCACGCGGCGCGGGCGTGCCGCTTGCCGTCGACGACGACGTCGTAGAACTGCACGCCGTGGGGGCATTTCAGATCGTCTGCGGTCTTCTCGGTCTTTTGCAGCCAATCCATGCGCACCGCGACACTTGGAAAGTACTGATAGCCCTTGCAATCGATGACATCGTTGCTCTGGGCAATAACCTGACCGTCGACAACTGCTTTCATGACCGAATCTCCTGCGCCGCAACCATTTCCGGCATGCCGATCATGGAAAACTAAGCGCCGCGGCCGTCCGATCAAGGCCTAAGGCGTGCACGGTTATCCACAGTGGGGCAGGGAAGGCCGGTGGCGGGGAGGATTCCAGCCCTCGCCGCAATGAAAATATCGACGGCAAAGGAGTTGCCAGGCCCAAAAGTGTAGCGTTCGCGCCACACTCATTAACTTAATGCGAAATCCGGCCGAAAACGCATAAAAAGGCGGCAGTTGCTGTCGTTTTAGACTTGGCTGAACGGCTTTCACATTGAAAACTCCTGACATGTCAGGTGCGAGTTTGCTTCGACAAAAATGGTGCTGTAGCCGGCCTTCGGGGACATCGTCGTCCGGTGCAGGGGACAAATAGGGGCTTACAATGAAAAAGGTAGCTTACTCATTAGTTTTGGCGGCGGGGCTGGCGTCCTCTTCCGTCATGGCAGCAGATATGGCCGTGAAGGCTCCGCCGGCGGCGGCTCCTCCGCCGTCACCTTGGGACGTGGTGGTCACTGCGGCTTTGATGACCGACTACAACTTCCGCGGCGTCAGCCAGTCCAACCACAAGCCGTCGACGCAGGCCGGCTTCGAGTTGCGCTACAACTGGGCCTCCAACTGGCAGAGCTACGGCGGCATCTCGGGCGAGAGCATCAACTTCCCGAACAACGCGGCGGCGGAAGTCGACTTCTACGGCGGTATCCGCCCGACCTTCGACAAGCTCGCCCTCGATTTCGGCGCTTGGTACTACTTCTACCCGGGCGGCCAGTGCTTCAACGCGCCGGCGCTTTGCACCACACTCGGCGGTGGTCCGGCGGTGATCACGCCTGCCGGTGTCGTCGGCTCGGTGCCGGGTCTGGGTATCCAGCCGCTCGGCGGCAACGTCGCCAAGCAGAACGCCAGCTTCTGGGAAGTCTACGGCAAGGCTACCTACACCATTAATGATCAATGGTCGGTCAACTTCCAGGAATGGTATTCGCCGTCAGTCGTCAACACCGGCGCTTGGGGTGCTTATTCGGTCGGCAATATCACCTTCACCGCTCCGGGCACCTGGTTTCAGAACGGGCTCGGCATGTACGTCTCCGGTGACCTGGGTTACTGGGATCTCGGCACCAGCGACTTGTTCTACGCCGCACCTCCGGCCTTCCCGGGTGGCGTGAAGTACACCAGCTACACCAACTGGGACCTGGGTCTCGGCATCACCTACAAAGTGCTCACGCTTGACCTGCGCTACTACGACTCCAACCTGACCAAGGCGCAGTGCAACGTGTTTACCAGCGCGCAGAACGCCACGTTCTCGCCGGCCAATGTCACGGCGCAGAACCCGAACGGTCTCGGCACCAACTGGTGCAGCGCGGCCTTCATCGCGAAACTCTCGGCTTCGGTGGACTTCGCTTCCAACCTGAAGTAAGCGGCTGAACTCGCAAACTGACGCGGCCGGTGGCGGAAACGCCACCGGCCTTTTCGTTTTTGAAGTCCGCTGCAGCTATTCGGCCGCCTAGAGCATGATCCGGAAAAGTGGATGCCGGTTTTCCGAAAAGATCATGCTCCAACGAAAAAACTAGACCAGGGGTACGTCGCGCACGTCGTAGCGGTTCTGCTCACCCACGAAGGCGAAGCGGCGGCGGTGGAAGGCGGCGAGCGTCGTACGATGGCCGATCGAAATAATAGCCGTGCCCGGCAGCCGCTCCTGCAACAGGCGGTACAGCATCGCCTCGGCGGGCTCGTCGAGCGCCGACGTCGCCTCGTCGAGCAACAGGTAGTCCGGCGCGTAGAGCAGCGCGCGCGCGATCGCGAGCCGCTGCTGCTCGCCGACCGACAGCATGCGATTCCAGTGCGCCTCCTCGGCGAGCCGTGGCGCCAGTCGCGATAACCCCACAGCGGTGAGCGCGTCCGTAAGCCGCGCGTCGTCGAACGTACCGGCCTTGGCCGGGTAGGTGATCGCCGCGGCCAGCGTCGTCAGCGGGAAATACGGCCGCTGCGGCATCAGCATGACCTTGGCCTCCATGGGCACGCTGACCCGGCCCGATCCGAACGGCCAGATGCCGGCAATGGCGCGGAACAGCGTCGATTTGCCGGCGCCCGACGGACCGCTGACCAGAACGCGATCGCCGGGATTGAGCGCGAGCTGCTCGGCATTGAGGAGCGGCTCGCCATGGGGCAGGCGGACGGCGAGATGGTCGATCGCGATCGCGGGACCTGCTTCGCGCGCCACGACTTCGATGACCGGCGGCGTCAGCGCCGCAGCGCGGCCGGCTTCGATCGCGCGCTCGAACCCCGACAGCCGCGTCACCACCGCCTGAAATTCGGCAATCTGCTGGTATGCGCTGACGAAATACGACAGCGAGTTCTGCACATTGTTGAATGCGGACGCAGTTTGCATCAGGCCGCCGAGTTGCATCGCACCGGAAAAATAGGTCGGGCTGACCATGACATAGGGAAAGATCACCGATGCCTGCGAATAGCTCGCCGTAAAGAAGGTAAGCTTCTTGGTCCGCTGCATGATGGCGATCCAATTCGAGACCAGGAGGCCAAAACGGCCGAGGTGGCGCTCGCGCTCGGCGGCCTCGCCGTGTAGCGAGGCGATCTGTTCGGAATTTTCCCGCGAGCGCACCAGATTGAAACGAAAATCCGCTTCAAAACGCTGCTGCCGGAAATTGAGCATGATCAACGGCCAACCGATCAGGTGGGTGAGCGTGGTGCCGACGATGGCGTAGAGGACCGCGGCCAGTACCAGATAGCCGTGGATCGTCACGCCCAAAAGTGTCAGCGGCGCCGCTTCGGACAAATTCCAGAGGATGACGACGAAGGAACAGAACGTCACGACGGCGTTGAGCAGGCCGAGGCCGATGGGCAGGATACCGAATCCGCCGCCAAATCCCGCTCCCGAATCGATGAACATCCGGATGTCTTCCGCGATGCGTTGATCCGGGTTGTCGGCGGCATCGCCGAGAAGCTGCATGCGATAGTGGTTCGCGGTGTTGAGCCATTGCTGCAGATAGGTCTGCGTCATCCAGCGCCGCCAGCGGATTTGCAGCCACAGATTCAGGTAATTCTGGTAAACCTGAAGGACGGTATAGATCGCGGCGAGCACGCAGAAAAACAGGACGGCGCTGACGAAAGCGCTGAAATTGCGATCCTGCAGCGTATTGTAGAAGCGATTGTACCACAGGTTCAGGATCACCTGGATGGCGACCAGCGACAGCTGGATGGCAACGACCGAGCCGAGCAGGAGTCGGCCTGCCCAGCGGTCCTCGGAGCGAAAATAAGGAACGGCCAGCCGCCAGATCGTGGCCAGTGTCGCGACCAGACTTTTCACGAAGAACCTCCGAGGTGGACGAGAGGAACGCGGTGCAATGCGGAACAATCGACGCGCACCGGCGCGGTTTCATACGCTGCAACGGCCAAAACCATATTGGTGCATTGCAATATCATAAAGCTATTCGGCGCGCGATATACGTGGCCAATCGTGCGATAGCAAATGCCGAGGAAACCACTTGATGTTTTGTCGCGGGACAACAGCCAATCTTGCTTTCCTCGTGCCGGCAGGCGCATTCTGACGCGCCGCACGTTCGGCCAACGAACGGCGCAACGATAAAGGCCGCTTGCTGGTCCTAAGCTGGGAGGGACGGTTCATGTTCACGCAAATTCTTGATCCGACTGGAAACCTGTTCGTGACCTGGCTGGTCGCGCTCATTCCGGTCGTGCTGCTGCTGTTTCTGCTCGCGGGACTTCGCATGTCGGCGTGGCTCGCGGTGCTGATCGGTTCTATCGTTACGTTCCTGCTCGGGCTCTGGGTGTGGAAGATGCCGCTCGACGATGGGCTGCGCGCCTATCTCTACGGCTCCGCCACCGGCATTTGGAACGTCGACTGGATCACGTTTTGGGGAGTGATGCTGTTCAACACGCTGGTCGCCACCGGCGCCTTCGACAAGCTGCGGCGCTGGCTGATCCAGCAAGGGACGCGCGACGTGCGCGTGCAGACCATTCTGTTCGCCTGGGCGTTCGGCGCGCTGCTCGAGGGTCTGGTCGGCTTCGGCTATCCGTGGGCCTTCGTCGCGCCGATCCTGATCACGCTCGGCATTCCGGCGCTCGATGCGATCCGCGTCGCCGCGATCGCCAACAATGCGCCGGTGTCATACGGCGCGCTCGGCGCTCCGATCATCGCCTTGGCCGCGGTGACCGGCATGCCGCTTCTGGCGCTGGCCGGCTCGGTCGGCAAGATCGTCGCCATTCTCGCGCTGTTGCCGCCGTGGATCCTGCTCTATCTGGTCAGCGGCAAGAAAGGCATGATGGGTGGTTGGCCGCTCGCCGTGGTCGGCTCGCTTGGCTATATCGCCGGCCAATTGCCGACCTCGATCTATCTCGGGCCGTATCTGCCCGACGTCATCGGCGCCATCATCTGCTTCGCCTGCCTTCTGCTCCTGCTCAAGTTCTGGCATCCGGCGCAAACGCTCGGCTATGGCGGCGTCCCGGTGACGGCGGCGCAAGAAGCGGCCGCCGAGGGCCATGGGTTGTCGGCCGGCGAGGTGTTCCAAGGTTGGTTGCCGATCATCGTGCTTGTCGTGGTGGTCGTGCTGTGGACCGGCCCGTGGTCGCCATTGCCCGCGATCAACTGGCTGCACCTGGCGGTTTCGGCGGCGTCTTCGATCACCGCCGGCGCCACCATCACCGCCGCGTTCGACTTCAAGCCGTTTGTCGGCGGCACCGCGATCCTGACTTCTTGGATCATCGTGGCGCTATTGCTGCGGGTGAACGGCACGCAAATCGTCGAAATCTTCAAGAAAACCTGGTCGCAGATGTGGGGCGCCTGCCTGGTCGGCGTGTTCATCTTCGGCCTGGCTTTCGTCTTCAACTTCTCCGGCATGGCGGGCTCGCTCGCCAAAGCCTTCTCCGCGCTCGGGCCATATTTCATCGTCGTGGCGCCGATCCTGGGCTTCATCGGCGTCGCGCTGTCGGGCAGCAACACTTCGACCAATGCCATGTTCGGAAAATTCCAGGCGCTGGTCGGGCAATTGCTCGGCTTCCCGTTGATGCTGTTGCCGGTCATGAACTCGGTCGGCGCCGAGATCGGCAAGCCGATCGCGCCGCAGACCGCGAGCGTCGGCGTGTCGACCAGCGAGTTCGTCCGCAACGAAGGCGAGGTGATCCGCCACAATTTCGGTTGGACCCTCGTGCTCCTCGTCTATCTCGTGCTGATCGGGGTGGCCTGTTACCTGTTCTTCCCCGGCATCGCGGTGTTGCCGAAGGCTTGAGCGCGCGAGTGGCGAAATGGCGAGTGGCGAATGGGGAGGGATCTCTCCGTTCGCCATTCGCCGCTGATCCCTCCATTCGCCTCTAGCCAATCCAATCGCAATTCGCTATTCGCCATTCGCGCTTCTGCTTGATCGGAGTGACGATGGTCTCCCGGCGTCGCCTCGGCTTTTTCGTTGCGGCCGTTCTGCTCTGCCCGCTTGGGGCGGCCGGCGCCGCCGATGACGCATTTCCGTTCGGCACCGCATTGATGCTCGACGTCGAGCCGCTCTATGGCTCAAAGCGCATCCCGATGATCGAGATCCAGGACGACGGCACCGCGGCGATCGACCTGTGGTGCTCAAGCGCGCATGCGTCGGCGACCGTCGGCGAGAGTTCCATCACCATCGTCGCCGAGCCGGCGGAGCCGGCGCAATGCACGCCGGAACGCCAAAGCGGCGACCAAACGTTGTTGGCGGCGCTGTCGCAGGTGACCAACTGGCGCCGCGACGGCGACGTCATCGAACTGATCGGCCCCACCACGCTGCGCTTCCGCGCGATGACCAATTGATCGACCGGAGCATCCTTCCCGCACCTTACCCCGGAGACGACAATGCTGCGCCGGCCCTATGCCTGCTGGCTCGTTGTTGCGGTTTTCGCCGGCATCCCGCTTGCCGCGACGGCCGCCGAGACTGCTTTTCCGTTCGGCAGCGAGCTCTTGCTCGACGGCAAGCCGATGCGCGGCACCAAGCGCCTGCCGTCGCTGTCGATCGAACAGGACGGCACGGCCGCGATCGACTTGTGGTGCGGCAGCGTGCGCGGGCGCGCCGACGTCGGCAACGGCACGATTGTCATTACGCCGGGCGAGCGCGACAACGCGCGATGCGATCCGGAGCGCGTCGCCGGCGATGACGATCTATTGGACATGCTGGTCCATATGACCAACTGGCGGCGCCGCGGCGATACCGTCGAATTCACCGGCCCCGCTACGCTACGCTTTTACCTGATGACGAATTGATTTCGCCGCATCGGCAGGCCGGTAGCGGGTTTCGCTGCGCTATACTCACCCGACAAAAAGGGCGCGGTTCGCACCGCGCCTTTTCATCATTTGATTGCGGATGGGATCAGAAGCCCATCCCGCCCATGCCGCCCATCCCGCCGCCCGGCATCGCCGGTATGGCCGGCTGATCTTTCGGCACTTCGGCGACCATGGCTTCGGTCGTGACCAGGAGGCCGGCGATCGAGGCTGCGTCTTGCAGCGCGGCGCGCACCACTTTGGCCGGATCGACGATGCCCTTGGCGAGCATGTCGACGTATTCCTCGGTCTGCGCGTCGAAGCCAAACGTCTCGGACTTGTTCTCCGATATCTTGTTGACCACGATCGAGCCCTCGACGCCGGAATTCTCGGCGATCTGGCGAATCGGCGCCTCCAGCGCTTTCAGCACGATGTTGATGCCGGCTTGGACGTCGGCATTGGCGTTGGTGAGCTTGCCGACCGACTTCTTGGCGCGCAACAGCGCCACGCCGCCGCCCGGCACGATGCCTTCCTCGACCGCGGCGCGGGTGGCATTGAGCGCGTCTTCGACGCGGTCCTTCTTCTCCTTGACCTCGATCTCGGTGGCGCCGCCGACGCGGATCACCGCGACGCCGCCGGCGAGTTTTGCCAGCCGCTCTTGGAGCTTCTCGCGGTCGTAGTCGGAGGTGGTCTCCTCGATCTGCGCCTTGATCTGATTGACGCGGGCCTCGATCTCTTTCTTCTTGCCGGCGCCGTCGACGATCGTGGTCTTCTCTTTCTCGATCACGATCTTCTTGGCGCGGCCGAGCATCGCCGTCGTCACGCTCTCGAGCTTGATGCCGAGATCTTCGGCAATGAGCTGGCCGCCGGTGAGGATGGCGATGTCTTCCAGCATCGCCTTGCGGCGATCGCCGAAGCCTGGCGCCTTCACGGCAGCGACTTTGAGGCCGCCGCGCAGCTTGTTGACCACCAGCGTGGCCAGTGCCTCGCCCTCGATGTCCTCGGCAATGATGAGCAGCGGCTTGCCCGACTGCACCACGGCTTCCAGCACCGGCAGCATCGCCTGCAGCCCGGAGAGCTTCTTCTCGTGCAGCAGCACGTAAGCGTCTTCGAGCTCGGCCACCATCTTCTCGGCATTGGTGATGAAATAGGGCGACAGATAACCGCGGTCGAACTGCATGCCCTCGACGATCTCGACTTCGGTGTCGAGCGACTTGGCTTCCTCGACCGTGATGACGCCCTCGTTGCCGACCTTCTGCATTGCGTCGGCGATCATCTTGCCGACCGCCGTATCGCCGTTCGACGAGATGGTGCCGACCTGGGCGACTTCCGACGAGGACGCGACTTTCTTCGAGCGCTTCTTGATGTCCTCGACCACCGCGGCGACCGCGATATCGATGCCGCGCTTGAGGTCCATCGGATTCATGCCGGCGGCCACCGATTTTGCGCCTTCCTTGACGATCGACGCCGCGAGCACGGTTGCGGTCGTGGTGCCGTCGCCGGCCAGATCGTTGGTCTTCTGCGCCACTTCGCGCACCATCTGCGCGCCCATGTTCTCGAACTTGTCTTCGAGCTCGATCTCCTTGGCGACGGTGACGCCGTCCTTGGTGATGCGGGGAGCGCCGAAACTCTTGTCGAGCACGACGTTGCGGCCCTTGGGGCCGAGCGTGACCTTCACCGCATTGGCGAGTGTCTCGACGCCGCGCAGCATGCGCTCACGCGCGTCGCCGGCAAATTTTACATCTTTGGCAGCCATAGTTTGTCTTCCTTCGGATTGGGATGCTGGGATTGGATGACGGACGTCAGACGACGGACGACAGATGAAGAAGCCGTGTTTTGCTTTTCCGTCGTCTGTCCTCTGTCGTCCGTCGTCTGCTTTAAGCGATCACGCCCATGATGTCGGACTCTTTCATGATCAAAAGCTCGTCGCCGTCGAGCTTGACCTCGGTGCCCGACCATTTGCCGAACAGCACGCGGTCGCCGGCCTTGACGCCCATCGGGGTGAGCTTGCCGGCCTCGTCGCGGCCGCCGGGGCCGACGGCGACGACCTCGCCCTCTTGCGGCTTTTCCTTGACGGTGTCGGGAATGATGATGCCACCCTTGGTCTTGGCCTCGGCATCGATACGCTTGACGACCACCCGGTCATGGAGCGGCCGGAATTTTAGCTTCGCCATTGTTCACCCTCGTCGCCGCCCTTGAGGCGGCATTGGCTTGGACTGAAAGTTGTTGTTTTACAGTGCATTAGCAGTCTTATTCGCTGAGTGCCAATAAGCTGCCGCGGAGATAGGGGCTGCCCCGCACGCTGTCAAGCGCGCCCACGCGCCATGCTTTACGGCAGCGGTGCGCTGTGGCGGGTGTCTTGCGCCGTCATAAAGTCTATTCTTGGTGCCAGGATCGCCGGCCGGTAGGAGGGGAACAGCAAGATGCGCGCGCTCAGTCTGGAGCAAGCCAACACCATCATTGCCGTGACCTTCGCCACGGCAAAGAAGGAGCGCTGCCGGCCGATGAGCGCCATCGTGCTTGATGCCGGCGGCCGGGTGAAGGCGTTCCAGAAACAGGACGGCGCCTCGATGCTGCGTTTCGAGGTCTGCTACGGCAAGGCTTATGCATCGCTGGCGCTGGGGCGGCCGTCGAAGCTGGTGTTGCAGAAGGCCAACGAGAAGCCGCTGTTTATGCAATCGATCGAGAACCTCGCCGATTACCCGCTGTTCCTCGAAGGCGGCGGCCAGCTCATCCGCGATGAGGCGGGCGAGGTGATGGGCGCCATCGGCGTTACCGGCGACGCCAACGAGATGGACGACATCTGCGCCATCGCCGGCATCCATGCCGTGGGCTTGCGCGCCGACAGCGATTTCTTCCACGACCCCGAGCAGATGCGGGCGTTGAGCATCCACAAGTCGCCGCCGCTGAAGGATCCGCGCAAATCGGCGCGGTCGAGCGGCAAGACTGCCCGTGCCGCGGCCGGCCGCAACGGCGCGCGCAACCGGCCCGGCCCGCAAGCCGCCAAATCCGGGCCTTAGTGGCCATATCTGCTGGCTCCAGAGGGAATAATTTGAAACAAAGTCGAAAGGACCCGGGGGTAGAACAGGGGCATTCGTGGGAGCCGGGCGCGGCTTTTCGTGCCGGCTCAAGCAGAGCTTTGAGGAGACCTTTCATGGGCGCGTCGCTCCGCGATCTCCGGTTGCTGGCAAGCGTGGCCGCTTTGTCCGTGCTGGCGCTGTCGGCCTGCACCACCAGCTCGCCGCCGGTCGAGCAAGCGGCACCCGCGCCGGTGGCGCAGCCTGCCATTCCGTCGCGGTACCACCCGGAGGAAGTCGTGGGCCGCTGGGGCTACGGCGCCTACCACAACGATGCCGACCTCGCCCGCACCACCGCCGCGGCGCGCTCCCAATGCGGCCAGCCGGTGGTGATCACGCGCGGGCCGGGCGGCGGCGTCATGATGTATCTGGCCGACAGTGCCGAGTTGCAGGAGCTGCAGCTCAAGGGTAGCCAGAACGGCAAAAACTATATCGGTCCGCCCGGCGATGCCGGCGGCCCGCAAGACCGCGAGATCATCACGTTCGACGGTCGCACCATGGTGCTGCGCTGGATCGATCCGGAAGTTGCCGGCCGCTACGGCACCGGCGTCTACGTGCGTTGCGCGGCGGAAGGTGCTGCGCCGCGCTCCGCCGGCCGGCCGCCGATACAGCCGGCGCCGCAGCGGTAATCTTCTCCCTCCCCCTTGTGGGGAGGGTGGGGTGGGGGTCGTGAGGTGACTCTCGGCAAAGACGGCTGCCGAAGAAAAGACGGCCGCAGAAGAGTCGTCGAAGACAATGCGTCACCTCCCGACCCCCACCCCTAACCCCTCCCCACAAGGGGGAGGGGAATAGTGATGCCCAGCCCCCGCGACTTCTTCGTCGGTCCCTGGCGCGCCGTCACTGTGCTCGGCGTTACGGAAATCCTGTCGTGGGGCGCGATCTTCTATCCGCCCGTGCTCACGGTGCCGCTGATCGCGGCCGATCATGGCTGGTCGAAGGCCTTCACCATGGGCGGCTTCTCCGTGGGCCTGTTGGTCGGCGGCCTGGTGTCGCGCTATGTCGGGGGCGCGATCGACCGCTACGGCGGCCACGTCGTCATGCCGTGCGGCTCGCTGATCGGCGCGCTCGGGCTGGCCGGCCTCGTCGTCGCGCAAAGTGCGGTTGCCTATTTCGCGGTGTGGATGGTGCTGGGCGTCGCCATGGCGGCCTCGCTCTACGATCCGGCCTTCGCCACGCTCGGCCGGATCTTTGGCGCCGGCGCGCGCGCGCCGATCACGACGTTGACGCTGGCCGGCGGTTTTGCTTCGACCGTGGGCTGGCCGGCGACGCAATTCCTCATCGATAAAGTCGGCTGGCGCGGCACCTATCTCGTCTACGCGGCGCTCCTTGCCCTTGTCGCCGCGCCGTTGCACGCCTTCGCGCTGCCGCGCCAGCGCGTGCAAACTGCGGCACCTGCCGCCGCCGGGCCCGAGCAAAAAGCGCCGGCCGCCGTGCATTCGTCATACGGGCTCGTGTTCGCGCTGGTCGCCACGGCCTTTGCGGCTTACGCCTTCGTGCCCTCGGCGCTGTCGGCGCATCTGCTCGCGATCTTCAAGCGCTTCGGGCTCGCGCCGGACACCGTGGTCGCGATCGGCATGTTGTTCGGCCCGGCGCAGGTCTTGGCGCGCATCTGCGAACTGACCTTTGCGCGCAATCTCAATCCGTTGTGGATCGCGCGCTTTTCGCTCGGCCTTCTGGTCGTGGCCTTTGCGCTGATCGCGCTCACGCCTTTTTCAGCGCTTGTCGCCGCCGCCTTTGCCGTGATGTACGGCATGGCGAACGGGCTTATGACCATCGCGCGCGGCACCGTGCCGCTGTCGCTGTTCGGCGCCGGCGGCTATGGCCTTCTGGTCGGGCGGATCGGTGGGCCGTTCCTGGTGGTGCAAGCGGTGGCGCCGGTGGTGCTCGCTTATGTCGTCGAGCGGGCGTCGGACGACGCCGGCCTGATGGTGGTTGCGGCCTTCGCCGTGGTCGCGCTGGCGTGCTTTGCGGCGATCAGGCCGGCACAAAAAATACAAAAAAAATACAAAAAATCTAATTATTGCCGCTGAACATTTCGTCGATGTCGGCTTGCGAGACGTGGCCGCGGTCGATCTCGAGCCGCGGGCCGTGCAGATATTGTGCGCCGTCGCGCCGCGCCGGCGCCGCGGATGGGTTCTTGATCTCTTCGAGCACGCGGGTAACGTGGTTCTCGACGAAGTTCAACGTCGCCAAAACTTTGGCGATGCGCTGGCCGGTGAGGTCCTGGAAATTGCAGGCCTCGAAGATCGAAACCACGCGCTCGAGGATTTCCTCGCTGAGCAGCTTCTGCTGATCCGGCGAGGTCACCTTGGCCAGCGCGCTCGCGGCCTGGTCGATGGCTTCGGCGGCCTCAAGGATCTGCTGAGTTGCCTGTTCGGTC
>DATHHM010000219.1:0-23550 GCA_035317145.1 Xanthobacteraceae bacterium | reverse complement strand
AAGACCATGCCGGTCGTCAGCGCGGATCCCTATCTCAGCAAACTGCTGATTTCATATTCCGACGAGGCGCTGTCCCGCCGGCCGGCCGGCCGGAGCTCATTCCGGTCGAGCGTCGAGAATACGATCGTGCCGTTGCTGCCGCACGGCAAAGGCCGCGCCGGCGAAATCGCGCCCCGGCTCGGATTGAGCCAACGGACATTTGCGCGGCGGCTGTCGTTGGAGGGCCACACCTTTTCCGAGGTCTTAGAAAAGCTGAGGTCCGATCTCGCCGGGCGCTACCTGACCGACGAAAGCCTGTCGATCTCCAAAATCGCGTGGCTGCTCGGCTACCAGGAAGTCAGCGCGTTCACCCACGCATTCAAACGTTGGACCGGCAAGACACCGCGCGAGGCTCGCGCTCAAATCTCTCCGGAACGCCTGCCGGCCAAGCGTTCGACCCAGGCCTAGCGGCACGTCAAATTCGATCGTCAGCGGGCTACTCGAAGCCGTCGTACAGCTGTTTGGCGCGCGCAACGAGATGCTCGGCGGCGGCCTCCGCGTCGTCGAGATCGTCGCAACGGCAGCTGTCGAGCGACAATCGGGTCACATGGCAATACAGTTCCAGCCAAAAAAGACAGTCAGCGGTCGATCGGCCTTGCGAAAAATCGACCAAACGCACTTCATAATCGCCGTAGCGTTTGAGCGTGACGGTCTTTGAGCCATCGCCATTTTCCGGCATGAGCGCGAGACCGACATAGGCATTGCTGAGATGCCCCAAAGATCCGTTTCTCTTGGTCAAAGTCGTACCTGACAATTGCATCATATGAGCGAGTCCGCTGTTCTCAGCCAGGCGGCGCGAGGCTCGCCCGCCGAAGGTCAAGGCCGCAATGGTATCCGGCCGGACGGCAATACGCCGTCATCGGCGGGGCGGCCTTATTGCCACGCGTTTGCGGGCGCGTCTTGCTCTTTTCTGCCAAAGCTTTATTGGAATATCGCCGCGTGAAGCAATGCGTATCGGCCGCCAATCAGCCGGCGGACATCGCTATTGCCCCCAGGCGGCGAAAGCGTCGGTGAAGACGCGGGCGCCAGTCCGCCCCTTCTGGAACGCCACAATGGCGCGCTCGCCGTCGGTGTAATAGATGGGCATATCGAACCACCCCTCGTCCTTGAGCAATTGCAGATTGCGCTGCCGGTCGGCGTCGACGGCAGAGAGCCCTATCATGAAAAATCCGTTGTTCACTTTTACGGCAAGTCCCTTGAGCGGCTGGCCGCGCGATTGCTCGGTATCCTTCGCCAGGAATCCAGGGACGCTGGCGATGCCGCCGTCAGGAAAGTTTGCCGGCAGTTTGAAGTTGATCTCAATCACATGGCTCGCTGGAAGTGCCGGGTCGCTATTGCGGCGTAGCGACCACGTCACGATCATGCCGCGCTCGGGAATCTCGATATCCGCGCGTATTGCAGGTTCCGTGGGGCGTCCGGGAGCGGGCGAGACGGTCTCCGTTCGCCAAACGGCGGAGCCGACAGATTGCCTGCCCTGCGGAATGCTCGCATCCTCTTCATAGAGCACGGCGCGCTGCGCGGCCTCTGGCATCGCCTGATTACCGGCCGAGCTTTGGTCGGATTGGCCGGTCGGCTGGCCGCCAATCACGGCACCGGAGCCGCTTTTGGTGTCTTCGGCCTGTAGCGACACGATACCGCTCATGAGTGCCGCCAACGCAATCACCGCCGCGCCAACGCCCAGGGCGGCAAGTCGTCTTGCGATCTCGATGGCCATTTGACCCATCCCCAATCGGATCATTCCCAGAGCAATGGGGGACGAGACTATCACGCCTCGCCTATTTGCGCTCCTCGCGCCGGCCGCATCCATGTCATAAAGTCACCTGGCTGAGCCAATAACGGGAGACGCTTTGGTGGAATTGGCGCGCGTGAACCTGGAGGACAAATACACCCTCCAATCCGGACGCATTTATCTCACGGGGATTCAGGCGCTGGTGCGCCTGCCGCTCATGCAGCGCGCGCGCGACCGCGCCGCTGGCTTGAACACCGCAGGCTTCATCTCCGGCTATCGCGGCTCGCCGCTTGGCACTTACGACAGCGCGTTGTGGCAGGCCAAGGCGCTGCTGGAGCAGAATGACATCCGCTTCCAGCCCGGCCTCAACGAAGACCTCGCCGCCACCGCGGTGTGGGGCAGCCAGCAGGTCGGCCTGTTTCCCGGCGCCACGGTCGATGGCGTGTTCGGCATCTGGTACGGCAAAGGCCCCGGCGTCGACCGCTCGCTCGACGTGCTGCGCCACGCCAATTGGGCCGGCACCGCGCCGAACGGCGGTGTGCTTGCCATCGCCGGCGACGATCACGGCGCCCAATCGACCACCACCGCTTATCAATGCGAACAGGCATTCGAGGCGGCGATGATGCCGATCCTCAATCCGGCGACGATCCAGGATTATCTCGATCTCGGATTGCTCGGTTTCGCGCTGTCGCGGTTTTCCGGATGCTGGGTGGCGTTCAAGGCCGCCAGTGAAGCCGTCGACAGCTCCGCGTCGGTTTACGTCGATCCGCAACGCGTCACAGTGACGATACCGAGCGATTTTGCAATGCCGCCGGGCGGCCTGCACATCCGCTGGCCGCGCGGCGGCATGGATTGGGCGGTCGAGCAGGAGCGCCGCCTGCACGGCCCAAAACTCGCCGCGGCGCAGGCATTTGCGCGCGCCAACAGCCTCGACCGCGTGGTGATCGATGCGCCGCAACCGCGCCTCGGCATCGTCACCACCGGCAAAGCCTATCTCGATGTGCGTCAGGCGCTCGCCGAACTCGGCATCACCGACCAACGCGCCGCCGAGCTCGGCATCCGCGTTTATAAAGTCGCGCTAACCTGGCCGCTGGAGCCGCAGCGCGCGCTGGCCTTCGCGCAAAACCTCAAGGACATTCTGGTCGTCGAAGAGAAGCGCGGCTTCGTCGAGAACCAGCTGGTGCGGCTGCTCTATAATGTCGAGGCGTCGCGCCGGCCGAGCATCGTCGGCAAGACCGACGAGACCGGCGCGATCCTGTTGCCAAGCACCGGCGAGCTGACGCCGACCATGGTGGCGCGCGCCATCGTTGCGCGCTTGAAGCGGCTCGGCGACACCTCGCAATTGGATTGGCAATTCGACGAGCGCCTGGCACGGCTCGAAGCTTTCGAGCAGCCGGCGCCGCCGGTGTCAAATATCCAGCGCACGCCATTTTTCTGCTCGGGCTGTCCGCACAATACCTCGACGCGCGTACCGGAAGGCAGCCGCGCCATGGCCGGCATCGGCTGCCACAGCATGGCGCTGTTCATGCCGGATCGCCACACCGCCACGCTGACCCATATGGGCGGCGAAGGCGTCAACTGGATCGGGCAAGCGCCGTTCACCGCCGAGCGCCACGTTTTCCAAAATCTCGGCGACGGCACTTATGCGCATAGCGGGCTGATGGCGATCCGCGCCGCTGCCGCCGCCGGCGTCAATATCACCTACAAGATTCTCTATAACGACGCGGTCGCCATGACCGGCGGCCAGCCGGTGGAAGGCGCGATGACCGTGCCGCAGATCGCGCAGCAGGTGCTGGCCGAAGGCGCGCGCCGCGTCGTCGTCGTGGCCGACGAGCCGGGCAAATATCCGAAGCATGCCGGCTTCCCCAAGGACGTCTCCATCCACCATCGCGACGATCTCGACGCCGTGCAGCGCGAGCTGCGCGACATCGCCGGCCTCACGGTTCTCATCTACGATCAGACCTGCGCGGCGGAGAAACGCCGCCGCCGCAAGCGCGGCAAATTTCCCGACCCGCCCGAGCGCGTCTTCATCAACGACGCCGTGTGCGAAGGCTGCGGCGATTGCTCGGACAAATCGAACTGTATTGCCGTGCTGCCGGTCGAGACCGAGCTCGGCCGCAAGCGCCGCATCGATCAGTCGAGCTGCAACAAGGATTTTTCCTGCCTCAAGGGCTTTTGCCCGAGCTTTGTCACCGTTCGCGGCGCCAGCCCGCGCAAGCTCGGCGGCCTTGCGGCGAACGACAGCGTGTTTGCCGGTTTGCCAGAACCGAAAGCGCAGCCGCTGCAGCGGCCCTACAGCATTCTTGTCACCGGCGTCGGCGGCACCGGCGTCGTCACGCTGGGCGCGCTCCTTGGCATGGCGGCGCATCTCGAGGGCAAAGGCTGCACCGTGCTCGACATCAGCGGGTTGGCGCAAAAAAACGGCGCGGTGATGAGCCATGTACGGCTCGCGCCGCAGCCGGAAGACCTTTACGCGGTACGCGTCGCCTCGGGCGGCGCCGATGTGTTGCTGGCCTGCGATCCGGTGGTCGCCGCAAGTCCGGCCGCGCTGTCGCGCATCCAGGCCGGCGTCACCAAGGCCATCATCAACAGCCATGCGCAGCCGACCGCGGCCTTCATCTTCAAGCCGGACATCGATTTCGAGACCGCCAAAATGCTGCAAACAATCAAAGCGGCGGCGGGCGACGGCGACAGCATCGACGCCACCGGGCTTGCCGCGGCGCTGATGGGCGATTCCATCGCCGCCAATCTGTTCATGCTCGGTTATGCGTTCCAGAAAGGTGCCGTACCGCTTAGCCTTGGCGCCATCGAACGCGCCGTCGAACTGAACGGCGTCGCCGTCGACACCAACAAGCGGAGTTTTGCCTGGGGCCGCCTCGCCGCCCACGATCGCGCACAAGTCGAGGCGCTGGTGCGCGGCGCGTTACGCGACGATCCGGCACCGGAGCCGCAAAATCTTGACGCCCTGGTCGAAAACCGCGCCGCCTTTCTGAAAGATTATCAGAATGCGGCCTACGCGCAGCGCTATCGCAACACGGTGCGAACGGTTCGCGTCGCCGAAACAAAGCTCGCCCGCGGCTTTTCCGGCCTGGCCGAGGCGACAGCGCGCAACCTGTTCACGCTGATGGCCTATAAGGACGAATACGAAGTGGCGCGGCTCTACACCGACGGCGCCTTTATCAAAAAACTGCAGCGCCAGTTCGATGGCGACTTCACCTTGGACTATCATCTGGCGCCGCCGCTATTGGCGCGACGCGATCCGGCGACCGGCGAGCCGAAGAAGCGCGCCTTCGGCCCCTGGATGCGCCACGTCTTCAAGCTTTTGACGTGGCTCCGCCCCTTGCGCGGCACGGCGCTCGATATTTTCGGCTATACCCAGGAACGCCGCATGGAACGGCGCTTGATCGCCGACTACGAAGCGATCCTTCGCGAGCTTTCGGCCTCGCTTGCCCCTGAAAATCACGCGCTCGCGATCGAGCTCGCTTCGCTTCCGGCAAAGATGCGCGGCTTCGGCCACGTCAAGGCGCGCAATGTCGAGAGCGCCAAGGCGTGCGAATCCGAGCTGCTGGCGCTGCTGCGCGACAAAAATAGTCAGGTATCGGCGGCTTGATCGGGGCGGCCGTCCGACATTTCAGGCGCAAGCGGCGGCGCCGCGCTGGCGGCGTAGGCCTCGGCCATGGCCGGCGCCAGCGCGTAGCTCCAGGTGCGATTGCATGGGTAGCAGACGAACGTCGTCCGCTGCATTGCGGGAGATTTCGGGTGCGGCACCGAGGTGACATAGATCAACGGATCCCCGCACTTGGGGCAGAGCGCCGTCGTATCCTGGTCTTCGGACATAGCGCGATCCGGGAAAGCTGCCGCCAAATTGTAGTTTCAAAGGTTAAATTTTTCGAAAACCGCGAAAAAGCGCCGGCGGCGCGCTGATAAGGCCGTGCCCTAGCTCGCGTTTCCCTGCAACGGCGGCCACGCCGCCTCGGGCTCGTCCGGCGGCACCGATGACAATAGCTCCCGCGTATGGGCGTGCTGCGGATCGGCAAAGACTTTCTCGACGGCACCCTCTTCGACGATCTCGCCGCCATACATCACCAGCACGCGACTGCACAGGTGACGCACCACGGACAGGTCGTGGGAAATAAACAGCATGGCAAAGCCGAGCTCGGCGCGCAGCCGCGCCAACAGATTGAGAAGCTGCGCCTGGATCGAGACATCGAGGCCCGAGACGATTTCGTCGGCGACCAGGATTTTCGGCAATGTGCACAGCGCGCGCGCGATATTGATGCGCTGGCGCTGGCCGCCCGACAATTGGCCGGGCAGCCGTGCGGCGAAATCTGTCGACAGGCCGACCTCGGCGAGCAGTTCCCTGGTCCGCGCCAGGCGCTCGTCCCAGTTGGCGTGCCGGCTGCCGGCTTCCATCGCCTGGGTGACGATGCTCGCCACGCGCCGCCGCGGATTGAGCGCCGATTGCGGATCCTGGAACACCATCTGCAAGCTCGCCGCGTTTCGTGCGCGGCAGCGCAGCGACGCAACGGTGAGGTCCTCGCCATCGAGCAGGATTTTTCCGGCCGACGGCTGCTCCAATCCGACCAGCATCTTGGCGATGGTGCTCTTGCCGCTGCCGCTTTCGCCGACCAGGGCGACGAATTCGTTCTCGGCAATGCTGAATGTCGCCTGTTTCACCGCGGCAATGCTGCGCGCGCCGGCAAACAATCCGCCGCCGACGTCATAGCGTTTCTGCAATCCTTCGACTTGCAGCAACGGTCGCCAGGCAGCACCCGCCGCAACGCTATCGCCGGCCGTCGTTGCGATGGTCCGCGTCGCCGCGGCGCGAATGCACGCGACATGATGATCGGCGGCGATGGCCATGTTCGGCGGCTCGTCGCGGCGGCACTCTTGCGCGACAAGCGGACATCGCGGCGCGAAATGGCAACCGGGTAGATGGCGCAGCTGGCGCAAGCTCGGCATCTGGTCCGGCATGACGTAAAGCGAGCGCCGCTCCGCGCGCATCGATGGATTGGCGAGCTGCAGGCAGCGCGTATAGGGATGCGCCGGCGTGGAGAGCACGGCGCGCGCCGGCCCGCTCTCGACGGCGCGGCCGGCATACATCACCGTGACCTGGTCGCACAGCTGCGCGGCAAGCCGCAGGTCGTGGGTGATGAAGATGACCGCGGTGCCGTGCCGGCGCTGCATGTCGGCGATCAGCGCCAGGATCGGCGGATGCATGGTGACGTCGAGCGCGGTGGTCGGCTCGTCGGCGATGACTAGCCGGGGATTTGAGGAAAACGCCAAGGCGATCAGCACGCGCTGGCACATGCCGCCGGACAATTGATGCGGATATTGCGTCAGCAGCTCGCCGGCGCGCGGCAGCCTTGCCGTCGTCAACATGGCGACGGCGCGGTCGCGGCGCGCGCTGCGGCTGCGCTCGCCGAGCCGCGCCAAATGCTCGTCGAATTGCGCGCCGATGGTGCGCACCGGATTGAGCGAGGTCATCGGCGCCTGCGGGATGAAAGCGATGGCGCGGCCGAGCAACGCGCGCCGCGCGCTCGGTGCCATACGCACGAGATCTTCGCCTTCGAACAGCAGCGATCCGGATGTGATTTCGAAGCCGGCCGGCAAAAGTTGCGCGATGGCGCGGCCGACCATGGATTTGCCGGCGCCGGACTCGCCGACCAGGCCGAGGATTTTTCCCGGCGGCAGATCGAACGACAGCGCGCGGATCGCCGGCACCATCGCGCCGTCGATGCGGGCGCCGACCACAAGATCCTTGGCTTGCAGTGCGAGCATGGTCAGCGCCCAGTTTCGGCAAGCCGCACGTCAAGCGTGCGGCGCAAGCCGTCGCCGAGCAGATTGAACGCGGTGACGGTCAGGAAAATCGCAAAAATCGGCAGCAGCAGATTCCACGGCGATTGATAGACATATTGCCGGGCATCGGCGATCATCTGTCCCCAGGCCGGCGTGTTGGCGCCGACACCGAGGCCGATAAAGGACAGGATCGCCTCGACCACGACCGCGATCGCCATTTCGAGGCTGATGAGCGTGATCAACAGCGGCGTCGTCGCCGGCAGCACCTCGCGGACGATGGTCTGCCAATGGGAAAAGCCAAGGAGCCGCGCTGCGGCGACATAATCGTGCCGGGTCACGATCAGCACTTCGCTGCGCAGCACGCGGCAAAACCGCGTCCAGTCGACCAGCACGATGGCGAGGATCACTTTGCTCAAGCCGACGCCGAGCCCGACCATCAGGATCAACGACAGAATCACCGGCGGAAACGACATCCAGACATCGACCAGGCGGCCGATGATCCAATCCACGGCGCCGCCGAAATAGCCGGAGACATGGGCCAGGATGGTGCCGATGATCATGGCGCCCAGCGACGCGAACAGTGCCACCAGCATCGCGGTGCGCGCGCCAAAAATCAGGCGCGACAGCACGCAGCGGCCGAGACTGTCGGTGCCCAATGGATAATTCAGGTCGCCGCCGCCGGCCCAGGCCGGGGGCTGCAGGATCGCCAACAGGTTCTGGTCGCCGGGATCGTGCGGCGCGATCCATCCGGCAAAGACCGCGCAAAAAGCGATGCAAGAAATCATGCCGAGCGCGATCAGAACCCGCGGCGAGTGCAACGACCGGAAAACGGCGCTCGCCATCAGCGCACCCGCAGCTTTGGATTGAGCACGACATAAAGACTGTCGACGGCCGTGTTGATCAGCAAGACGACGATGCAATAGGTGAGCCCGACGGTCTGGATGAGCGGCAGGTCGGCGTTGCGCACGGCGTCGACCATCAGGTTGCCCATACCCGGATAGGAATAGATCACCTCGACCAACAGCGTGCCGGAGAACAAAATGCCGAATTGCACGCCGGCGAGCGTCAAGGTCGGCAGCGACGCGTTCTTGAGGGCGTGGGAGAGCAGGACGTGGCGTTCGGACAAACCGCGCAGCCGCGCCTGCTGAATGTAATCCTCCAGATAAACGTCGAACAGGCTGGAGCGCAGCACCCGCATGATGGTCGGCGAGAACGCCAGCCCGAGCGCGACCGCGGGCAGGAGCAGATGCTGGCACGCGCTTAAGAACACATCCATGCGTCCGACCAGCAAGGAATCGAGCAACAAAAAACCGGTGATATGCGGCAGCGGCAGCCCTGGCGAGACTTGTCCGGTGAACGGCAGCCATTGCAGCATCACGCCGAACACGAACAGCAGGATCAGTCCCCAGAGAAATTCCGGAATCGACAGCAGCACGATCGAGGCGAGGTCTGCCACCGGCTCGAACGGCGTGCCGCGCAGACGGAACAGAATAAGGCCGCCGCCGAGGCCGAGGACCGCCGCGATCGCCATGGCGCAGGCGGCAAGCTGGATCGTCGCCGGCAAGGTGGCGGCGACCAGCGAACCGGCATCGCGGCGCAACGCAATGGAGCGGCCGAAATCGCCGTGCAGCGCGTCCGTAAGCCAAATCACGTATTGCTGCGGCAAGGGCTTATCGAGGCCCATCTCGCGGCGCTTGGCCTCGACTTCTTCGATCGTCGCGTTCGGCGGCAGCGACATCGCCGCCGGATCGACCGGCAATAGCCGCAAGATGCAGAACAGCAGCGCCGAGACGATCAGCAGGATCGGGATCGCCGCCAGCAAGCGGCACGCGATCAATTTTAGGACGGTAGCGGTCATTTTGCTGCGCCTACTTTACACCAAGCGCAGCGCTGCAAAACCTCAGCTCCACCGCAACGTCTGCGGCAGCACCCAGCCGTTGGCATATTTGGTGTAGGCCAGGTTCTTCTTGCGCACGATCGTCACCACGCTTTGCAACAGCGGCACGGTGGCGCCGGCTTCCACCGCGTAGCGCTCCAGGTCGCGATAGCCGGCAATGCGCTTGTCGTAGTCGGCGACGCCGAACAGCCCGAGCACCCGATTGCCGATATCCTCGTCCTTCCACGGCGAGAACGGCATTTTGGGATTGAGCTGGTAGCCCGAGAAGATCTCCGGATCGCCCGTGGCATTGTCCCAACTGTACAGCGTCGTCTCCGGCAATTTGTTGCCGCGGTTGAGCTCGAAATACTTGGCGTATTCGATGGTCTGCAAATCGGCTTCGATGCCGACCTGCTTCCACATCTGCACGATGGCACGCGCGATATCGTAGTCGCTCGGAAACTGGCCGTTGGTGGTGGCAAAGCCGATCTTCACTGGATTGGCCGTGGAGAAATTCGATTTGGCCAACAGCTCCTTGGCCAAAGCGGGATCGTATTTGAACGAAAAATCGGTGAGATAGCCGGGCGTGCCCGGCGTCGCCAGCACCGACAGCGGCACCGCGGCGCCGGCATAGAACGCTTTCGACAGCGCCGCCTTGTCGATGGCGTGATGGGCGGCCAGCCGCACATTCTTGTCGGCGAAGGCGAGATCGGCGCGCATCTGGATCAAAATTACGCGGGTGATCGGATCGAGCTCGGCGGCCAGCCCCGGCTCTTTCTGGAACCGCTCGGCTTCGCGCACCGGCACATTGATGGTGAAGTCGGTCTGGCCGGATTGGATCGCGGCCACCCGCGCCGAAGGGTCCTTGATGATCTCGATGGTGATGCGGGCGATCTTCGGCTTCGGCCCCCAATAGCCGTCGTAGCGCTCCAGCACGATGCGCGAGTTCAATTCGTATTCGGCGAGCTTATACGGCCCGGTGCCGACCGGATTCTTGAGAAAGTTATCGAGGCCGCCTGTTTCGATATATTTCTTCGGCACCATATAGCTGCCGAGGAACGCCATCCACTGCGGCGCGGTC
The DNA here is from genome assembly GCA_035317145.1 of Xanthobacteraceae bacterium. GTDB lineage: Bacteria > Pseudomonadota > Alphaproteobacteria > Rhizobiales > Xanthobacteraceae > BOG-931. The sequence goes on along the minus strand of DATHHM010000219.1, from coordinate 13,026 downwards.
GGCGCCGGCGCGTTGAATTTCATGGTCGCCTTGGTCGGCGATTCGATGACGATGTCGTCGACCTTCTTCCAGGAATTCGCGGTGTCGAGTTTCAAGCCGGATTTGATGCGCTCGAAGAAGGTGTAGCGAAAGTCCTCCGTGGTCATCTTGTCGCCGTTGTGGAACGTGACGTCGTCGCGCAGCTCGACCGCCATGCTCAAGGCGTCCGGCGCCAGGCTCCAGCTCTTGATCAGATACGGAATCAATTTCAGCTGCGGATCCTGGTCGAGCGGCTGATCGAACACCGCCTTGAAGATCGGCTGCGCGTCCGGCGTAAAACGCTGATTGGGATCCCACGACGGCACGTCGTTCGGCCAGCCGATGGTCGCGGTGTCATTGCCGGCGGCCGCGGCATGAGCGAACGGCGCGGCAAAGCTCGCCGTGGTGCCTGCCGCCAGTTGTAGGAAGGACCTTCGCCGCAACTTAAACGCCATGATGTGCTCCTCAAACGCCCTCGCTACGGCACCAAAAGCCGTATCGGCCCAAGCCCGGTATGAGCCTTATACTCTAATTTTCGTCGGCGGGATGCGGCAAGGCAGGAGGCTTCGTCGCTTGCGACGGCGAAGCCCAGGTGGAGAATTCGGCGGCACCGAAGAATGAATCAACCCGCAGGCGCGCCGTGAGCGCGTCAGTGCTTGAGAAACGACTTGAGAATTTCCTTCACGGCCTTTTCGCGAAGAACTTTGCGTCCGATGTCCAGCCCGAGCGAGCGATAGCTCTCGAACTGCGATTCGGTGAACCACTGATCGACCGTCGTCTCATGCGGAAAATTCGGGTTCGACGTCGCGTAGCTGCGGATTCCGGCGCTTGTTTCAGCGCCGTGATAGGCCGGCTTGATGTAGAGAATGTGGCCATTCTCGACCGGTTTGCCCTGATTGCCGGCCGTGGATCCATCGGCGTGCTTGTAGTGAATTTTGCCGACGGCGAAATATGGAGGCTCGGCGGGCACGGTTATCTTGCCCCCTTTTCCACCTGCCTCCGGCGGTCTAGCCGGCTCGCCTTGGGGCGTTGCGTTTGCCTTTTCTTCTTTCTCCTTCTCTTTATCCCTCTCCACCGCCGCCAGCACCATCACTCGCGCCGCAGCGTCACGCATGGCTCGGCCGGCGGACCTCGCCGACGGACGGTTCTTCAGAATTTCGAGGTCATCAAAGGTAATCCGGATACCGAGATCGATATAGATTTTTCGAACTGCATTCCCGAGATCCTCAAACGCGAAGTCGGGATCGCAACCGGCGTCGACGAGGACGATAAGCCGGCATCGCCGTCGCACCATTTCGTAAAGGCCCAAGTTTTCGAAGTGACCGCCATCGGATAAATAAACGTAGGGGCTGGCATCCGTGGTCAGACCAAACGCTTCCGAGAAAAGCGGTCTTGCTGCCAGCAGCGGGCCATCCTCTTTGTACGTTCTCTCGCCGACTTCGCCGGGGTTACCAAGCCACCAGCCAAGCCGCACGTTGAACAACGTCAACAATAGTGCGATCGAGGGCGATGAATGATAGCCCATGTTCGGACTGACCGCAGCACCCGAGATCGCCACCGCGGTGCCGAGCGCGATACCGTAATCGCGTCTGCCCGCCGCAGCGTCCCGCTTTTCCTGTTCGGTTTTTAGGGCGTCGCCATATTCCTCGCTCGAACGAAACCCGAGATATGAGCTTCCGCAATGCAAGGGAGTCACCGTGAACGATTCCGCCTTGCGTTCCTGCCAGGCCAAGCGCTTGGTCGATACGACGTTGAGCGCAATATTGATCACGTGAAACAGGCGGTTCTTATTTTCGGCCCGATCTTTCGACCATAGTTGATGGACGCGAATATTGTCCTTGAAGTCGAAGCCACTGAAGGCATCGGGTGCGCGCTTTTCGTTCGAAGCGCCGAGGTAGGCGCGGATGAGCCGATTGCGATAGAGCGCGTGTAGTGAAAACCTGTTGATGTTGACGAAAATCGACGCAAGTCCGCCCACAACAGCGGCGACCACCAAGCCGATCGCCAGCCACGTGCCAATTTCCGTCCATGACAGCGTGGTCGGCGTCCGCTGCGTCTGTGTCTGTATTTCATTGACGAGGGCATCGCCAAGAAGCAGCAGGTCGAGAGCAACCGAAAGTGCGATAATGAGAACGGCTACGAAGATCGGACCGGCCGTAGCCAAGACGATATTGTATAATGTGGATTTGAAGCTTCCCTGATCCTTGCTTGTCGATTTTGCGGCAGTGCCCGAGCTCGATCCGAGCAGTGCTGTGACGATACCGGAAAGGACACCGATAATGCCGCCCGAAGCGACGATGTATCTATGGACGGGTCCGGATGCAATCTGCACAAAGTAACCGCCGTCAAAGACAAGGAAGGCGATAAGCGCCCAAGCGACGGCGGCGGCCGCGACCCAGCCACCCGCCCGGCCAAGCCACTCTCGATCGGGATCGCTTTTGTCTTCGTAGCTCGCCAATCCGGCGAACACGATTCCGGCCATCAGTTGCGACGTCAGAACCCAGGGCACACCCAAAGTCATCGCGAGCAGCAGAACCAGAAGCTTTTTAGGCTCCGCCGGATAAGGCGTGAGCAAATGAAACAGATAAGCGCCAAGACCGATCAATGCCCCGTAGACAAGCCCCGACGCCGCCCAACAAAAGAAATCGCGCCAACCCTCGCGAAAACGAAGCCATGAAATGAAATCGCGCCAACCCTCGCCGGAACGAAGCTCAGAAATACAATCGCGCCAACCTTTGCGGGAACGAAGCCCTGAAATGAAATCACGACCCATGCGGAAAAAAAGCCCTGCGATCCAGCCAATCGAGTAGACTAGCAGGCCGGCAACGGCGGCCATGGTCAGAAATTTAAATTTCAAATCGGGACGATTCAGGATGTCAGTCAGACCGACGTGCCGCACGATGGGGTCAACTGCATGTTCAAGACACAACCAGAGGGAGCCGACCGCAGATTCGAAGCGCGACCAGAAATAGTGCGACGTGAAGAAGACGGTAAGGAGAATCGCGGAAGCGACCGCCCACATCAAATCTCCCAGGATGAAGGTCCAGTCGGCGGCATCGCCAGGACCCGGCTGCCGCGACGGGCGCTGGGAGTTGGTGAAGCCTTGCGCGACAATAAGGAAAAATGCACCCAAAAATGCGCCCGACAGAGCGAGCCGAATCGTAAACTCGGAATCATCCGCGTGGTGGGCGACCCATACCCCGATGGTCGCGGTCAGCTTCAAAGCGAGCAGCACAAAGCAAACAATCGGGATAATGACGAGCCAATTCAAAATCAAATTGCGCACGCATATTGCCACCGCCGCCCAGCCGTCAGCCGAGGTGACGCCGAGCTTCGGCGTAAGATAGTTGCTGTAGGCCCGCAGCCACGAGATTGCGGGCGGTTCGATATCCGCCCCTTTGGGTCGGCCGGTCAAATTGCCGATAACGGTTTCAAAATTACTTCGTGTTCGCCACGCCGACAGCCAAGAACCGATATAGCCGCCGCCGGAGACGGTTGAAAGATAATGAAAGTGGCCGAGCAGCGACTTCTCCGGCGTTATCTCGGACTGCTCCGGCTGCTCTTGGTCAGGCTTGGGCGGGATCCTCTCATCCGCCGTGAGGTGGTCGACGTCGCATGCGGCCAAAGCCTGAATCACGCCGAGGCAGAAGACCGCGCTACGTTGGCCGCCGCCCGAAAGGCACAAGGCGGCATGGTTCAATCTATTGAGGATGCGATAGAACTCGCTGCGGGATTCGATTTTTTCCGCGCCAAGGTTCTGCAGCGCGCGCCGGTCTTCGTTCAGGCGTAACCGCTTTTCCTGTGTCTTCTGGTCTATGGCGTCGCTTTCCAACTTCTCCGTGTCCGACGTGTCGCCATCGATTTCCTTGGCCTCGGCAGCCAGCACTTCCTCGATCGACAACACATCGTTCTTTTTCGTCGCCCCGTTCATCGCCCCCTCCCCTTTCTGGCTGGTCAGAAACACGACCTTCACAGTAGCAGGCTATCATCATATCGTCTGACGGTTGAATGAAAAGCCGGGCTTTCGGCCGGGGTTCCGACTCGCGCGGCATGGTCCGCAAAAAATGCAATACGCAGAAGTTATCCTGCCGGGTTGCCTTCAGTGCACGGCGTTGAGCACTTCCCACACCCGCCGCGGCGTCGCCGGCATGTCGATATGCCGCACGCCGGTGCGGCGGCTGAGCGCGTCGACGATGGCGTTGATGATGGCGGGCGGCGCGCCGACGGCGCCGGCCTCGCCGGCGCCTTTGACGCCGAGGGGATTCGACGTCGTCGGCACGTTGTGGGTGGAGAAATCGAACCTTGGAAGATCGCCGGCGCGCGGCATGGCGTAGTCCATGAACGAGCCGGACAACAGTTGCCCGCTGTCGCCGTCATAGACCGCGTGCTCCAAGAGCGCCTGGCCGATGCCCTGCACGATGCCGCCGTGGACCTGGCCTTCGAGCAGCAGCGGATTGATGGTGCGGCCGAAATCGTCGACCACGGTGTAGCGCGCGATGGCGATAGCACCGGTATTGGGATCGATCTCGACCTCGACGATGTGGCAGCCGTTGGGAAAGGTCTGCGCCGGCGGAACGCGGACATGGGTGGTATCGAGCCCGGGCGCCATGCCGGCGGGCAGTTTTGCCGGATCGCGCGCCGCCTTGGCTACCTCAAAAACATCGAGGCGCAGATCGGTGCCGGCCACGCTGAAGACGCCGTCGGCGAAAGCAACGTCCTGCGCCGAGACCTCAAGCAGATGCGCGGCAAGCTGCGTACCTTTGCCGATGATCGTTTTCCCCGCCTCATACAGCGCGGTGCCGGCAACCGCGAGCGCGCGCGAGCCGCCGGTGAGCCCTGACGGCGTGCGGTCGGTATCGCCCATGATGACGTCGATGCGGTCGGCGTCGATGCCGAGCTGGCCGGAGACGATCTGCTTGTAGGCGGTGACGAGGCCGGTGCCGTATTCCTGGTTGCCCATGACCAGATCGACGCGCTCTTCCTTGAATTCGATCGACGCGGTTTCGGGGAAGCCGCCGCCGCAGCGTTCGGTATAGGTCGCCATGCCGATGCCGCGCAGCTTGCCGTCGCGCTCGCTTTGTTTGCGCCGCTTGGCGAACGACGACCATTCCGCCGCGTCCATGCACAGGTCCATGATCGCTTCGAACTCGCCGGAATCGAGCAGGAGTTTTGTCGCCGACGTGTAAGGCATCGCCGACGGCGGCACGAAATTGACGCGCCGGATCTTATCGGGGCTCATGCCAAGCTCGCGCGCCGCGGCATCGACCAGACGTTCCAGAAGATACGCCGCCTCGGGGCGCCCGGCGCCGCGATAGGCGCAGACCGGCACGGTGTTGGTGCAGACGCCCTTGACGTTGACGTGGATCGCCCCGACCGCATAGAGGCCGGACACCAGGTCGGTCGAGCGCGTCGGCACGAAGCAGCCGAACGGCGACAAGTACGCGCCGATATTGGCGAGGACCGAAACGCGTAAACCCAGGAAGCGGCCTTTGTCGTCGAGCGCCAGCTCGGCGCGTGTGATGTGGTCGCGGCCCTGATTGTCGGAGACGAAACCTTCCGAGCGGTCCTCCTGCCATTTCACCGGCCGCGCGATCTTGCGGCTCGCCCACACCACCAGCGCGTGCTCGGGATAGACGAAGGCCTTCATGCCGAACCCGCCGCCGACATTGGGCGTGATCAGGCGCAGCTTGTCCTTCGGCATTTTGAGCACGAGCTCGGCGAGCGGATCGCGCACGAAATGCGCGCCTTGAGTCGCGGTGTAGAGCGTCGAGCGGCCGCTTGACGGATCATACTCGGCGATGGCGTTGCGCGGCTCCATCGAGTTGACCACGACTCTGTTGTTGACGAGGTCGAGGCTGACGACGCGCGCGGCCTTGGCGAACGCGGCATCGGTCGCCTTGGCGTCGCCGGTGTCGTTGTCCCAGTCGAAGACGATGTTGTCAGGGATATGCTCGAACAAAAGCGGCGCGCCAGCGCCGATCGCGGCTTTGGCGTCGGTCACCGCAGGCAGCGTTTCGTAGTCGATCTCGATCGCCTCGGCGGCGTCGCGCGCGGCGGCCAAAGTCTCGGCGACGACCAGCGCCACCGGCTGGCCGACATGGCGCACCTTGCCGAGCGCCAGCACTGGCCGCGGCGTATCGTGCCGCGGCTTGCCGTCGCGGCTCATGAGCGGCACCGTGCACGGCACGTCGCCGAGGCCGTCCGCGCGCACGTCCTCTCCCGTTCCGACGAACAACACGCCCGGCATGTGGCGCGCCGCGCTCGCATCGATCCGCTTGATATGCGCGTGCGCCACCGGCGAGCGCAGCACGAAAGCCTGCGTCATCCGCGGCAGCACCACGTCGTCGGTGTAGCGGCCCTGCCCGGTGATGAGCCGCAGATCCTCATGCCGCCGCACCGGCTGGCCGACGCCGAATTTCATGTGGGGTCCTCCGACCTCAATATCCCGGACATATTATTTATCGTATCCGATTTCCACGCCGGACTTGGCACTTTCGTGAGATAATCTTGAAGGGAAGATTGCCCGCCGGCCGGTGGTGATCTGGCGCATCGTGTCGCATGTCAAACACACGCCTGGAGCAGGCCATGACCGAGCAACGACGCGTCAGATTATTCCGCAACGGCCGCTGCCAAGTGGTCCGTATTCCCCTGGGGTTCGAATTGCGGGGCGATGAAGCGATCATGCACCGCGAGGGAAACCGTCTGGTGATCGAACCGGTACGCAAGCGCGGACTGATCGCTTTGCTCAAGACGATGAAGCCGCTGGACGAGAACTTTCCCAAAACCGCCGATCCCATTCCGCCGCCGGAGAGCGTGCTTTAATGCGCTACATGCCGGACACCGACATCACTTCGGCCCTCAGCCCTGACCGGCGCGCGCGCTTTTGCGCCAATGCCACCACACCGCGACACCGACGGCGAGCATCATGGCGAAGATCACGACGACGATCAGCGCCGAATTCTCGATCCAGGCAATAGCCGGCACGGCCAATGCCATGACCAGGCCCAAGCTGCACACTTGCCAGGAAAACACCTGCAGGCCCGCGGTGAAGGTGCCGAGCGCCAGCAAGGTAAAGACCGCGAGCGCGGTCGAGTTGGCGGTGAAATTCCGCTGCACGCTCGGCAGCAACAAGAGGTTCATCACCACGATGAAGGCGAGCCAATGCAGCGCCTGCGAGCCGATCAAAGTCAGCCGCGCCGTCCGGTCGGCGACACTCGGCCATCCGGAGCCGATACAGACCAGCGCGATCAGCGGCGCCAAGAGCTCCCAGAAACCGACGATCGGCTGCTTGGAAAAGCTCGTATAGGCGACGCCGAGCGTGGTGAGGATCAGCACCAGGGCGAAGGGGAGTTCCTTGAGCCAGAAGCTCAGGCGATGCGAGGCGCGTGGCGCGGCCGCCGGCGACGCCGGTAGCGGGGCTTGTGGGCTCGTTTCGATGCCGCTCATAGCCTATCTCCGGTCTACATCGTGCTGCGCCCAAGCCCAGAATGCCACCGTCATCACGCCCGCCAAAAATCTTGCGACCATCGTCTTATAAGGAAACAGCGTGCGCAATAGAGTGCTGGGAGGAATGAGTGTGGCTATTCTTGGTTTCAAGTACAGTGCTTATAAATAAAGGCTTCCTTCAAAGCCCGTCCGGATTTACACGTGGAGTAGCCGGAAATTTACCTGAGTGAGGCTAGGGTCGGCGTAGAGACATGAAACTTTGCGGCTGTGCACCCGGCACAGTCCCATACCCGGGAAAGAACCGCCGGTGGTGTTTGAATTTCTGGAATATGACGGCTACCTGCGGTATAGTTGAATAGGGATCCGCGTGTTATGGAGAGCGATGGTGTTCCAGGTTGCTAGGAGCATTCTGCATCAGATCGGGCCAGCCCAGAGGGGTCGTATCGATGTCCTCAGAAGCTGGGATTTGAGCGATGTCGAACTGCGCGTCAAAGCGCGGATGCAATGGTCTGACGAGTTCGCCCGAGATGTAGTTGGCGAATACCGGAAGTTCATGGCATTGATTATTCTCAGTCCCGAGAAGACCTACGGCATGGTCGAGACGGTTGACGAGGTCTGGCACCAACACTTGTTGAACACCCGCGACTATCTATCTATGTGTCGTGCGATCGTCGGCGGCGTCATCCATCACGAACAAGCCCCCACGGGGCAAGCCCCCAGCCCCGAAACAGCGAAGGTTCGAGATGAGACCCTGCATGATCTTTCGGATAAGTTTCAGGGTCCACCAAATGCAGTGTGGTCCAAGGGCATCCAGTCGCTCGCGAAATGTTGTAACAGCTGCAGCCACGGCCGCGACTAAGTCTTTTCTAGCCACATATCGCCTAAATTTACGACCAACCCGCCGGCAACGGGGTGCCGGCATTGTGCGATCCATTCGTAAGCAACATTTATCATATCAACATTACAGGACGCTTCTTTGATAGCGACGATCTGCCGAGACACTCCGTGCTTTTCGTCATTCGGCTTGGGATGGGAAAGCACGAGCGATTGGACCCCCACTAACATCTTGTCGGACAGATCCTTGTTAGGATGCGGCCGCAACAGGAAATACGAGGCATCCAGACCTTGCACGCAGAACCCGAACAGAAAAACGTAGGGTGCTCGACTAACGACATAACCCTCCCATGACCCGCGAGGGTCATGGTTTTCTTTGTATGTTTTGTACTTGAAGCTTCCAGGTTGGTAATCTCCATGGTAGCGCAAGTCGAGAGTGTGATAATCCCCGCTCGTGTCGCGACCCAATTGCTCTTCGCCGGTCAGCATATTCGTGACCGGTCGCACGCACCGGTATTTCCCTCGTACAGCCTGGATAACGCCAGAGACGTTCATTGCGCAGAATGCGACGAGATAATTCGGTGCACCGAGATTTGTGAACTCTCGATAGTCATGCGGCTGTTGTGTCCGCTCCGAGGCGAGTTGCGCTAAAAGCCGAGGTTCCGAGAACTCCCCACTCTTCCCAGACAAGAATTCGCCCACCGCGCGCCACCGAACTCCCCTGTCAACGAACCACTGCTCGAATTCGCTTCGAAGTTTGCGTGCAGTCATCCCCTCTAACTGCAAAAGATCTATAAGCCGCTGAGCGCCTGGCGACGGGACATAGGGTTGTCTGTCGTCGCTTTTCCGCCGTCTTTTTTTTGCGTCGGCCGCACTTGCCTCCTCGTTCACAACTGCCCCCCGGCCACCTAAGAGGCAGCAGTTAGTTTGCACGCCCTACGATAGTTTGCGGAAAATACGGCAAGTTGCAATACGCACAAAATCTTGCCTGGCCTGGGGTCCTTGCGTGGAGTGGGAGTCCACTTTGCGGTCGCGAAACACGACGTGCATCACTCGCAGCAAGATGCAAGCTAAGATATTGAAATATCATATTTTCTTGTGAGATAGCCAAGTTATTCCATTGCTCCAGCGTGTTGAAATGGCGGATGATGAAATGGGAAAACCGACAGACACGTCATGTCCACGAAACGCAAACCGGCACGCACTGAGCAGCAACCTGCGCTGGTTCTGCCCGATAGGCCGCTCGCCCCGTTAGCGCAGTCGCGGACTGTCCAGGGGCTTTTTGCTGGGGTCGCCCGGCGTCAGGAGCCACCAGCCGGTGACGATAGCTTCCCGATTTGGACTGATCCTAGGTCGGACGGCTCAGTTGACAACCGCCCTTCTCGTGGTTCTGCGCCCGTCCCGCTCGGACTTTCGGGTTCTGTTTGTGGGCACTGCGGATCGTCTTCGCTGATTGGCGCCCTTATCACGGAGACTGCCGATGAGCGCGATCCAAATTTGCTCTGCCTTAATTGCCATTACTGGCGCGATTGATGCGACTGTCATGTCGGCCAAGTCTTGTTCCAGCGCGCCCAATCGGTCCCATACCATCGCAGCCTCGGCTATCAAATGCGCACGCGAAAGCGCCCGTCTTGATCGAACGACGGTATTCTCGCGCGACCGGCGGCATTCGCGATTTGGTCGAGCAGCGGACGTAGCAGTTTTGCGTATTCGTACGGGTCGAGTGGGACTTCGTCGATCACCAGTTCGGAGAAGTGGAATTGATCCCGATCAAGAATCCCCGCTTCATCCTCGAACAGCGTGCCAGCCGCCATGGCGAAGGAATAGAACGTTCCCTTGACGCCCAACAAGCTGACCAGAAGCACATAAGGAGCGGGCGCGTCGCGCGCCTGAAGCGACTGCAAATAGGAGTGTGACGCGCGAACAATCGTACTCTCGGTGCGTATCAACGTAAGACGATAGGGGTTCTGTGCGGTGCCTTCGCCCATGACGAACGTCGAGTCAACAGCTTCGACAATTCCACTGTGGAATGCCTGTACGTACGCGCGGTGGGTCCGTCCGTCTGCGCTACGATTCGAGAGCACCAAACATCCGTCCACGTTGATGCGAAAATCGCCGACCTGCGCGCCGATCGGTGGAAACGCAGTGAAGAGCTGTTGCGGGGCTTGATTAATATCGAGACGAAATGACTGCGCACTTTCGAAGGCAGAAAGCGGCGCCACATGCAGGATGAGCGGACGAGCGCCCATCAGCGGCACCGGCGTATCACCGCCGAGAATTTTCGCGATCCGATCGAACCGAAAGTCGCGAATGCGATCAGCCAATTGCGGTGCGCGCGTGAACAGAACACGGAGTTCGTCGACATTCGGCTCGTACTTGCCGGCCGATGAACGTGCCCAGAACCGATGGTTGCCGGATCCTTGGCGGACGATCCGGTGCGGCTGGTTATAGCTTCGCGGGATGCGAAGCACCAAGGCGTATCCGCCTCCCGCGATCGGCACCGCGCGCACGGCAAATCCGAAAATCCGCGGTTGCAGTCCGGAGCGTGCGATATTTTCAAGCCGCAAGACTTCGGCGTCAGCATCAATCTGCAGAGGAGAAAACCCGGTCGGCACGCCGGTTTGCTCGGCCATGCCGATGACGATCTCTCCGCCGGCAGTGTTTGCGAACGATGAGATATCGGCAAGAAATTCACCGTAGTCTTGATCCCGATTGCTGTAGGTATCGCGTTTGTAATCGATGTCGCGTTTCTCCGCGACTTGATCCTCGATCAAACGCTGGAGGTCAGACTGGTTGACTGCTTCCAAAGGAATGTGTCGCAAAGTCATTGTACGATATGTCGTTTTGGCTCGGCGGATCGGATGCCCACGCGGGTCAGTTCGCAGACGGCATAAAATTGGCGCGCCCGGAGAGATTCGAACTCCCGACCCCCAGATTCGTAGTCTGGTGCTCTATCCAGCTGAGCTACGGGCGCGGCGCGTTTTAGCTATAGGCTTCGCCGCTTATTGGCAAGCGCCGGTGGCCGTCAAGGTTCACGGTGAACGGCCGCTGTCGCCGCTGGAATCGCCGCCCGGATTACCGCCGGGAGGCGAAAGATTTTTCCTGGCTTCGGCCTTGGCGCGAAAGCCTTGGCGAAATCCGTAGATGAGAAAGCAGACGATAAAAGCGAAGCTGAGCCAGCCGATAATTCGCGTCGCAAGCATAGTGGATGGTCCTTAGCCGTTTTTCTTAGACGTTTTCCTTAACCGTGGGCGCGGGCGCCGCGGTGTGCGCTCAGTTCGACGGCGCGGTCGGGGATGGTGAGCCGCAACGTCGCGCCGATGGTGCCTTCGACCAGGCGGATTTCGCCGCCGTGGGCGCGCACCAGCTCGGCGGCGATTGCCAGTCCCAGCCCGGTGCCGCCGGTGCGGGTCGAGCCCTGGAACGCTTCGAACAAATGGTCGCGCGCTTTCCCCGAAAAACCCGGCCCGGTGTCGGAGACTTCGATGACGACCACGGCGCCCTCGCGGCGGCCGGTGATGCGGATCTGGTCGCGGCCGGGATCGCGCGCGGCGCGGCTTTCCATGGCCTGGACCGCGTTGCGCGCCAGGTTGAGCAGGATGCGGAACAGCTGGTCGTAGTCGGCTTCCACGATCAGCCCGCGCTCGACCGCGCTGATCCAGCGGATCGGCGCATCGGGGCCGAGATTGAGCGTCTCGTGCACCTCCTCGACCAGCGGCTCGAGTAGAATTTCCCGGCGTTCCGGCGGCGGCTCCTGCAGGCGGCCGTAGGACAATGTCGATTGGCAGAACGCGATGGCGCGCTCCAGCGCCCGCATCAGTTTTGGCGCAAAGCGCTGCACGGTGGGATCGGGCAGCGTCGCGAGGCGATCGGAAAACAGCTGCGCCGACGCCAACAGATTGCGCAAATCGTGATTGATCTTGGACACCGCCAAGCCCAGCGCGGCGAGCCGGCTCTTCTGGTGCAGCATCGACGCCAGTTCGCTCTGCATGGTGGCGAGCTCGCGCTCGGCGACGCCGATCTCGTCGGCGCGCGCCGACGGCGCGATGATGCGGTCGGGATTTTCCGGATCGGCGCGGAACGCCATCATGTTGGCGGTGACGCGCCGCATCGGCCGCACGAACATGTAATGCAGCGCCAGATAGACCAGCGCCGCGGTGATGACGGAAATCACCAGCGACAACAGAAGAATGTCTCCCGAATAGCGCAGCATGGCCCGGCGCAGCGGCCGCTCGTCCATGATCAATTCGATATATTCGCCGCCCATCGGCGCCGGGCCGACCACCCGCATCACATAGGGCCGGGCGTTGAGCATGATCTTGAACGCGTCGACGACGGCATCGACCGAGCTTGAGCTGCGCATGTCGAAGGTGTCGTCGACGGCGGGCGGCATGTCGTCGATGGCCAGCATGCGGCGGCGCTCGCCCATCTTCATGGCGACGGCGCGGGCGCCGATGCTGTCGAGGATTTGTTTGGCGAGGCTGTCGGGCACCATGCCGTTCGGCGCGGCCTCGAGAACCAGCGCCGCGGTGTAGCCGGTCTGCAGCCGGTCCTTGAGCCAGGTGACGCGGAAATTGGCCACCGACGGCACATAGATCAGCACTTCCGCGATCATCACGAACAGGATCGTGAGGACGAGGAGCTTGCCGGACAGCCCGAACTTGACCGGCCGTTTGGCCGGGGCGTCCGCCATCCCTGATTCGGTGTCCAACGTCATCGAAAGCGCTT
>DATHHM010000218.1:0-9225 GCA_035317145.1 Xanthobacteraceae bacterium | reverse complement strand
CCCGATCGGAACGCGCGGTGTGGCCGGCGATCGTCGTGATCTCGGTTTTGTGGGCCGGCCTTCACATTCAATACGACTGGACCGGCATATTGCAGATCTTCGTGATCGGCCTGTTTCTCGGCTGGATGCGCTGGCGTAGCAACTCGACGCTGCTGACGTTCCTGTTGCACATCTTATTCAATCTCGAAGGTACGTTTGAAACCGTGGTGCAGATGCGGTTTTTTTCTTAAACGCGTTTATTTAGCGCGCGTGCGCATCCGCCACGTTCTTGCGCAATAGGGCATACGCCGCGGTGAGCGCCTTGTCGGCCGCTGGATCGGGCGGGATGTAGGACTGCAACGCCGGCTGGTCCTTATCCTTCGTTTTGGCCGCGGCTTTCACCTTCAGCGCATCGGGCACGTCCTGCGGCGCTTCGATGTCGGGCACGATGCCGTTCGACTGGATCAGGCGGCCCGACGGCGTGATGTAGTGCCCGGTCGCCAGACGCAGCGCGCCTTTGTTCGGGCCGAGCGGAACGGTGGTCGAATCCCAGCCTTCGCCGAACGAGCGTGTGCCGACGACGGTGGCGCGGTGATTGTCCTTGAGCGCGCCGGCGACGATCTCGGCTTTTGCCGCGGAGCCGCCGTTGATCAGCACGATGATCGGCTTGCCGCCGGCGAGATCGCCCGCCTTGGCGCGAAAGCGCTCGACCTTGTCGGAGGTGCGATGGCGGATCGAGACGATTTCGCCATCGTCGAGAAACCCATCGGCCGCCGCAATGGCGCCGTCAAGCGTGCCACCCGGATTGTTGCGCAGATCGATCACATAGCCTCTGAGTTTTTCCGGCGGGACTTGCGCTGAGATATCGTCGATCGCCTTTTTCAGCTGATCCGCGGTCGACTCGTTGAACTGGATGATGCGGATATAGCCGATGTCGCCGCCTTCGCCGCGGCCGCGAACCGAACGGCGGGTGGCGTTGTCGCGGACGATCGAGAGGTCGATCGGCTTGTCGCCGCCGGGGTGCACGATGGTCAGCTTGACCGTCGAGCCGACCTCGCCGACCAGTTTGGTGCCGAACTGCTGGTAGGTAAGGCCTTGGACCTGCTCGTCGTCGACGCGCGCAATGAGGTCGCCGGTCATGATGCCGGCCTTGGCCGCCGGCGTGTCGTCGATCGACGTCACCACCGTGGCGAGACCGTCCTGCATGGTATAGGCGACGCCGACATTGCCGAAAGCGGTGGCGCAGCGCGGGCCGGTACAGGCCTCGACGCGACCCAGCGCCTGCGGATCGATGTAATAGGAATCTTCGAGGTCGGCGAGCATGCCATTGACGGCGGTCTGCACCAGCGTGGCGTCGTTCGGCCGCTCGACATAGTGGGAGCGCACCTGCTCGAACGCATCGCCGAACAGATTGAGCAGCCGATAGACCTCCGGCTTGGTGACCGTCTTCGCATCGGCGTCGCTGCCGACCAGAACGGGCTGGGTCGCGACGATGGTCAGCGCCGCACCGACCGCGGCACCCAGCAGCACCAGTGACGTTTTCCGTATCTTCAAGGCAATTCCCCCCGCAAGACCAAGAATCAGCCTGGATTATCGGCCCGGACCGGGTGGTCGAGGCCGCCGTGCTGGTGGGCCTTGCCCATCCCGCCGCGGAGCTTGACCTACATTCGGATCAAAAATACGGCCAAAACCGGGATCGGCCCCGAAATCCTCAGCCCGGGCCGGCCGGCGGGGCAGGCCGATGACCGGCTCGGCGAAGCGGGAAATGCTCGCAACCACGTCGTCAAGCGGCACCGGGCTGCCCGGGGTCTCGCTGACGATGATGGCGAGGAGACTCATGTCGCGCCGGTATAGCGCATCGAGCGCCGTCAGGGTGTGGCTGATGGTGCCGAGATAGCTGCCGGTGACCAGGATCAGCGGCAGGCGCAGCGCCATCATGACGTCGAGGATGGTGCGCTCGCCGTCGAGCGGCACCATGATGCCGCCGACGCCTTCGATCAGCAGGACATCGCGGCTTTGCGCGATGGCGTCCTGGCAGAACGCCACCACCTGATCGACGTCGATGCGGCGGCCCTCGCGGCTGGCCGCCAGATCGGGCGAGACCGGATCGCGGAAGCGCCACGGCGACGTCCGCTCGATTTCGTCCGCCGTGACCGGCAGGCCAAGCGCTTCGAGCAGGATGCCGGGATCGCTGGTCGCGGCCTGCGCCGGATCAAAACCGCTGACGATCGGCTTGATGGCATCGACCGAATGGCCGAGCTGGCGCAAATGGCGGATCAAGGACGCGGCGACAAAGGTCTTGCCGACGTCGGTGCCGGTCGCGGTGATGAAGATCGCGCTCACGAATGGCGCCCAATAACGCGCGTTCGCACGATTCCCGCAAGGCGTTCGATCTCGCTTTCTGGATGCAGCGCCGTGAACGCAAAGCGCAGCCGCGCCGTGCCGGCGGGTACGGTCGGTGGCCGGATGGCGACGACCAGGAAGCCTTCGGCTT
Organism: Xanthobacteraceae bacterium; assembly: GCA_035317145.1. GTDB lineage: Bacteria > Pseudomonadota > Alphaproteobacteria > Rhizobiales > Xanthobacteraceae > BOG-931. Next base: position 6,752 of record DATHHM010000218.1, on the reverse strand, counting down.
CCAGCATTTCCGACGCCGCGAGCGCCGCTTCGGCTTCGCCGACGATGACCGGCACGATGGCGCTTTGCGCCTCCGGCAGATTGAGCGCGCGAGTAAAGAGCCGCGCCTTGCGCAACGGCTCTTCCGTCAAGGCCCGATCGCGCTCGATCAGATCGAGCGCAGCGACGGCGGCGGCAACGACCGGCGGCGGCAGGCCGGTCGAATAGATGAAGGGGCGGGCGCGGGTGCGCATCAGGTCGATCACGGCGCGCGAAGCGCAGAGATAGCCGCCATAGACGCCGACCGCCTTCGACAGCGTGCCCATCTGCAGCGGCACCTCCGCGCCGCCATTGGCAAAGGCCGAGCCGCGGCCGTGGCCGACGACGCCGAGACCATGGGCATCATCCACCAGCAGCCAGGCGTCATGACGCTTCGCGAGAGCCGATAGCTCTTCGAGCGGCGCAAGATCGCCATCCATGGAAAACACACCATCGGTGGCGATCAGCGTTTGCGCGTGACGGCTGCGGTGCTCCGCCAAAAGCGCCTCGGCGTGCACCACGTCGCCGTGGCGATAGCGCTGCACGGTCGCGCCACTGAGCTTGGCGCCGGCATGGATGCAGGCATGGGACAATTCGTCGACCAGGATCAGGTCGCCACTGCCGGCCAGGGCCGGAATGATGCCGATATTGGCGAGATAGCCGGAACCGAAAACGCAGGCGGCTTGCGTTCCTTTCAGGCGCGCCAACCGGCTTTCCAGCTCGTCGTAGAGCGGGTGATTGCCGGTGACGAGGCGGGAAGCGCCGGCGCCGACGCCGTAGCGTTGCGCCGCTTCGACCGCCGCTTTGATGATCGCGGGATGGCGGCTAAGATTGAGATAATCGTTGCACGAGAACGAGAGCAAACGGCGGCCGCCGCGTTCGGCGAAAATGCCGTCGCGCGCCGTCACCACCGGCGTGCGCAGCAGCCGCGCGCGCTCCAGCGCGGCAAGCTTGCCGTTGGCGAATTCATCGAGCGAGCGCATCGCGGTGGCATGAAAGCGCCGAATGTCGGGTAATACCAGAGAAAATAAGCAAAAAAAGGCCGTTTCGCCGCCCTGGTACGCCGAAGGGCTCGATCACGTCTGGCTGCCCTATGCGCAGATGAAGACCGTGGCGCCGCCGCTTGCGGTCACCGCGACCCACGGCAGCCGCATCGTCCTGGCCGACGGCCGCGAATTGATCGACGGCATCGCCTCATGGTGGACCGCCTGCCACGGCTATAACCATCCCCACATCCGCGCCGCGGTCGAGCGCCAGCTCGACCAGATGCCCCATGTCATGTTCGGCGGTCTGGTACACGAACCGGCGCTGACCCTGGCGCGGCGGCTGGTTGGGCTGCTCGGGCCGGGCGATCTCGACCGCGTGTTCTTCAGCGATTCCGGTTCGGTCGCCGTCGAAGTCGCGTTGAAAATGGCGGTGCAATACTGGCGCAACCAGGGCAGGCGGAGCCGCACCCGCTTCCTCGCCTTCACCGGCGGCTATCACGGCGACACCACCGGCGCCATGGCGGTGTCCGACCCGCGGGGCAGTATGCACGCTGCCTTCCGGGGATTGCTGCCGGAGCAGATCACGGTCGATCTGCCACTCGACGAACGAAGCACGGCGGCCTTTGAATCTACGCTTGAGCGGCACGCCGACGAGCTTGCCGCCATCATTGTCGAGCCGCTGGTGCAGGGCGCCGGCGGCATGCTGTTTCACGATGCGCAGGTGCTGCGCACGCTGCGCGCCGCCGCCGATCGCTACGAATTGCTCCTGATCTTCGACGAGATTTTTACCGGCTTCGGCCGCACCGGCGCGCTGTTCGCATTCCGAGAGGCGGGCGTCGTTTCGGACATCATCACGCTATCCAAGGCGCTGACCGGCGGCACGCTGCCGCTGGCCGCGACGATCGCCGGCAAAAAGGTGTTCGAGGCCTTCTGGTCGGACGACCCCACCCACGCGCTGATGCACGGGCCGACTTTTATGGCCAACCCGCTCGCCTGTGCCGCCGCCAATGCCTCGCTTGACCTGTTCGAGCGCGAACCGCGGCTCGATCAGGTCGCCAAAATCTCGAGCGCGCTGACGGTGGGTCTCGAACCGTGTCGCAAGCTCCCGGGCGTCAAGGATGTGCGGGTCAAAGGCGCCATCGGCGTGGTCGAATTGGATCGCATCGAGGATCTCAACGCCCTGCGGCAACGCTTTGTTGCGGAAGGTGTTTTCATCCGGCCGTTCGGGACGGTGGTCTATCTCACGCCGGCCTTCACCATCGCCGAGGACGAGTTTGCAAAATTGACGGATGCGGTCCGGCGCGTGCTCACCGAGCGCGCGTGAATCATCTCGGCTCGCCGACAAATCCCTGTCGCAGCGCTTCAAGCCGCTCGATCGCAGCGGCCGGCAGCGGGCCTTTTTCGACCGCGGCAAGCGCATCCTCGAACTGTTGCGGCGTCGCCATGCCGACCAGGATGGTGCCTACGGCCGGATTGCCGATAACAAACCGCGTGGCCGCTTCGGTCAGGCTCGCGGCAAACCCTTCCGCGATCAGCGGCAACAGGCGGCGGGCGCGGGCGATATCGGCGTCGTAGCTCATGGCCGAGCCGATCGGTTCAGGCGGCGGACTGGCAATCGGGTGTCGCTCGGCCGATCCGGACAGCGCACCGCCGGCAAGCACGCGGATGGCGATGACGCCGGTGCCGGCCGCCTTGGTGTGATCGAACAGCCGGCCGTAATCCTGCGCCGGATAGTTCGCTGGTAGCGCCGTCGCCGCGGACGGATTGAGCATATTGTAGACCACCTGCGCGCTGTCGAAGCCGCGCGCGTCGATGACCTGATGCAGCGCTGCCGTGTCGCCAATCGCGGTGAGCCCGAGAAAGCGGATCTTGCCCTGTTGCCGCAGCCGCTCGAACGCCGGCACCACCTCGCCAAGCACTTGCTCCACGCTGAGCGCCTCGCCGCCGCCGTCCGCGGTGATCGGATTATGCAGATGGAAGATGTCGACCCGCTCGCGACGCAGCCGCGCGAGGCTTCCTTCGAGCGATTTCGTCACGGTGTCGGCGATGCGGCCGAATTCAGCACCCGGCAGCCGGACTTTTGTGCCGACAACCGCGTTGGCGGGTTTGAGGGTTTGCAGGATGCGGCCGAGATTCTTTTCCGACTCGCCGTCGCCGTACTGCACCGCAGTGTCGAAGTAATTGACGCCGACGGCGAGCGCTCGCGCGATGGCACGCTCCTGGTCGCGCGGATCGCCGCGCACCATCAGCCCGCCGACCGCGCCGCAGCCAAAGCCCAGCACCGAGAGCTGCATGCCGGTGCGGCCGTAGACCCGCATTTCCATCGCCATTCCTCCGCCTGCGCCGTAAGTCCTCGTCAGTAGCCAACCGCCGTGCCGTGCAGATCATAGTCGTCGGCGCGCTCGATCTTCACGGTCGCAATCTCGCCGACGCGCAGCGGCCGGTGGCTCGCGACATAAACGGTGCCGTCGATCTGCGGCGCGTCGGCCTTGCTGCGGCCTTTCGCTACGCTCGGCCCGACCTCATCGATAATGACGCGCTCGCGGGCGCCGATTTTGCGCTTCAGCCGCTTGCGTGAAATCTCCTGCTGGCGCTGCATGAAGCGGTGCCAGCGCTCCTCTTTGACCTCCGCCGGCACCGGCGCGCCAAGATCGTTCGCTGCTGCGCCCGCCACCGGCTCGTAACGGAAGCAGCCGACGCGATCGAGTTCGGCCTCGCCGAGCCAATCGAGCAGCAGCGAAAAATCCTCCTCGGTCTCGCCGGGGAAGCCGACGATGAAGGTCGAGCGGATCGTCAGGCTCGGACATATCGCGCGCCAGGCGCGGATACGATCGAGCGTCTTCTCCTGGGCGGCCGGGCGCCGCATGCGCTTGAGCACGGCGGGGCTGGCATGCTGGAACGGCACGTCGAGGTAGGGCAGCACTTTGCCGTCGGCCATCAGGGGAATGACGTCGTCGACATGCGGGTAGGGGTAGACGTAGTGCAGCCGCACCCAGACGCCGAACTCGCCCAATTCGCGGGCGAGGTCGAGGAATTTGGCCCGCACCTCGCGGCCCTTCCAGGCGCTCGCCGCATATTTCACATCGACGCCGTAGGCCGAGGTGTCTTGGGAAATGACCAGGAGCTCCTTGACGCCGGCGGCGACCAGCTTTTCGGCCTCGCGCAGCACGTCGGCGGCCGGCCGCGACACCAGATCGCCGCGCAGCTTTGGGATGATGCAGAAGCTGCAGCGATTATTGCAACCTTCTGAAATCTTTAGATAAGCGTAGTGGCGCGGGGTGAGCTTGATGCCCTCGGGCGGGATCAGGTCGGTATAGGGATCGTGCGCCGGCGGGGCGGCGCGGTGCACCGCGTCCAGCACGCTCTCATATTGCTGCGGCCCCGTGATCGCGAGCACGCCCGGATGCACGGCGGTGATCTTCTCTGGCTCGGCGCCCATGCAGCCGGTGACGATGACCTTGCCGTTTTCGGCCATGGCGGCGCCGATGGCCGATAGCGATTCAGCCTGGGCGCTGTCGAGAAAGCCGCAGGTATTGACGATGGCGAGGTCGGCGCCGGCATGGTCGCGCGCCAGCTCGTAGCCTTCCGCACGCAGCCGCGTGATGATGCGCTCGGAATCGACCAATGCCTTGGGGCAGCCGAGCGAAACGAAGGAAATGCGGGCAGGGCGGTTCATGTTCGCGGGTTCATAGCATGGTGCGGCGTGGTGGCGACATGACGTCGGCTCCGGTAGATTCGCTGCAAGTCTCATATGTGGGGAGGATCGTCGTGAAACGCTCGCTCGCTATCGTATTTGTTGTCATCTGCCTGTTTACGGGCGCGGCCCAGGCCGAAATCAAGACCCAATGGGTGGACTACAAGGAAGGCGACACCGCTCTGCAGGGCTATCTTGCCTATGACGACGGCATCTCAGGAAAACGGCCGGGCATTCTGCTTTTGCATCGGCGCGACGGCATGTCGGACCTCACCCTCGCCAACGCCAAAATGTACGCCCAGCAAGGCTACGTCGTTTTTGCCCCGGATATTTTCGGCAAGGATATTCGTCCCAAAACTGTGCCGGAAATGCAGGCGCAGACCGCGCTCTACACCGCCAACCGGCCGCTGATGCGGGCGCGGGCGCAAGCCGGATTCGACGTGCTGCGCTCGAACCCGATGGTCGATCCATCGCGGATCGCGACCGTGGGCTATTGCTTCGGCGGCCAGGTCGCCGTCGAGTTTGCCGAGACCGGCGCACCGATCGTGGGCTCGGTGGCGATCCATGGCTCGTTCCGCGGTTACCCGCCCGAAGCGGCAAAGAACATCCATGGCCCGGTGCTCATCCTGCACGGCGCCGAAGACCCGGTGGCTCCGCTGAGCGAAGTCATCGCGCTGATCGGCCAATTGCGCGCCGCCAAGGTCGCCTTCGAGCTCAACCTTTACAGCGGCACCGAGCACGGCTTCTCGACGCCGAAAGACACCGACGAAGAACGCGCCGACAACGAATCCAAGGTGGCTGCGGCGCGGTTCTTCAGGCAGGTGTTCGGGCTGTGACGGCCTGCAGGAGTGCGCGTGGCTGCAACACTTCCCAATCCGCCGCTGCTCCTCGTGACTGACCGCCGGCAAGCGCGGCGGTCGCTTGCTGAAATCGTCGGCGCGGCGCTGGCGGCGGGCTGCCGCTGGATCAGCCTGCGCGAGAAGGATTTGCCCGATGACGAGCAGATTCCGCTGGCGCGCTCGCTGTTGCCGTTGGTCCGCCGCCACGGCGCCCGCCTGACCGTGCATGGCGAGGCCGCACTGGCCAAGCTCGCCGGTGCCGACGGCGTGCATTTGCCGTCGGGTAGCGATCCGGCCGCCGCACGCGCACTGATCGGCCGAGAGAAACTCCTTGGCCTATCGATCCACACCGTGACAGAAGCCGAAGCGATCGATCCGGCGGTCGTCGACTATGCCCTCGCAGGGCCCGCCTTCGAGACCGTAAGCAAGCCGGGCTACGGCCCGGAAATCGGCCGCAAGGGTCTTGCCGAGATAGCCCGGGCGGCACGCGTGCCGCTCTTTGCCATCGGCGGCATCAACGCGCTGCGGGTCGCCGAAGTGATTGCCGCGGGCTGTGCCGGCGTCGCGGTGATGGGCGGCGTCATGCGTGCGGCCGATCCGGCCCTTGAGGTCGGCGCGCTGGTTGCGACGCTGAACGGTTCGCAAGCGATCGGTGGGCGCGGAAGATAATCGATGTACCTAATGGGCCCCCGCTTGCGCGGCTTGCAAGGAAGCCTGAAAGGCACCGCCCGGCCGCTCTGCCGTCAACATCGTAAATTCAAAAAGCGTCGGCGCGCCAAGCGCTTTCACATTGTAAACCAGAGCGTGAGCCTCACCCACCGGGCTGGGTGACACGGTGTCTTTATCGACCGTGATTTCAATTCCCGGGCGTTTGACGCCTTCAACGATCTTCTTGAAATTTGCCATGACTTCCCCGGGATCGGCGGCCCGCGCCCATACCGCGCACGCTTGCGTCATGCCCCGGATGGACAGAGCAAAACTACCCTCAAGGGCAGGGATCGCCCAAGCGGCGCCGTTGCCTCCGGGCCCGACAAATACGGCGAGTGGGGTTGGGTTTTGAATTTGCCCGAGGTGGTGCTGTTCCGCCCATTCTCGCACCTTGTTCGGCTGTCCGAGATTGGCAACGCATACGTCGATGAAGAGCTTGGTCAAAAACGCCGCTGCCGGATCGGCCGTTGCCGGCTGAACGGCCATCAGCAGCAAGGCAACGACCGTG
>DATHHM010000217.1:0-2411 GCA_035317145.1 Xanthobacteraceae bacterium | reverse complement strand
CAGCTGCTGGATCGACGTGCAGCCCATCAGCTTCATGTCGCGCTCGATCTCGGTGCGCATCAGCGAAAGCGCGCGCTCGACGCCAGGCTGGCCGGCGGCCGCGAGGGGAAAAAGATAGAGCCGGCCTACGCCCACCGCCTTGGCGCCCAATGAGAGCGCCTTGAGCACATGGGTGCCGCGTTGCACGCCGCTATCGAACAGGACGTCGATCTTGTCGCCGACGGCGTCGACGATTTCCGCGAGCTGATCGAATGAGCTGCGCGAACCGTCCAGTTGCCGCCCGCCATGATTGGAAACGACAATGCCCGCGCAACCGATATCGACGGCTTTCCTCGCATCGTCGGCACTCATCACGCCTTTGAGACAGAATTTGGCGTCCCACTGCTTGACCATGTCGGCGACGTCGCGCCAGTTCATGGACTGGTCGAGCATATTGGTGAAGTAATCGCCGATGGAGGTCGTGCCGCCCTTCATGTCGACATGACTGTCCAATTGCGGCAGGCTGAATTTTTCATGGGTCAGGTGGTCGAACGCCCATTTCGGCTTGGTGGCGAATTGAAACATCCCCCGTAAATTCAGCCGGAACGGAATGGTGAAGCCGGTGCGCAGGTCGCGCTCACGATTGCCGCCGGTGATCGAATCCACCGTCAGCATCATGATGCGGACGCCGGCGCCCTTGGCCCGCTCCATCATGGCTTTGTTCAGGTCGCGGTCCTTGTGAAAGTAGAACTGATAGACCTGCGGAAACGTAAAATTCGACGCGATGTCTTCCAGGCTCACCGTGCCCAGCGAGGAAACGCCGAACATGGTGCCGAATTTTTCCACGGCGCGCGCCACGGCAAGCTCGCCTTGATGGTGAAACAACCGGTGCAACGCGGTCGGCGAGCAATAAAACGGCATTTTCAATTTTTGACCGAGCACGGTCACCGATAGGTCGACCTGCTCGACGCCGGCGAGAACATTCGGCACCAGATCGCAGTCCTCGAAGGCGCGCGTGTTTCTCCGATACGTCGTTTCGTCGTCGGCGGCGCCGTCGATATAGTTGAAGATCGGTCCGGGCAGACGCCGCCGCGCCAATTCGCGAAAATCATGGAAATTATGACATTGGTTCAGGCGCATGATGTCCCCCCGGATCAGTCGCTTATGTCTATCGTAGACTGGCTTTTACTGTATCACGACCGCTGATTATCCGAAGGTATTATCAGGCCGCCGCGTCCGACCTGTAGGCATCTCGAATTCTCCTGGTTTCGGTGCTAACGTTGCCGTGTCAGTCCGGCGGGGGCGCATGTCATCTGACAACACGATAGATCAATCGGCGTCGGCCGGCGGCGGCGCCGCTCTTGGCGCCGAGGCAGCCGAGCATGAACGCCAATTCCTCGAGTTGCTGGAATTTTGCCCCGCAGCGCTAATGGTGGTCGACGAGGACGGCCGGCTCCTGTTCCACAATGCGCGGCTGCGCGAAATTCTGGGCTACAGCAAAGCCGAGCTCGACCTTTGCGACACCCGCATGCATTGGCATGACCTCGATCAGCGCACGCGGATCATCAACCAATTGCGCACGCAGGGCGGCCAGATTCTCAATGAAAAGGTGATTTGGCGGACCAAGAAGGGGACGCTGGTTCATCTGCTTCTGTCCTACGTACAGGTCGGCTATCACGGCGGCCACATCAGTTTTGTCGGCGGCAAGCGGGTGCTGTGGGTCTATGACGTCACCGCGCTGACGCAGCACGAGGCGCAAGTCGCCGAGCAAGAGCGCCAGCTTCGCGAAATTCTCGACTTTTGCCCCGCCGCCGTGAATGTCGTCGACGAGGATGGGCGGCTCCTGTTCCACAATCGGCGCCTGCGCGAATTGACCGGCTATGAAAAAGAAGAGCTGGAACTGTTCGACACCAGGCGTTTCTGGAACGATCTCGATCATCGTACGCGCGTGGTCGAACTGTTGCGGACGCGCGGCGGACAGTTGCTGAACGAGGAAGTCGTCTGGAAGACAAAACAAGGCGAACAGCTCAATCTCTTGATCTCCTACGTCCAGGTCGCCTATCACGGCGGCCACGTCGCCATCGGCGGCGGCAAGCGACTTTATTGGCTTTACGACATCACGCCGCTGCGCCGCGCCGAGCAGGCCAGGCTGCGCAGCGAGCAGCGGCTCGCCGAGGCGATCGAGAGCATTTCCGAAGGCTTTGTCTGTTACGACGGCGAGGACCGGCTGGTCATCTGCAACTCGTGCTATCGCAACCTGCTTTACCCGGGTCTCGATATCGATTTGAGCCCCGGCACCTCGTTCGAGAGCATCATCCGCCGCGCCACCGAGCGCGGCTATGTCAAGGATGCGGAAGGCCGCGTCGAGGAATGGATTGCGGAACGGCTACAGCAGCACCGCAATCCCGGCGAGCCGCAAGTGCAGCGCCGCG
>DATHHM010000216.1:0-4425 GCA_035317145.1 Xanthobacteraceae bacterium | reverse complement strand
GAGAACGAATTCTTCCTTGGGCTGTTGCGGGCGGTTGGACAGCGCGATCGCGACGCCTTGCGCCGCGGCGCGAGCGATGTGACTTGCCTGGAGTTTCGAAACGGCCATTTCTACCTCCTCTACAATACACGTTTGAAACTGTATTTGCCGAAGAACAAAATTACAAGTTGCCAAATGTCGCACAACATCACGCAGTTGTAACATGATACCGGTGCGGTGGGAGATCGACCGGACTTTTCGCAAAGAAGCTCGCGGCGATTACATCACCGCTTTGATCACCCGCGACACTTTGTCGAAAATCTCGCCGATCTGCGCTTCGCTGACGATCAGCGGCGGCGTGAGCGCCAAGGTCTCGCCGGTGATGCGGATCATGACGCCCTCGTCGTGGAAGCCGCGCTCCATGGCTTCATAGGCGCGCTTGCCGAAGACGTCGGGGCGCGAGGCGAGGTCGATGCCGGCGGTGAGCCCCACGGTGCGGATATCGAGCACGCCGGGCACGCTTTTGAGCGCCATCGCGGCGTCGGCCCACAACGGCTCGAGCTTTTTCGCCCGCTCGAACAGTTTCTCGTCGCGATAAAGATCGAGCGTCGCCAGCCCCGCGGCGCAGGCCAGCGGATGCGCCGAATACGTATAGCCGTGGAACAGTTCGGCGACATGCTCGGGGCCGTGCATGAAAGCGTCGTAGATTCCTTCGCGCGCGATGACGCCGCCCATGGGCACGGCGCCCGAGGTAATGCCCTTGGCGAAGGTGATCATGTCGGGTGTCACGCCGTAACGCTCGGCGGCGAAGGCATGACCGAGCCGTCCGAAGCCGGTGATCACCTCGTCGAAGATCAGCAAGATGCCGTGGCGGTCGCAGATCGCGCGCAGCCGGTCGAGGTAACCTTTGGGCGGCGGCAGTACGCCGGTCGAGCCGGCCATCGGCTCGACGATGACGGCAGCAATGGTCGAGGCATCGTGCAGCGCGACGAGGCGTTCGAGATCGTCGGCGAGATGCGCGCCCCACTCCGGCTCGCCCTTTGTGAAAGCCTGATGCTCGCGGTTATACGTCGCCGGTAAATGATCGACGCCGGCCAGCAGCGTGCCGAAATGCTTGCGGTTACTGACAATGCCGCCGACCGAAATGCCGCCAAAACCGACGCCGTGATAGCCGCGCTCGCGGCCGATCAGCCGGGTGCGCGAGGCCTGCCCGCGCACATTATGGTAGGCGAGCGCGATCTTGAGCGCGGTGTCGACCGCCTCGGAGCCGGAATTGCAGAAGAACACGCGGTCGAGATCGGCCGGCGCCAGCGCCGCGATCCGGCTTGCCAGCTCGAACGATTTCGGGTGCGCGAACTGGAACGCCGGCGCGTAATCGAGTTCCTCGGCCTGGCGCTTGATCGCTTCGACGATCGGGGCGCGGTTATGGCCGGCATTGGTGCACCACAGCCCCGCGGTGCCGTCGAGCACGGCACGGCCCTCGGGCGTGTAATAATGCATGTCCTTGGCCCGCGCGATCAGCCGCGGCGCGCGCTTGAACGCCCGGTTCGGCGTGAACGGCACCCAAAAGGCTTCGAGATCGTTGGGCACGGCCGCGCTGCGGCGATTGGGCTCGGCCATAGGACTGTCTCCTGACGCCACGTCGTCACTGCAACATGGAAGACGTGGATGGCCGGGACAAGCCCGGCCATGACGAAATCGAGTAGGATTGCGGCAGCGAGTCGCGACTGCTAACACCCGCCCAAAGCACTTCCAAAATGGCTGACAAACCGGAAAAAACCAACAAGCTCAAGGCGCGGCTGCCGCGCGGGCTCGCCGACCGCGGGCCGGCCGAGATCGCCGCCACGCGCGAAATGATCGAGAAGATCCGCGCGGTCTACGAGCTTTACGGCTTTGAGCCGGTGGAAACGCCGGCGATCGAATACACCGACGCGCTCGGCAAATTTCTGCCCGACCAGGACCGGCCGAACGAAGGCGTGTTCTCGTTCCTCGACGACGACGAGCAATGGCTGTCTCTGCGCTACGATTTGACGGCGCCGCTGGCACGTTACGTCGCGGAGAATTTCGACACGCTGCCGAAGCCGTATCGCTCGTATCGGGTCGGGAACGTGTTTCGCAACGAGAAGCCGGGGCCGGGGCGCTTTCGGCAGTTCATGCAGTTCGATGCAGATACTGTCGGCAGCGCGTCACCCGCAGCCGATGCCGAGCTTTGCATGATGGCGGCAGATACGACGGAGGCTTTAGGCATTCCGCGCGGCAGTTATGTGGTGAAGGTGAACAATCGAAAAATCCTTGACGGTGTTATGGAGGAAATCGGGATAGGTGGCGAGCAGCATGCGGATAAACGGCTTACTGTTCTGCGTGCCATCGACAAATACGATCGCTTGGGCGCAGGTGGCGTCACCTTGTTGCTCGGCCCGGGGCGTAAGGACGAAAGCGGTGACTTCACGAAGGGAGCTGAGCTGTCTCACGACGCAATTGGTCAAGTTATGTATATGTTCGCCCCGCCACCTGGCTCTGAGCACGGCAGCTTGAATCTCAACGTAATAAGAGCCGCACGCAATCGATTCCCGTCAAACCTCATCTATCAGGAAGGTTTGGATGAACTTCAAGCTATCGCGGAATTGACGGAGTCGGCGAATTACGCCTCCGAACAAATAAGAATTGACCCCTCTGTCGTCCGCGGCCTCGAATATTACACCGGCGCAGTCTTCGAAGTTGAGCTGGCCTTCTCCACCGACAGCTCTTCCGGTTCGCCGCGTTTCGGTTCGGTCGGCGGCGGAGGGCGCTATGATGGCCTCGTGTCGCGCTTCCGCGGCGAGCCGGTGCCGGCGACGGGATTTTCCATCGGCGTGTCGCGCTTGCTCGCCGCGCTCCAGCATCTCGGCAAGGTCGAGACCAAAGCCGAGGCCGGCCCGGTCGTCGTGACCGTGTTCGACAAGGACCGCATCGCTGACTACCAGCAGATGGTCGCGTCGCTGCGCAATGCCGGCATTCGCGCCGAGCTTTATCTCGGCTCCGGCAAATTCGGCCCGCAGATGAAATACGCCGATAAGCGCAACTCCCCGTGCGTCGTTATCCAGGGCTCCGACGAGAAGGCCAAGGGCGAAGTCACGATCAAGGATCTGATCGTCGGCGCCGAGCTCGCCAAGCTGGAAAAAGGCCGCGAGGAGCATCTGCAAAAGCAGGCCGAGGCGCAGCGCGCCGTGCCGGAGGCGCAATTGGTCGAGGCCGTCCGCGCCGTGCTGGCGCGCCATAAGCTTGGCCCGCGCTGACGCCACCGCCTTCCGCTACCGTTGCACGGCTGCCACAGGGTTCCGGAATAAATCACGGCGTTCCGGGTTCATGCGTGATAGTCGCAATATCTTCGTGATAAAGTAGCGATTGTCCCGATGTTTGCCGGGACGAGGTTCTGACCGTGCGCAAGTATTTCGCCAGGCGGCCGTTGCGGCGGCGCATTGTTGCGCTGGCGGCGGCTTATGCGATTGCGCTGTCGAGCCTGATCGCGAGTTTTGGCGCGGCAAGCGCCGCGGCCGCTGCGGCAGCCACTCCGAGCGGCATCATCTGCCACACGCTTGTCGCAGGCGACGAGACGCCCGCCCCCGGCGACACCAACAGTAAACATTGCGCCGATAATTGCTGCATCGGCTGCCTGATGCTGATGGCGGCGCTGCCGCCGCCGCCGGCGAAAATCATCGGCGCACCGCTGGCGGCAAGCCAGTCCATCGCGCCGCCGCAGGACATCGTTCTCGTCGGCGCACTGCAAACCAAAGACCATCGTTCGCGAGCGCCCCCCCTGGCCGCGTGAAGCCCAGCGGCCCGACCCGCGTCGGCCGCAGTGTTTCCCTGATGCCAATGGAGAGCCTCCATGTCTGGAAATCACAGATACTTGCGCGCCGTCACGCTGGCGCTGGTGTTCGCCGCGCTACCCTGCACCGATGCGTTCGCCCATTGCTTCGTCGGCGCGCGCTTCTTTCCCGCCACCCTCGCCACCGACGATCCGTGCGTTGCCGATGAGCTGTCGTTGCCGACCGTGTCGTGGTCGCGGACCGCCGACACGCCGCCGGCCACCGAATGGGATGTGTCCGGCGAATTGTCGAAACGCATCACCGCGGATTTCGGCATTTCGATCGGCACCACCTGGACGCAAATCCGCGGGCCCGGCGGCCCGACCATGGCGGGGTTCGACAACCTCGAAACCGCGGCGCAGTACCAGTTGCTCAAGGACAACTCGCACGAGCTCGCTATGCTGCTCGGCCTGATCGTCGATTGGGGTTCCACCGGTGCCATCAATTCCGGGATTGCGACGCCGTACAGCGTGCTCACGCCGACCTACTACTTCGGCAAGGGTTTTGGCGACCTGCCCGACGCGGCGGGCTGGTTGCGCGCCTTCGCGGTGACCGGGCAGATCGGCTATCAGATTCCGAGCCGCTCGTTCGACGTGGT
>DATHHM010000215.1:0-18680 GCA_035317145.1 Xanthobacteraceae bacterium | reverse complement strand
CTGCGACTTCGGTGATAGAACCAGGCATCCAATAGCCTGCTCGGGGAGGAATGGCGTGGCGAAGAAAATCCGTGGCGTGATGTTCGAGGAGAACAACAACAACAGCATGGGGCTGGAGTTCGTCAACCTGTCCCATCGCTTCGGCTTCCAATCTCCCAACTGGCCGTATTTCGAGGACGTCAAGATCGAGCGCATCCACTACCATGCCAAGTCGGGCGTGCTGTCGCAGCGCATCACGACCTCGATGCACAACACCACCCATATCGACGCGCCGGCCCATGTCATCCAGGGCACCCCGTTCATCGACGAAGTGCCGCTGCCGCACTTTTTCGGCTCCGGCATCGTGGTGTCGATCCCGAAGAAGAAATGGGAGCAGATCACCTACGACGACCTGGAGAAGGCCGCCGGCAAGATCGTGCGGCCGCGCGACGTGGTGATCGTCAATACCGGCTGGCACAAGCTCTACGAAGACAACGAGGATTATTTCTGCCGCGCGCCGGGTTTCGTGCCGTCGGCCGGCGAGTGGTTCGTCGAGAAGAAGGTCAAGGTGGTCGGCCACGATACCCAGGCCAACGACCACCCGCTCGCCACCGCGATCGGCCCGCAGCGCAACGGGCCGCTGCATCCGCATCTTGCCGAGGAATACAAGAAATGGTCCGGCGGCCGCGACTGGAAAGAGGATTTTCCGGAATGGGAGCCGGTGCACCGCATCCTGTTCAAGAACGGCATTTTGGGCATCGAGAATGTCGGCGGCGATATCGACAAGGTCACCGGCCGGCGCTGCACGTTTGCGTTCTTTCCGTGGAACTGGGACCGCGGCGATGGCTGCATCATCCGCCTGGTGGCGATTATCGACCCGAAGGGCGGCTACCGGATCGAGAAGGGGGAGAAGGTCTGATGATCGTTCGCAAGTTCTCAGAAGCCAAGCCGTACGAAGCGCCGAACCACCGCGGGTACAAATCGTTCCGCGTCTACGGCGCCGAGATGGGCGGCTCGCAGTCGCTGGTATTCGGCATCTCGCACTTTTTGCCGGGCGGCGGCGCCGGCCCGGACGCCTCGCCGCCGGAGAAAATCTATTACGTGCTTTCGGGCGAGCTCACCGTGATCGCCGGCGGCAAGGAGACGGCCGCCAAGGCCGGCGACAGCGTCTACATCGGCCCGAACGAAAGCCGCGAGATCATCAACCGCAGCAACGAGGTTTGCACGATTGCGGTGGCCGTTGCGCCGGTGAAGTGATGCCTTTTACCTCCCCCTGAAAGGGGGAGGACGCGAGCGAAGCGAGCGAGGTGGGGGTCCGCGGCGGCAACGCTTGCGCAAGCTTCACGGCCGCGGACCCCCACCTTACCTCCCCCTTTCAGGGGGAGGACAAGAGAAAGAGAAACGGTGAGTACATCATGTCCGAAGACTTCCTGAAAAACCCGCTCTCCCTATTCGACGTCAAAGGCAAGACCGCGATCGTCACCGGCGCTACGGGAGCGTTCGGCGCGCTCGCGGCGCAAGTGCTGTCCGGCGCCGGCTGCAATGTCGTGCTGGCGGCGGGCGGTGCCGAGGCGCTGAAGAAGGTTGCGGCCGATTGCGAGAATCTCGGCGCCAAGGTCGAGACTGTCAACATCCGGCCGAGCTCGGCGGTGAACTGCGACAAGATCGTCGAGGCGGCGGTGAAGCGCTTCGGCGGCGTCGATATCGTGGTGCTCGCCTCGGGCATCAACAAGGTGCAAAAAATCGTCGATCAGCCGCCGGAGACGTTCATGGAGGTCATGGACGTCAACGTCACCCAGTCCTGGCTGATGGCGCGCGCGGCGGGCAAGCAGATGCTGGCGCAAAACCGCGGCGGCAAGGTCATCTTCATGTCGTCGGCGCGCGGCTTGTTGGGCCATCCGGCCGGCTACACCGCCTATTGCGCGTCGAAGTCGGCGATCGACGGCGTCACCAAGGCGCTCGGCTGCGAATGGGGCGACACCGGCATCACGGTGAATGCCATCGCACCGACCGTGTTCCGCTCGCCGCTGACCGCGTGGATGTACGAGGACAACGAGCGCTCGACCACGGTGCGCAAGGGCTTTATTGCCCGCGTGCCAAAGGGCCGCCTCGGCGAGCCGTCCGACCTCGCCGGGCCGCTGCTCTTCCTCGCCTCCAAGGCATCCGACTTCTACACCGGCCACATCCTCTACGCCGACGGCGGCTACACGGCAGGCTGACGATGGCAAAGGCGCGCATCGCCGTCGTCGGTGCCGGCCTGATGGGCCACGGCATCGCGCAGGTGTTTGCGCTGGCCGGCCATGAGGTGAAGATCACCGATACGGTGGTGAAGAATCTCGACACCGTGGCATCGCGCATCGCCGCCAATCTCCGCGATCTTGGGGAAGACGAGAGCGCGGTCGAGCGGGTGCAGCCGTCCGTCGATCTCACCGACGCGGTGCATGACGCCGACTACGTGGTCGAGGCGGTATCGGAAAATCTCGAGCTGAAGAAGAAAATTTTTGCCGAGCTCGAGCGCCGCACCCGCCCGGATACGATCCTCGCCAGCAACACCTCGGTGATTCCGATCACCGCGATCATGCAGGATTTGAGCCGCCGCGAACGCGCGGTCGGCACCCATTGGTGGAATCCGCCATTCCTGGTGCCGCTGGTCGAAGTGATCGGTACGCAATGGACCTCGCCGCAGGTCATCGCCACGACCATGGCGCTGCACGCCGCGGCCGGCAAGACACCTGCGCATGTGAAAAAAGACGTGCCGGGCTTCATCGGCAACCGGCTGCAGCACGCGCTGTGGCGCGAGGCGATCTCGCTGGTCGAGCACGGCATCTGCGACGCCAAGACCGTCGACGACGTGGTCAAGGCCTCGTTCGGCCGCCGCCTCGCCGTGCTCGGCCCGATCGAAAACGCCGATCAGGTCGGTACCGACCTCACGCTCGCGATCCACGACGTAGTGCTGCCGGCGATCGAGAACCGGCCGGGGCCGTCGCCCTATCTGCAGGATTTGGTGGCGAACGGAAAACTCGGATTCAAATCCGGCGAAGGTTTCCAGAAATGGAGCCCGGAGCAGCAGGCGGCGCTACGCGCCCGGGTGATGCGGCATCTGAAAGCGATGCGGGACACTTAGCTAAAACCCTCCCCACAAGGGGGAGGGGGAGTCGGATTACATACGTGTCCTCGGCTATCCGACTCGCAACAGCTCGACGAGCGTGCGGCTGTCCGTCAGGGCTTCCAGCTTCAGCATGGCATCGACCAATGCGTCCTGCTGCCTTTCCGCCATGACGCCGCGCGTAAGCTTACGGAATTTGCCGACGATGTCGTCGGCGCTGGCGAACGATTGCTCGCTGCCGCGCGGCGCCTCGCGGGTCTCGCTCTCGACGTAACCGTCGCGGAAACGGATATCGACGCGGACCTTGTGCCGGTAAGCGGCGCCGAGCGCGGTGATGGCGGGGTCGTGCACCACCTTCACCTTGCGCGACAGCTTTATGCGCGCCGCGTTGTCGACGCAGTCCGCGGTGAACTCGTCGACGAACACATCGCCCTCGATCAAGAGCGTGGCGACGCAGAACGGCAGGTTGAGCTGTGCCGAGGTCAAACCTTCGGGCCGGTACGGCCAGCCGACGTGATCGACCGTGACCTGTGAGCCGTGCACGACGATCTCGTCGATGTCGTCAAGCGTGAACGGTCGGCGCTTGCGGATGTCGCGGATGGCGTCGAGCGTGGTGTGGTTACTGCCGACGCAGGAATAGAATTTCAAGGAAATGCGCAGCGTCTCGAAGCGTTCGCCGAGGCCTGAGCTCAGCTCCGCGAGATTGAAGCGGTCTTGCGAGCGCGAAAACGTGGTGCAGAAGCCGCCATAGGGCGCCTCGAACACGTCGACGATGCCGGTGAAGCCCTCCTTCGCCAAAAGCGCGCCGTAAAGCCCGCTTTGCGCGGCGCGGCCGGCATGCATGCGCTTGACCATGGCGCCGTATTGCGCCGCCATCAGGCCGGACGACTGGGTGCCGGCGATGCCGAGCGCGTGCACGGTTTTCTCGGCATCGAGCGCGAGGCCCCGCGCCGCGCCGGCCGCGGCGGAGAAAATTCCGACCGTGGCGCCGGAATGCCAGCCCTGGCCGATATGCTCTTGCCCCATGCACAGGCCGACGCGCGGCCCGATCTCGTAGCCGGCGACGGCTGCGGTGAGGAGATCGCGGCCGGACAGTTGCGCGTGGCTCTCGGCGACGGCAAGCAGCGCCGGCAGCGTCACCGCGCCGACATGCAGCACGGCTTTGCGGTGCACGTCGTCGAGCTCAAATCCTTGCACCTGGGTGCCGTTGAGGAGTGCCGCATGCGGCGAGGACAGCTTTCGGTCGGTGCCCCAGATCGACGTCGTGCGCGTCGCATCGAGCGCTTCGAGCGTGCCACGCAGGATGCGGCACCATTCGAGGTTGGCGCCATAGATAGCGCAGCCGAGCGAATCGAGAATGAGGAGTTTTATCCGCTCGCGGACCTCGGCGGGGATCTGCTCATAGGTCAGTTCCGAGACGAATTCGGCGATCTTGCGCGTGTGAACGTTATTGGCGCCGGCATGGGCGTCCATGCTCAGCCCCTTTATTCGCGCGTCACTGTGCGGCGGTTTTTGTTTTCAAATTATCCCACCACGGACAGATGCCGGACATGACCTGGTAATTGCCGTCCATCACCTGCACCGGGCGCCGAAAACCGTCGGCGGCGTTTTTCAGTCGCAGCGCGCGGGCCTTGGCGTTGTCTTCCTTCGACAGCCAGACGCGATCGTGCCCCCACATGCTCGGGCCTTCCTTGCGCTCCGACGCCTGCCAGGTGGCGACGTCGATCGAGCGCGCGCCCCAGCCGTATTCGACCATGAAGGCGGACGGCGTCCACGAGTAGAACGAGGTGATGAAATCGCTGGTGTGGCGGCCGAGCGTCACGCCGACGCGGCCTTCTTCGCCGAGCGCCAGATCGTAGCCCTGGCCGACATCGTCGAAGCTGAACAGCTCCATCATGATGTGATGCACGGCGTTCTTGCCGGTCTGGATGAAGGCGAGGCTGTGGTGGCGCGGATTGAGGTGCAGGAACCGCGCGACGAACGGATGGTCGTAATAATCGGTCAACCGGAAGCCGAGCGCGCCGCGATAGAACGCCATCAGCTTATCGATGGTTTCCGCCGTGTCGACATTGAGGACGACGTGGCCCAGGCCGAGCGGTCCGGTGCGGAAGCCTGAGATCGAGCGTCCAGGCCGGAACGGCTCCGCCGTGGTTTCGGCGCCTTGGAACAGCTCCAGCCGGTTGCCGAGCGGATCGTTGAGCACGATCAGATCTTTCACATGCCGTTCGTCGGCCAGCGCCCGGGCGCCGCGCGCCACCTTGATCTCGTTTCTCTCCAGATGCGCCGCGATGGCGTCGAGCGCCGCGGCGTCGACGACCTCCCAGCCGAAAAAGCCGATGCCCTCGCCGCCGTCGGCACTGACGATGATGCGCTGCTTGCGGTCGTCCATGCGGAAGGCGAGCGTCGAGCGCGATTTGTCGATGCGCTGCAGGCCGAGGAGGCCCGAGCCATAGCTCGCCCAGTCGGCCAAATCCTTGGCGCGCACGCCGACATAGCCCAAAGCCTGCGGAGCCGAAGCTTCCATTGGCGAACCTCATGCAAACGTTGCCATCCTTTTACACCGATGGCATGACGGTTGAAACGGCCGATAGGGACATACGATCCATGCAAGAGCGAATGAAACCGCCTTTCCGCGCCGACCATGTCGGCAGCCTGATCCGACCCGATGCGCTGATCGCAGCGCGGACGGCTGCGGAGAAGGGCGAGATCCCACTGGCCGAGCTGACCCGCATCCAGCACGACGCGATCCGCGCCGTGGTGCGCCTGCAGGAGGAGATCGGGCTGAAACTCGTTACCGACGGCGAATTCAACCGCTTTTCCTGGCAGCGCGATTTCCTGCTCAAGATCGGCAACGTCAAGCCGATGGCGTCAAAACTCACTGTGCGGTTTCATTCCGCCGCCGGCACCCGCGATCACGCGCCGCCGTCGCTGCAGGTCGCCGGCAAGCTGTCGCGTCCCACGGGCATTTTCGTCGGCGATTTCAAGTTCCTCAAATCCGTCGCCAAGGCGGTGCCGAAGATCACCATCCCGTCGCCGACCATCGTGCATTTCCGTGGCGGCCGCGAGGCGATCGACGCCGATGCTTATCCGGAGATGGACGCATTCTACGACGATCTGGCACAAGTCTATCGCGACGAAATCCGTGATCTCGCCGACGCAGGCTGCCGCTATCTGCAGATCGACGAGGTCAACCTCGCTTATCTGTGCGATCCGGAACTGCGCCGCCAGGTCGCCAATATCGGCGAGGACCCGGCGACGCTGCCGAAGACTTACGCCGCACTGCTCAACGCCGCGATCGCCGGCAAGCCGGCCGACATGACCGTGTGCATGCATCTGTGCCGCGGCAATTTCGCCGGCGCCTGGATCGCCGACGGCGGCTATGAGCCGATCGCCGAGCTGTTGTTCAACAAGATCGCGGTCGACGGCTATTTCCTGGAATACGACTCGGCGCGCGCCGGCGGTTTTGAACCGCTGCGCTTCCTGCCCAAAGGCAAGATCGCGGTGCTCGGCCTCGTTACCACCAAAAGCCCGCAGATGGAGACCAAGGACGAGCTCAAGCGCCGCATCGACGAAGCGAGCCGCTACGCGCCGCTCGATCAATTGGCGTTATCCCCGCAATGTGGCTTCTCCAGCGGCATCGGCGGCAATGCCATGACGGTCGACGACGAGGTCAAGAAGCTTGAGCTCGTCGTCGACACGGCGCGTGAGGTTTGGGGCAGTCCGTAAACCGAGATCGGCCGATTACTCCGGCACGGCTTCGCCAGAGCCGCCGAACTCGCTCGGAAAGTCTTTCAGCTTCGGCAGCCCGTCGCGCATCGGCAGAACGGTTTCGGCATAATTGATGTGCACGCCGGGCTCGAATTTGAGTGTCGGCAGCGTTGCCGCGAATACGTCCACCAGGCCCAATGTCGGGTGGTTGGTCATCAGGTGGCCGCCGCATTTGTCGCAATATTGCCGCTGGCTGAGCGGCGTCTTCTGGAAGGTGGCAACGTGGTCTGCGCCGGCGGTGACCTTCACTGCATCCGGCTTCCACAGCGTGAACGCGTTGACCGGGCCGCCGGACCACGATCGGCATGAGCGGCAATGGCAATAGCCCATGCCTTCCGGCGCACCGGAAACTTCCAATTGAACGGCGCCGCAGAAGCACTGACCTTTATACATCATCGTCTTCTTCTTCCTCGGTTGACTGAACAAAAATCCCCCGGCGGCCGACCGGCCGCGGGAACTTTACGAACATCGGATCAGGCGTTTTCTTCCGAATGCGGTGAGAGGCCGCCCTTGCGGGCACAGCCATAGTCCTCGCACAGGTAGGACAGGTCGCCTTGGCAACGACGCGCGGTGATGGGGCAGATCAGCGATGATGTTCCACCATCGTGTTCCGCGGTGCGCGTGCGACCGAGCGCGCGCTCTTGAACATGCGTCATGACATTCCGCTCCTGCGCCACGGCACCAGCATCGACACGCGGCGCTTATAGGAACGGTATTGATCGCCGAACAGGTCGATCAAATCGCGCTCCTCCAGCCAGATGCCGACGAAGATATACGCCGTGGTCACCGCCGCGAACAGCAAATGGCCGACGGTCATGGTGGGCGCCGCCCAGAACGCGATGATGAAGCCGAGATAAATCGGATGCCGCACGAAATGGTAGTACAGCGGTGTGCGGAAGCGCGGCGCCGGCATCGGGCGGCCGGTGAGATTGTTCGCCACCTGATGCAATCCGAACAGCTCGAAGTGATTGATCAGAAACGTGCTGGTCAGCACGATCAGCCAGCCGGCGAACGACAGGCCCGTCACCGCCATGGCGATGCGCGGATCGGCGATCTGCCACACCACCGCGGGCATCGGCTGCCACTGCCAGATCAAAAGCGCGAGCGCCAGGCTGGCGAGCAGCACGTAAGTCGCGCGTTCGACCGACGACGGCACGAATTTCGTCCACCATTGCTTGAACTGCGGGCGCGCCATCACGCTGTGCTGAATGGCGAAGATCGACATCAGCACAAGGTTGACGATCAGCGCTGGCGCCGCCGGTCCCGCCGTTCCGCCGTCGATGGTCTTTGGCACCACCAAATCTTCGACGAAGCCGATGGCGTAGAGAAAGCTGACGAAGAATACGACGTAGGCCACGATGCCATAGAGCAACGCGATAATCCGTCCGATGACATTGCCTTGGCCGCGCGTGTCCAGTGCCTGGATCTGGGTCATGGTCTCCTCCGATCCGTTGGGATCACGGGGTTTGCGATCGGGCACAATGCCGAGGGTGCGACCGAAAGACTTTGCCCGGTCCTTGATTTGCCCATGAGATGGGCTTGATTATTCCTTGAGGCCGGCGCTGCATGCCGGCAGCAGGGCGGCGGCGTGGAATTTTTCTTTTCCGATCATAGGCTTGATACGGACCGGCGGGAGCTGCGCCGCGGTTCTGAGCCTATTGCCGTCGAGCCCCAGGTGTTCGATCTGCTGGTCTACCTGGTCGAGAACCGCGACCGCGTCGTCAGCAAGGACGATCTCCTCGCCTCGGTCTGGGGCGGCCGGATCGTGTCGGATTCGACCTTGACCAGTCGCATCAACGCCGCGCGCAAGGCGGTCGGCGACAGCGGCGACGCGCAAAAACTGATCCGCACCATTGCCCGCAAGGGTATTCGCTTCGTCGGCGACGTACGGGTGGAAGGAGGCGGCGGACCGCCTCATGCCGGCGGTTCGGCCGATGACGTCCACGAGCGCGCGCGTCAGACACCGCCACTGCCCGACCGTCCCGCCATCGCCGTGCTGCCCTTCACCAATATGACCGACGATCCGGCGCAGGAGTATTTTTCCGACGGCATCAGCGAGGACATCATCACCGCGCTGTCAAAGCTGCGCTGGTTCTTCGTCATCGCGCGCAACTCTTCGTTCATCTACAAGGGCAAGGCCGTCCATTTGAAGCAAGTCGCCGAGGAACTCGGCGTCGGCTATGTGGTCGAGGGCAGCGTGCGCAAGGTCGGCGAGCGCGTGCGCATCACCGCGCAGCTCAACGACGTCGCCACCGGCAGCCACATCTGGGCAGAGCGCTACGACCGCGAGCTCGCAGACGTGTTCGCGGTGCAGGACGAAATCACCGAAGCCATCGTCGCCGCGATCGAGCCACAGCTCTACGCCGCGGAAAATTTCCGCGCCCGGCGCCAGGCGCCGGACAGCATGGATGCCTGGGACCTGGTGATGCGGGCGCTGTCGCATTATTGGCGGGTGACGCGGCAGGACAATGTGGTCGCGCAGGCGCTGCTCGAGAAGGCGACCGCCATCGACCCGCATTACGGCCAGGCACTCGGCGTGCTCGCCACCAGCCATACATTCAGCGCCCATATGGGTTGGGAGGACATGGCGACCGTGGCGCCGATCGCCGAGCGTGCCGCGGCGGCGGCGATCCTGGCCGACAGCGAAGACCCTTGGGCGCACTTCGCTTTGGGTGGCGTTTATTTGTTTGCGCGGCGCTTCGACGATTCGTTGGCCGAGTTCGAGTTGGCGCTACGGCTCAATCCGAACTTCTCGCTCGCGCAAGGCTATTATGGCCTGACGCTGGCTTATTGCGGGCGCTGGGAGGACGCCGCAACGGCTGCGCAACGCGCCTTGCGTTTGAGCCCGCGCGATCCGCTTGCGGCGGTTTATTGCGGCATCGCCTCATACGCCCAGTTCGTCGGACGCAACTATGACGAGGCGATACGCCTTGCCCGCGAAGGCATCCGGCAGCGCGCCGATTTTGTCGGTGCCCACCGGGTGCTGACGGCCGCCGCCGGCATGGCCGGGCAGATCGATGTGGCCCACGCCGCATTGCAGGAGTTGCGCCGCGCACAGCCGAATATTTCGCTCGACTGGATCGCAAGCCAGATGCCGATCCAGCACGACGCCGAGCGCGAGCACTATCTGGAAGCTTTCCGCCGCGCCGGCTTGCAGTAGATTTTAAAACCCAAGCGTCGGCACCACGTCCGCCGGCGGCGTTGTCCAGCGTTTGGCCGGGCGGCCCTCGGCGATGGCGCGGAATTCCCGCGTCAGGATTTTTCGCCATACGATGATCGCGGCATCGGAACGGCCCAGCCGTTCGGCCTCGCGATCCTCGATGCGGCCTTGGCCGGCTTGCACGGCGATGTCCTGGACGATGGCGAGGTCCGGATGGACCACGTCGGCAAAGCGTTGCGTGCCCGACCAGATGTCGCGGACCACGTCCATCACCGGCGGCGCTGCCGCGACGGCACGGTCATATTCGGCGCGTTTTGCCCGATACGCATCGGCGTCCTTGCCGGCGACTGCGACGTGGCTGGTGATCAGCCACAAATGGTTCTCGTCATCGACCGGGGTGAAGCTGAAATAGATTTCCGTCCAGCCGCCGACGCCGTCCATGCCGGCAAGCGGCGGCACGATCACCCGCGTCAGGTTCGGCGCGTAATGCAAGGTGTGCCGCACCTTGCCGGACTTGCGCGTGCCGTAGCGCAGCATGCCCCAATCGGTCTCTTCCGCCGTGATGATCGGCAGATCGGCGGACAGTTTGGCATGCGAGCCGCCAGGCTGGTGGGCGAAGGCGACGTGCACCTCGTCCATGCTGTTCTCAAAGCTCTGCAGATAATTGCAGGGCACGTGCTCGACGTTCCAGACCTGGATCAGGCCCTCGGTGGAGCGGTGCGGAAAATGCGGAAACGGCGGCGGCTCGCCAGGGCCGAAATAGCCGAAGATGAGGCCCAAATATTCGCGGGTCGGATAAGTACGCAACTGCACCTTGCGGGCAAAGCCTGCTTCCTCGGCCGGCTGATCGACGCATTGGCCGGAGCAGTCGAACTTCCAACCGTGATAGACGCAACGGATGCTGTCGTCTTCGATCCAGCCCAGATGCAATGGCGCGCCGCGATGCGGGCAATGGTAATCAACGACCTGCGCAATCCCCGAATGTCCGCGATAAAGCGCAAAATCCTCGCTCATGATGCGAATCGGCTTGGCGTGCCCTGCAGGCAAATCCTGGCTGCGACAAAGCGCGTGCCAGAACTGCCGCGTGAAAATGCCGCCGGGCGTGCCGGGACGCGTGGTG
This sequence comes from Xanthobacteraceae bacterium, assembly GCA_035317145.1. Lineage (GTDB taxonomy): Bacteria > Pseudomonadota > Alphaproteobacteria > Rhizobiales > Xanthobacteraceae > BOG-931. Next base: position 7,547 of record DATHHM010000215.1, on the reverse strand, counting down.
GCGATGTCGATGTCGGCGGGCTCGGACTTCGCGGTTTGCAGGCGCGGGTGCGGGCTGCGTTCGACGATCGTCATGGACAGGCTCCCGGGAGCGAGGTCTGCGGCAAACTATAGCACGCCGCTATTCCGCCTTCAGGCCGGCCGCCTTGATGATCGGCCACCACTTGTCGATTTCGGCCTGGCGCAGCGTACCAAGCGCCTCGGGCGTGTGCTGGTCGCTATCCACGTTGTCCAGGCCCATCTCGGTCATCCGTTTTTGCAGCTCCGGATCGGCCAAGCCCGCGGTCACAGCGGCGTTGAGTTTGGCGATTGCTTCCTTCGGCGTACCCTTCGGCACCCACAGCGCATTCCAGACCGAGGTGTAGAAGCCCGGCAACCCGGACTCGTTTGCGGTCGGGATTTCCGGCGCGGCGTCGATGCGCTTTCTCGCCGTGACAGCGTAGCCCCTGATCCGGCCGTCGTGCACCAGCGGCAGGAAGCCGCCGGTCGTGGTGCACATGAAATTGATCTGTCCGCCGAGCAGGTCCTGCATCGCCGGCGGGCCGCCGCGATACGGCACCAGCTGCCATTTCACGCCGATGATTTTTTGCAGGTAGAGGCCACAGAGGTGCTGCATGGTTCCGGCGCCGACGGTGCCTTGCAACACCTTCTCCGGGCTTGCCTTGAACCACGCGATCAAGCCTTCGAGATTTTTCGCCGGCACATCGTTGGTCGTTACCAAGAGGAACGGGTAGCTCGGCAATAGCGCCACCGGCTCGAAGTCGGTCAGCGCGTTGTAGGAGATCGCCATGGTGACCGGCGCAAACACCATGCTCTCGCTGTTGCCGAGCACCAGCGTGTAGCCGTCGGGCGCGGCGCGCGACACGCGATCGACGCCGATGGTGCCGCCGCCACCGCCGATGTTCTCGATCACGATCGACTGACCGAGCGAAGTCTTCATCCGCTCGGCCAGCAGACGCACCAGATTGTCGGTGACGCCGCCGGCGGGGTAGGGCACGACGATGGTGATCGGCCGCGACGGATAGGATTGCGCGTGTGCCTGTCCGGCTGCGCCGCAACAAGCCAGCAATGCCGCGGCAAGGAGCAACCGCCAATTGCGTATCATCATCAAGCTCCACCGCGTTGGCCGAGCACCGCCGAATGGCAAAACACTATCCGGCAAGCGGCCGCCTTGTCGACCGGATGCGCGGTGGTAGTGTAGCGTCATGACAAATCCCCCCATGCAACCACCGACCCTCTCGCTTGCCGAGCGCGACCGCCGCTGGGCCAACGTCCGCAATCTCATGCGCGAGCGCGGCTTCGACGGCCTTCTGGTCGCCGGCTTCCGCTCGCGCGAAATGTACGAGACCTATATCAGCGACGATTACAACGAAGGCTGCGTGATCTTTCCGCTCGAGGGCGACCCGGTTGTCATCACTTGGGCCTATCTGCGGGTGATGCGGGCGCGCTGGTCGCAGGAGCGCGGCACGACCTTGTGGGTCGACGACTATCGCGTCTCGACCAGCGGCACCGGCGTCGCCGAAGTGTTTCGCGAAAAACATCTCGCGGAAGGAAGCCTCGGCGTCGTCGGCTTGAGCTCGCAGGCGCCGACCGAAATCTACGGCGCCATTCCGGCCAATTTCTGGATGGAGCTCACGGCGGCGCTGCCCAAGGCGCGCTGGCAGGATATTTCCGAAGAGTTCAGCCACCTGATGCTGGTCAAGAGCGACGAGGAGCTGGCACAGGTGCGCTACGCCGCGCGTGCCGCCGAAGCCGCCTGCAAGGTCATCGCCGAGGTGGCGGCGCCCGGCGTCGGCGAGGAAGTGGTGTTCGCCTCGGCCACGGCCGAGATGCTCCGCCACGGCATCGGCGTGCGCTACCCGGTGATCGTCATGAACTCCGGGCCGCATACTTTGTCATGGGGCCCGCCGCGCTGGACCACCAGCGGCGAGGCGCCGCGCATCCTGCAGCGCGGCGACCTGGTGCAGGCCGAGCTGATGCCGCTGTGCGGCAACCAGGAAATCCAGGTGCAGATGACGGTGGCGCTCGATCCGCTCGACGACATCAATAAGAAGTGTGAACAGGTCGCGCTTAAGTCCTACGCCGCCGGCATCAAGGCGCTGAAACCCGGTATGGCCTTCGCCGATCTGCTGGCGGTGATGGAGGAGCCGCTGAAGTCGGCCGGCTGCTGGGGCTATACGCCGCTGCTGCATTCCGTCGGGCCGCATTTCCTGGCCGGCCGCACGTTGGTCAATCAGGATCAGGTCAAGCTCGACGTGCGCTACGCCGGCGCCAACGCGGCGCGGGTGCGCCAGGCGATTTTGCAGCCCGGCATGGTGTTCGCCTTCGAGCCCAATGCCTGCATCGGCACCCACCGGGTCAATATCGGCGGCACGGTGATCGTGACCGCGACCGGCTGCGAGGAGCTCAATCACATCCCGACGACGGTGACGCACAAGCAGTGAAGCTTGCGAAAATCAGCTCGCCGGCTTCTTCAGCCAAACCTTGTTGTCATGGAACGCCGCGCCGCCGAACGGTGCGATCGAATCGGCGCCGGTCAGCGTGTTGATGCCGCGGCCGTCGGCGTAGGCCGAATTGGGCCACACCGATTCCGCGATCAACACGCCGCGGCGCACGCCGTCGAACAGTTTTGCGTGCAGTTGCACCTGGCCGCGGCGATTGCCGAGCGTGACCTTTTCACCGTCGGCGACGCCAAGCGCCGCGGCATCATCGGGATTGATCATCACCGTCGGCCGCTGCTCGCGGCTGAGCGAGGTCGGCGTCTCGGTAAAAGTCGAATTGAGAAACCCGCGCGCCGGCGACGTCGCCAGGCGGAACGGATGCTCGGCGTCGGCTTCCTCGATCACGTCCCAATGGTCGGGCAGCGACGGAATGGGGCGCGAGGGCACGTTGCGGTGCCAGCGTCCGAACGGCACTTTGGGCCAGTCCGGCTTGAAGCGGAATTTGCCGTCCGGATAGGCAAAACCGTTGAGATAATGCGCGGTGGCGAAATCCGGCTGGCAATCGATCCAGCGGTTGGCTTCGAGATCGGCAAGCGTGCCCCAGCCGGATTTTTGCAAGGTGCCGTCGATCAGCTGGCGCGGTGTCATCGCAAAGCCCGGATGCTTGGCGCCGAGCCGACTTGCCAGCGCGCAGTGCACCTCGTGATTCGAGCGGCATTCGCCGGGTGGCTCGATCAGCTTCGGCCCCAGCAAGATGTATTGGCTGCCGCCAGCCTGATAAACGTCGTCGTGCTCGACGAACATGGTGGCGGGCAAGACCACGTCGGCTGTTTTCGCCGTGTCGGTCATGAACTGCTCGTGCACGCAGACGAAGAGATCGTCGCGGGCGAAGCCGCGCTTGACCACTTCTTGATCGGGCGCGACCGAAACCGGGTTGGTGTTCTGGATGAGCATCGCCGTCACCGGGCCGCCGCCTTGCAGCGCGTCCTGGTCGCCGGTCAGGATGGCGCCGATGCGCGACTGGTCGAGCATGCGGATCGTGGGGTCGCGCAGGTCTTCGCCTTCGATCAGGCTTTTGTTGAAGTGGAAGATCGCGCCATTGTTATGAAATGCGCCGCCGCCTTCGAGCTGCCAGGCGCCGGTGACCGCCGGGATGCAGCTTGCCGCGTGCATGTTGGTCGCGCCGTTGCGCGAACGCGAGAAGCCGTAACCGAGGCGGAAATAGGCGCGCTTCCTTTCGCCGACGAGGCGGGCGAATTCCTCGATCGTCGCCACCGGGCAGCCGGTGATTTGCGATGCCCAATCCGGATCGCGTGTGCGCACGTGCTCTTCAAGCTCGCGCGGCGCATCGGTGTAGCGATCGAGGTAATCCCAGTCCGCCTTGCCGTCGCGGAACAGGCAATGCATCACCGCGCAGGCCAGTGCGCCGTCGGTGCCGGGCCGGATCAGCACCGCCAGGTCGGCCTGCTGCATGGTCGAGTTCATGTAGATGTCGACGACGACGATCTTGGCGCCGCGTTCCTTGCGGGCGCGGGTCGCGTGCGTCATCACATTGACTTGGGTGTTCACCGCATTGGTGCCCCAGATCGTCACCAGATCGGATTTCGCCATCTCGCGCGGATCGGCGCCGGCGAGTTTTCCGGTGCCGGCGATGAAACCGGTCCACGCCGGATTGACGCAGATGGTGGAGAAGAAGCCGGAGTATTTTTTGGCGTGGCGCAGCCGGTTGATGCCGTCGCGCTGCACGAACCCCATGGTGCCGGCGTAATAGTACGGCCACACCGCCTCGGAGCCGTGCTTTGCTTCGGCGTGGACGAATTGTTCGGCGACAAGATCCAGCGCGTCGTCCCACGAGATCGGCGCAAATTCGCCAGAGCCCTTGGCGCCGACGCGGCGCAGCGGATGTTTTAAGCGATCGGGATGATGCACGCGCTCGGCGTAGCGCGCGACCTTGGCGCAAATGACGCCGGCCGTGTAGGCATTTTCCTCGGCGCCGCGGACCCGGCCGATGGTGCTCCCGTCGATGATCTCGACTTCGAGCGCGCAGGTCGACGGACAGTCGTGCGGGCAGGCCGAAGCGCCGATTTTTGGCCGGACGAGCTGGTTCATTATTTATCCGTCGTGCCTTGTAGTAACGTCGCCGGAACGATAGCACATCGCGGCCAACGGGAGGAATGATCGTGAAAGCAGCAGTTCTCGGCGAAAAGGGTATCGAGGTCCGCGATCTGCCAAAGCCCGAGCCAAAGCCCAATGAGGTGCTGATCAAGGTCCGTGCCTCGAGCCTCAACCGCGCCGATACATTGGTTGCCGCCGGCATCCAGCACGGTCCGGTCGGCGGCGTCGGCGCGCGGATCGGGCTGGAGTGCTCCGGCGAAGTCGAGGCGGTCGGCAGCGAGGTCAAGGACTTCAAACCCGGCGACCGGGTGATGGGCTCGGCGCCCGGCGGCTTTGCCGAATACACCGTCACCGATGCCGGGCGGGTGAACCGCATCCCCGGCAACAACATGACCTACGAACAAGCCGCGTGTTTCCCGGTGGCGCTGCAAACCATGCACAACGCCGTGGTCACGGCCGGGCGATTGAAACGCGGCGAGACGCTGCTCATCCAGGGCGCCAGCTCCGGCGTCGGCCTGATGGGCATGCAGATCGGCAAGCTGATGGGCGCGTCCCTGGTGTTGGGCACCTCGACCAACGCCAAGCGCCGCGCCGGGCTGAAGGATTACGGCTGCGACGTCGCCATCGACACCAGCAAGCCGGATTGGCCGCAGGACGTCAAAAAGGCCACCGGCGGCAAGGGCGTCAACCTGATCGTCGACATGGTGTCGGCGCCGGTCGCCATGGGCAATCTCGAAGCCTGCGATCTGCTTGGCCGCATCGTCAATGTCGGCCGGCTCGGCGGCACCAAGGGTGAATTCAATTTCGACATGCACGCGCTCAAGCGCATCGACTATATCGGCGTCACCTTCCGCACCCGCACGCCCGAGGAGGTGCGCGAGATCGTCAAGGCCATGCGCGCCGACCTGTGGCCGGCGGTGGAGGCCGGCACGCTGACGCTGCCGATCTACAAGACGTTCAAGCTCGCCGACATCGTCGAGGCGCTTGCGGTCATGACCGCCAACCAGCACTTCGGCAAGATCGTGATTACCGTTGCGTGAGGCGGATCACGCGTCCTCGGCGATGACGTCGTGAAACTTGCCGTAGTCGATCAAGAGCCGGCCTTGCGGCGAAATGCTGGTAATGTCCTGGTAGCGATGCTGCCACCGGATATCGGTGTGGTAATAAAGCTTCCGCGCGTGCAGACTCTGCGCCGAGCTGTCGTCGACGCCGCTGATATTAAGCACCAATGCCGCATCGGTCTTGTCGAGCTCCTCGAGCGTCACGCCGAACAGCGCGCTGTTTTCGTCGATCTTGTGCAGGAGCGTCCAGCTCAGCGCGAACATCGGATGCTCCTGGCGTTCGAGCTTCAATTCGTGAAAGCGCCGCAGCTGATGACCCTCCGCGGTATATTCCAGGCGAACCAGCCATAGCCGCGCGGTCGCCTGCGACATCGTGTTGTTGCGTCCATTGGCGACCCGCATCATCAGGGTCGGCTGGCCTTGATGGACGGCAACCACCGGATAGTCGGCGAAGACGAAGCGGGCGCGCGGCCGCGAGAAGCGGGCGAAGATCAAGCCCGTCATCACCGCGAGGAAGCTCATGCCGGTGAAGATTTCGATCGTGGCGATGAGGTGGCCGTAGTTGCTCTGCGGGTGCATGTCGCCGTAGCCGACCGTCGCCAGCGTTTCGATCGAGAAATAGAACAGGCTCAGCGGCAGCGGCAGCTCGGGCGAAATATTGGCGATCGGGTCCTTGCCCAGCCAGTACAGCAGCCCGAATGCGGTGTTGAGAGTGATGAAGATCAGCGCCGCGCTGCCGAAGAACCCTGGCCAGTGCACGGTCATCGAGCGGTGATAGAGATCGGTCCAAAAGCCGCCCGGCGCGCCGCGCGATTCCATCTCGCGGGTGCCGATGCGGATGACGTGCGATCGGCGCCCTTTTGCCGCCTCGCGCGCCACTTTGGGGTCGCCGTTCGCCAAGGCGCTCAGCCCTTCATGGCGCGGCGGGACTCACGCCGTCGCCTTCGCCGCCGCATGGTTTTTGAGCCGCGGATAGACGCGGCGCGCATTGTCCTCGAAAATCTTCTTGCGGTCGGCGTCGCTGATCGGCGCGTTGTCGACATAGCGCTTAGTGTCGTCGAAGCCGAAGCCGGTCCGCGGATCGGCGCCCTTCACCGCGCCGACCATCTCGGACGCGAACAAGATGTTGTCGATCGGCACAACTTTGGTCAGCAGGTCGATGCCCGGCTGGTGATAGACGCAGGTGTCGAAATAGATGTTGTCGCCCATGATCTCGGCCAGCTCCGGCTTGCCGTTGTTGAGCGCGATGCCGCGGAAGCGGCCCCAATGGAACGGCACCGCGCCGCCGCCGTGGGGGATGATGAATTTCAGCTTGGGGAAGGTCTTGAACAGGTCGGATAGCAGGACCTGCATGAACACCATGGTGTCGGCGTTGAGATAATACGAGCCGGTGGTGTGCATCGCCGGATTGCAGCAACCGGAGACGTGGATCATGCACGGCACGTCGAGATCGATCATCTTCTCGTACAGCGGGAACCACGACTTGTCGGTCATCGGCGGCGAATTGAAATAACCGCCGGACGGATCCGGATTGAGGTTGCAGCCGACGAAGCCCATCTTGACGCAGCGCTCGAGCTCGGCGGCCGAGTTCTTCGGGTCGGCGCCGGGCGATTGCGGCAGTTGACAGACGCCGATGAAGTTCTTCGGGTAGAGCGAGATCACGCGCGCGATCAGGTCGTTGCAGATCTGCGACCATTCCAGGCTGACGCTCTCGTCGCCGATATGATGGCCCATGCCGGAGGCGCGCGGCGAGAAGATGGTGACATCGGTGCCGCGCTCGCGCTGCAGCCTGAGCTGGTTGCCCTCGATGCTCTCGCGGATTTCGTCGTCGGACATTTTCAGCGACGCGCGCGTCGGCATCGCGGTCTTTTCCGCGGACGTGGCCGCCGCGGTCTGCTCCTTGCGGAAACGATGCAAATCCTTGGGCTCGG
>DATHHM010000214.1:0-3336 GCA_035317145.1 Xanthobacteraceae bacterium | reverse complement strand
ATCTCGAAAGACCAGGCCGGATACGGCGCGGACGTTGTGGCGGCGTTCGAGGATGCCGGGATCCGGGCCGTTGCCTATGACGGCGCCGATACCCTTTCTCGGCGCATCGTGGCGGCGCATGAAATGGCGGTGCCGGTGACGGCCATCGTCGGTGGGCGTGAGATGAGGGACGGCCGGGTGACCCTGCGCGAGCGCGACGGCTCACAGGCCGACTTATCCCTGGCCGAGGCGGTGTCCCGCCTGCAGGCGAGGGCCCGGCCGGGCGCCCCTGTAAATCAAGGTCAAGCGACGACGCAGGCATAGTTCAATGGCGGAACGGCAGCTTCCCACGCGGTCTGCCGTCAAGCGACTTATTCAATGTTTGTGCGGGTTTCTTGAAGCACAAAAAGAGGCTGGGCATCGCCTGGGCGCTCGAACAGATTTTGCAGGATTGCGGGCGTAGCTCAATGGCAGAGCAGGAGTTTTCCAAGCTCACGACGAGGGTTCGATTCCCTCCGCCCGCTCCAAGGATGCGTAGGGTGGGCAAAGTCGCCGGACGCGAACGCGTCCGGCGGCGTGCCCACCATCCAATCCGCATTCGGAAAAATGGTGGTGGGCACGGCGCTAGAGCGCCTTTCCCCACCCTACGGACTTCTCGCAACTCTTCTTCGTCATGGCCGGGCTTGACCCGGCCATCCACGTCTTCAGTCACGACAAAGTAAGACGTGGATGCCCGGCACAAGGCCGGGCATGACGAGGCTCACCGCCAATGCAGCAGGCGCGTCTCCAGCAGGTTGATCAGGCGCCCGACCGCGAGACCGAACAGCGACAGGATGACGACGCCCGCGAGCAGTTGATCGGTCTGCATCAGATTGCCGGCCTGCAGCACGAAGGCGCCGATGCCGAATTCGGCGCCGATCATCTCCGCGCTCACCACCAGCAGCAGCGCCACCGAGGCGGTGATGCGGAAGCCGGCGAGGATGGACGGCAGCGCGCCCGGCCAGATCACGTGGCGCACGATGGTCGCAAACGGCACGTTGAAGCTTTGCGCCATCCGGATCAGGTTGCGCGGCACCTGGTCGACGCCGCTATAGACCGAGATCGCGGTGGAAAAGAAAACGCCGAGCGCGATGGTCGCGATCTTCGGCTCCTCGCCGATGCCGAGCCACAGGATCAGCAGCGGCAGCAGCGCGATTTTCGGAATCGGAAACAGCGCCGAGATGAAGGTGATGCCGACGCCGCGCGCGATGCTCGAGAGTCCGATGGCGAAGCCGACAATGACGCCGGATATCGTTCCGAGAGTCCATCCCGCCACGATTCGCATCATCGAGACCGACACATGGAGCCAAAGCGCGCCCGAGATCGCAAGCTGGTAGATCGCGCGCGCGATTGCCCAGGGCGTCGGAAGAAACAAAGCATTGACCCAGCCGGCGCTGCCGGCGAGTTGCCAAAGCCCGATCACCAGTATGAGTGCTGTCCAGCCGGCATAGCGGCCGGCGCGCGGGGTAAAACCCGCGCCGCGAAACGCCACGGGGCGCTTGTCGGCCTCGTGATTCGCTTGCGGCAAACCGGCGGCGCTTTTGGGGCGCTCAAGCATGCTGCACCTCGCGCTCGGCGTCGATCGCTTCCTCGCGGATCAACGACCAGAGTTCGCTCTGCAGCGCGAGCAATTTTGCGCGGGCATTGCTGTCCCCGCGCTCGGCGCGGCTGAGGGGGATGGGCACGACCTCACGGACGCGCCCCGGACGCCGCGACAGCACCACGATGCGGTCGGCAAGGCGAACCGCTTCCTCCAGATTATGCGTCACATAGGCGGCCCCCATCGAGCCGTCGGCGAGCAGGCGGACAAAATCCTCCATCAGCAATTCGCGGGTCTGCGAATCCAACGCCGACAGCGGTTCGTCCATCAGCAGGATCGCGGGCCGCACCGCCAGCGCACGCGCGATGCCGACACGCTGGCGCATGCCGCCGGAGAGTTGCTTGGGCCAGGCGCCGCCAAAATCGGAGAGGCTGGTGCGGCGCAGGGCATCGGCGACGATCGCGCCGCGCTCGGCTGCGGATAATCCGGTATGCAGCAGAACGAATTCGACGTTCTCTTCGACCGTGCACCAGGGCAGCAGCGCAAAATCCTGAAACACGAAGGTCAGCGGATTGAGGCTGTCGGGCGGCGGCGCGCCGCGCAGTTCGGCTTGGCCTGAGCTTGGCTGCAACAACCCGCCCAGGATCGACAGCAACGTGCTCTTGCCGCAGCCGGACGGGCCGACGATCGCGACGACTTCGCCGGAGCCAACCGTGAACGACACGTCGTCGAGCACCTCGAGCGTGCCGAAGCGGTGACTGAGTTGGTCCGCGATCAGATCCATCGGCGCATCAATCCGGCTTCACATACTCGGTTGCAATGATCGCGCTGGCATCAAATCCCTTGTCGACGAATCCCTGTTCCTGCAGCCACGCGATCTGGTTGCCGACATTCCTGACGTCGAGCTTGCCGTCGGGGTCGATATAGGCGCAGTTGCCGATCACCTGCTCGACGGACAAGTTGGTGTATTTCGCGATAATCTCCAGCAGCGGTTTTGTCTTGTCGTTAATCGGCGCCTTGCCATCCACGACGGCCGCCAGAATCACGTCGTGATATTCGCGGTCGGCGCGCGCCAGCACGCCGAGGAATTTCGTAGCCAGCGCCTTGTCGGTGAGCGTCTTCGGCGATGCGAACACCGCGCCAAGCTGCCACGGCGTCTCGTCGCCGACCCAGCCCAGCAACTTCGCGCCGTCGGCATCCATCAGCGCGCGCGCGGTGGAGACCGGCAGCAGCGCGGCATCGACGGTTTCGCCCTTCAGCGCGGCGGCGGCATTCGACAGCGATTGCAGCGGCAGCACCTTTACGTCGCTGAGCTTGAATCCGTATTTGTCGGCGAGCAGGCCGAGCGAATAATGAAAGCTCGATCCGACCTGCGTCACCGCGATGCGCTTGCCGGCGAGATCTTTTGGCGTCTTGAGCCCGGCGGCATACGCGTTGTTGCTGGCGAAATAGCCGATCAGCGGATAGCCCGCCTTCTCGCGGCTCATGCCGCCGATCACCTTCAGCGTGCCCTTGCCGGCGAGATTGTAAAGTCCCGCGGTGAAGGCGGTGACGCCGAAATCGACGTCGCCCGACGTGACCGCGACCGCGATCGGCTGCGCGGCGTCGAAGAATTTCAGCTCAACCTCGAGGCCGGCGTCTTTGAAATAGCCCTTGTCCTGCGCGATGAACACCGGCGCCGACGACGACAGCCTGAGCACGCCGACCTTTGCTTTCGGTGCGGTTTGGGCGCTGGCGTTACTCAGCGACGTCGTCAGGGCAGCGCTCATCAGCGCTAT
>DATHHM010000213.1:0-8980 GCA_035317145.1 Xanthobacteraceae bacterium | reverse complement strand
GAGCTGCTGGGTGATCTCGGCCGCGGACAGATAAGCCACTTCGACGCCGTCGAAGCCGGCAATGGCGCCGCGATAGTCGCGGGCGCCGCGCGGCTTGACCAGTTCGAGGCCGGCGCGAGCAAAAAAGCTCTCGGCGTTTTGGTGCAACCGGCCCTTCGACGGCACGGCGAGAATGAGCGGGGCGGCGTTCATGATGCGCCTCCGCATGCCGTCAACTCTTCGATCGAAGCGGCAAAACCGACCGCCGGGATCGGCGCGCGGGCGCCGAGCCGCGACAACAGCCCGTCATAGCGGCCGCCGGCGACCAGCGCGCTGTTGCCGCGCGGGTCGTGCAGCTCGAACACGAAGCCGGTGTAATAGTCGAAGCCGCGGCCAAAACCGGTCGAGAATTTTATGGCGCGCACGTCGACGCCGCGCGCGGCGAGAAAACCGGCGCGGGTTTCGAACAGATCGAGCGCGGGCCCGAGCGCGATCTTGGCGTCGGCCGCGAGCGTGCGCAGTTCGCCGGCCGCCTCGTCGGGATCGCCGGCCACCGAAAGGAAGCGCTCGATCAAAGCGCGGGTCTCGCGCGGCAGTCGCGTCGGCGCGTTCAGCGCCGCCTGTTCGAGAAAGCGATCGGCGATCTCGGCGACGGAACGGCCGCCGACCGCGGCGATGCCGGCGATCGACAGGAGGTCGGTCACCAAGTGATGCGCCGCCTTCGGATCGGAATTGGACAGCGCGGCAAGCACGCCTTGATATTCCGGCGCGCCGTTGGCCGAGCTCAGCGTGATCTGGTCGAGATCGTGCGCCAGCGAGGTCTTGCGATTGAAATCCTTGACCAGGCGGCGCTTCCACACCGGCGCCAGATCGAGCGCGGCGATGAAGGCCGAAAACAGGCCGACGTCGCCCATGCGGATTTCCGGCGCGTTCAAGCCGTAGTGCGTCGTCGCTTCAAGCCCGAGCGCCAGCATTTCGGCGTCCGCCGCCGCCTTGTCGGCGCGGCCGAAGGATTCGATGCCGGCTTGCACGAACTCCGACGTTGCGCCTTCGCGGTGGCGGAACACGGCGCCGAGATAGCAAAAGCCCACAGCCTTGCCGGCCTCGGGCGAAGCGAGGTAGTCGCGCGACACCGGGATGGTGAGATCGGGCCGCAGGCACAGTTCGCGACCCTCCGGATCGCTGGTGAGGAACATGCGGCGGCGGATGTCCTCACCGGACAGATCGAGGAACGGCTCCGCCGGCTGCAGCACCGGCGGCTCGGTCTGCGCGTAGCCAGCGCGCACATAGGAGGCGACGAGCGCCTGCGCCCGCGCGTCCGGTCCGTTGCTGGTCGTACTCGACATGTCGCTCTTCAGCGGCGGCTGGTTTACCTTCAGCCGCCCGCGCAATCCCTGCTTTTGTTGCGCGGCCTTTAGCACGGCAAACCCTACAATTCGACGAAGATCGGCCCGGGCCGTTAATGCCGGCGGCGCTTTTCGAGCGAGCGGCGGTGTCCTTCGGCATGTCGAAACGGCGAGTTTACGGGAATAAAATCAAATATTTACGATGAATAGTACAGCCGGCCGATGGCCCGACTTTTGAGCCGGGACTCTGCCGGTCGCGCTGACCCGCCGTTGGCCGTGGCGCCCAAGCGCTTTGCCATGGCCGGCGGAGCTTCGCGCCGCACTGTACGATCGCCGCTTGCCACCGCGCGCGGCCGTCGCGTGGTATGCACTTTTATTGACAACATCATACTCGCCGTCTCATGGTGCGGATGATCGGTGGGTGAGCCGTCGTCCGGCTCAGGGGTGTGATGCTGTCGCTTTTCCTCACGTCGATGGCGGTGGTGCTATCGCTTTGGTGCGTGAATGCCCGCGCGCAGACGCCGCCGGCATCGGACAAGCCATCGCACGGCGCCGAGCTGCCGCCGATCCGCGTCACCGCCAAACACAACAAGCCGCATACCGCGCCCGCGAAGCCAGCCACGGCTCCAACCGCGGCGGCGAGTGCGCCAGCTTCGCCTGCACCGCCTTACGTCACCGGCGCGCCGAACATTGCCGGCGGCGCCGCTGTGCCGCCCACCATGGCGAGCCAGATGACGGTGACCGGCCAGGATCTCAACGCGCGCCCGGTCACGCGGCCTGGCGAGATTCTCGAAGCCGTACCTGGTCTCGCTGTCGTCGCCCACGCCGACGGCGGCAAGGCCAATCAATACTATCTGCGCGGCTACAATCTCGATCACGGCACGGATCTAGCGATTTTCGTCGACGACATGCCGATCAATTTGCCGAGCCACGCGCACGGCCAGGGCTATGCCGACCTCAATTGGCTGATGCCGGAGACCGTCGCCAGCCTGAACATCCGCAAGGGACCTTACTTCGCCGACGTCGGCGATTTCGCCACCGCCGGCTCGCTGTTCATCAATCTGCGCGACAGCGTCGACAAGACCATCGCCGAGGCTACCGTCGGCAGCTTCGACTATCTGCGCTATTTCGGCATGGGCGCGACAAAACTCGGCGGCGGCACGCTGCTCTATGCCGGCGAGGTGAACACTTATGACGGCCCGTGGGACACGCCGGATCACATGCACAAGCTCTCGGGCTTATTGCGTTACAGCCAGGGCACCGCGACCGACGGCTTTTCCGCGACCGCCATGGCCTATTCGAACACCTGGAATTCCACCGACCAGATTCCGCTGCGCGCCATTTCGTCGGGCCTGATTGGGCTAAATGGCGAGATCGACCCCACCGATGGCGGCGTCACCAGTCGCTTCTCGCTATCGGCGCGGCTCGCGCAAACCGACGACGGCGGACAGTGGAAGGCCAATGGCTATGTGGTGAAATACGGGCTCGACCTCTACAACAACTTCACTTGGTTCCTGACCGATCCGGTCAACGGCGACCAGTTCCATCAGCACGACGATCGCGCCTATGGCGGCGGCGGTGTCTCGCGCACCATCCAGGGCTCGCTGTTCGGCCGGCCGACTGAAACCGTGTTCGGCGTGCAGTCGCGCTATGACGACATCACCGTCGCGTTGACCAATACGCTGCAGCGCCAGTTCCTGTCGAATACGCTCCTCGACCACGTCAGCGAGGGCAATGCCGGCGTCTATGTCGAGAACACGGTGCACTGGACCGATTGGTTGAAGACGACTGCCGGCTGGCGCGGCGATTATTATGCGGCGTCGGTGGATTCGATCCTGCAACAGGCGAACTCGGGCACCGACAAGGTCGCGATCGGCAGTCCGAAATTGCGCGTCGTCTTCGGGCCGTTCGCCAAAACCGAATTCTTCCTCGGCGCCGGCATGGGCTATCACAGCAATGACGCGCGCGGCGTGACGGCGACCGAAGCGCCTGGCGATCCGACACAGCCGCAAACCGCGGTGCCGTTATTAGTGCGCTCCCGCGGCGCCGAGGTAGGCGTCCGCACCCGTGCCATTGCCGGCCTCGACAGTTCGGTCAGCCTGTTCGTTTTCGATCAGGCCTCGGAGCTTTTCTTCGACGGCGATACCGGCGACACCACGCCGGGCCGGCCGAGCCGGCGCACCGGCATCGAGTTCACCAACGACTACCGGCCGGTGTCATGGGCGCATCTCGACGCCGACCTGGCGCTCACCCGCGCCCGCTTTCTCGGCTTCGATTCGGCACAGCAGCAAATTTATCAATCGCTCGCCGGTTTCCCGCAGGCGCAGATCGGCAATGCGCCGGGCAATTTCGTTTTCAATGCGCCATGGCTGGTGGCGTCGGCCGGCATCACGCTCGGCGAGGATACCGGCTGGTTCGGCGCGTTGCGCTGGCGCTATATCAGCTCGCGGCCGCTCACCGAGGATGGCGCATTCCAGGCGGCGCCGCTCAGCGTCTTCAACGGCCGCCTCGGCTATCGTTTCGCCGACGGCTGGCGCATCCAGCTCGACGGCCTCAATCTGTTCAACACCCGATCGGCCCAGGCCGAATATGCCTACGGCTCGCTGCTCAAGAGCGACAGCCTGTTCGCCATGTGCTTTCCGGCGAGCGGTCTGCCGACGGCACCGGCCGCGGCTTGCCAGAACGGCGTGATGGACTACGCGCTGCATCCGATGGAGCCGCTCGCGGTGCGGCTGACCTTGGCGAAGACTTTTTAGATAGGCGCATGGTCGCCGCCGCATGGCCGCACGTTTTGCTGTCCCCCAAGAATTGCTGTCCCCAAGCAGCGAAAAGCCCTTGCATTTTGTAATGTTATAACATTACGATTGCTAGGCAGATCGGGAAGGGAGATCGGCGTTGCAGCGGACTGGCGTTGCGTTGGTG
The DNA here is from genome assembly GCA_035317145.1 of Xanthobacteraceae bacterium. Classification (GTDB taxonomy): domain Bacteria; phylum Pseudomonadota; class Alphaproteobacteria; order Rhizobiales; family Xanthobacteraceae; genus BOG-931. The sequence continues at coordinate 4,733 of DATHHM010000213.1, read as the reverse complement.
CCGGGACATCGGTCCGGCGCAACGGTTGCGTTTGTCCCCTCGCGACTGTCGCATCAATGCCACAGCGCGCGTCAATCGCTCCGGCCCGGCTTGCGGAAAGTTGTTATGACGTTGCGCACCGGTGGTGGCGTCATAGACTGCGAGCCATCGCCGGGAATGCGTAATGAAACCTGAGTTCGCGTGATGCGGTGGTTCAGGGCGAACAAGACTTTCGGCAGCCGGCTCGCGCTCTTCGCGCTGGCGGTGCAGTTCGTCGTCGCCTTCGGCCACATCCATCGTGACGATATTTACGGTCCGGCGCGTCCGGCTGCGGCGATAGCGGCCGCGCTGCCTGACGGCAGCCAGCCGCTCCCGGCCAATCCTCCGTCCAAGCATAGCGACGATTACTGCGCCATCTGCGCTACCGTGTCGTTGCTCGGCAATTCGTTCGTCGCCGCGGCGCCGACTTTGCCGCTGCCGTCCGCCTCTTATGCGATCGAGCAGTTCGACCGCGTCGCGGTTATTTTCATGGCGCCGCGCCGCGCGGCGTTCCAATCCCGCGCGCCGCCCGCGGCCTGACCGCCGGTTGATGCTGGGCTTCGGCATCGCTTGCGCTTTTTTGCTTCTGTCAGCGCCGGCGATGGCCGCAAGCTCAACGCGGCAGCTCTTCCTCGTTCTTGATTTGCCGCGACAGCCCGACCGCCGACGCGTTTTTGCCAATCCACGCAGCATTTGGGGTCGGTGTCATGTCTGTTCGTTCAGCTCGTCGCACGTATTTGCTCGGCAGTTCCGCGCTGCTCGCGTTAGTCGCGTTCAGCGGGGCGGCTAATGCGCAAGTCAAGCTTCCCGAGGTCCAGGTCACCAGCACCAGAGCGAAACCGAAACCGCACCCGGCGCCGGCTCGTCAGGCCGCGTCGGCGCCGGTGGTGGCGCCGCTGACGCCGGCCGAACAGCTCACCGCCAAGAGCAATGCCTTCGACCAGAGCCGCAGCAATCTCTACACGACCATCGGTACGACATCGAGCACGCAGACCCACGCCACCATCGACGCGCTGCCGCAGGGCACCAACCAGACGGTCGAGAGAGCGCTGCTGCAGGCGCCCGGTGTGTCGCAGGATTCGGCGACGAGCGGTCTTCTTCATATCCGCAACGATCATGCCAACGTGCAGTACCGCATCAACGGCGTGATGTTGCCGGACGGCGTCAGCGGCTTCGGCAGCTTTTTGAGCACCAGCTGGATCGGCACCATCGCGCTGGTCACCGGCGCGCTGCCGGCGGAGTTCGGCATGCGCACGGTCGGCCTGGTCGATATCACCACGCGCGCCGACGTTTTCAACAATTCGGGGAGTGTCGGCTTTTACGGCGGCAGCCGCGGCACCATTACGCCGACTTTGGAATATGGTGGCACCTTCGGCGGCAATTGCCCATCGACGTCCTCGTCGGTTGTGACCAAGGCGCCACCGGCCGCGTGGTCGGACAAGGATTGCTTTGCCGGCGTGCAGTACTACTTTTCCGGCCGCTATCTGCGAACCACCGAAGGCATCGAAAATCCGACGCCGATGCTCAACGCCATCCATGATGTCTCGCGGCAGGAAAATGGCTTCGGCTACATGTCGACTTTCATCGACCCGGCGACTCGCTTGAGCCTGATTACCGGGACCTCCTACAGCACATTCCAGATCCCCAATAACCCCGGCCAGCCGGTCGGGATGAATGGCAATCCTCCCGTCACCAGCGCGTTCGGCGTCACAAATTTCAATTCGGCGCTGCTCAACGAGAACCAAAGGGAGTTCACCCAATTCGGCGTCTTGGCGTTGCAGCGCTCCACGCCGGGCTTCGACGGGCAGATTTCCTATTTCACCCGCTACAGCAACCTGCACTTCATCCCCGATCCCATCGGCGACCTGCTGTTCAACGGCATCGCCTCGGACATCAGCCGGCAATCTTACACCAACGGCATTCAGGGCGATGCCTCGTATGTGGTCAACGCGGCGCATACGCTGCGCGCCGGCTTCACCGTCAGCGCCGAAAAGGCATGGATCGACAATACATCGCTGGTCCAGGCCTGCGGTCCGGCGTGCGACGGCACCGACAATGTGGAGCCGCCGTTTTCTATCACCGACGACGTCGCCAAGCTCGCCTGGCTTGCCGGCGTCTACGTCCAGGACGAGTGGAAGATCACCAGCCAGCTGACCATGAATGCCGGCTTGCGCTTCGACCAGATGTGGCAATTCACCGACGCCAATCAGCTCAGTCCGCGGTTGAGCTTCACCTACAAGCCGTTCGAGAACACCACGTTCCACGCCGGCTATGCGCGCTACTTCACGCCGCCGGTGCTGGTCGAGGCGGCGCCGGCCAATATCCATCTGTTCGACAACACTACGGGAGCGCCGAATGCCGGTCAGGCCAACGATCCGGTGCTGCCGGAGCGGTCGCATTATTTCGATGCCGGCGTCGTGCAGAAAATACCGTTCGGCTGCCACGGGCCGGCGTCGCGCGACTGTGCCAATCTCGAAGTCGGCCTCGACGCCTATTACAAGATCGCTCAAGACCTGATCGACAATGGCCAGTTCGGCCAGGCGCTGGTGCTCAGCGGCTTCAACTACCAGAAGGCCGTCAACCAAGGCATCGAGCTCAGCCTGAAATACACCGACGGTCCTTTCCAGGCCTACGCCAATCTCGCGGTGGCGCAGCAGAAGGCGACCAATGTGGTGTCGAACCAATATCTGTTCGACAACACCACGCCGCTCGCCGACCTCGGCGGCTTGACCGAGTTCCAATACATCGCGACGCATTGGATTTACACCGACCACAACCAGTTCGTCACCGCTTCGGCCGGCGCGATTTACCAGTTCTGCGGGCGGCCGGCCACGGCGGCGGAAATGTTCGGCGCGGGCGGAATGTGGCCGACCTTCAACTCGTGGTGCGGCACGCGGCTCTCCTCCGACATGATCTTCGGCTCGGGCTTGCGTGACGGCGACGCCAATATCGGCACGGTGGCGCCGTACGCCCAGGTCAATGTCGGCGTCGCGCGCGAGTTCCTGCTGCCCGGCGCTGCCAAGCCGACGACGGTGCGGTTCGACGTCGTCAACCTGTTCGACAGCATCTATCAGATCCGCGACGGCAGCGGCATCGGCGTGTTCGCGCCGCAATTTGGCCCGCGCCGGGGCTATTACGCCGGCGTGTCGCAGAAATTCTGAGGCCGCCAACCGTATGAGTAAATGTTGCTTGAGAGGATGACCGATATGATCACGATCAGCGCCAATGCGGATGAGGTCGTAACTGCACCCGTTGCTTCGACTCGCCCTCGCTTGCCGCCAATGACGAGCCTCGCGCGCACAGCCGCGGCATTCGTCGGCCTTTTGGCCGGCACCGCGCTGGCGTGGGGTGCCGACCTAACGCCGCCGCCGGTCGCCGCGCCGGCGGCGTACAATTGGTCCGGCCTCTATATCGGTCTCAATGCCGGCTATGCGGCTGCCAAGCTCACCGAAACGGTCTCCGGCGGCGGCGGTTCCGGCAGCGCGAACCTCCCGGCCGCTCTCGGCGGCTTGCAGATCGGGAGCAACGTGCAGACCGGCTCCATCGTGTGGGGCTTTGAAGCCGATTTCGCCGGCAACATGGCGACCAAATCGGTGACCGTTGCCGGAGGAGCCGTGTCGGGCACGGCGCAAATTCCCTGGCTCGCGACGTTACGGGGCCGGGTTGGCTATGCCTTCGATCGCTACCTGCTCTACGTGACGGCGGGCGGTGCGGTCACCGAGCTCAATTCCACGGTCAATGTCGGCGCCATCGGCTCCTCCAGTACGGCCAGCACTCTTGCTGCGTGGACGGCCGGCGGCGGCCTCGAGGCTGCGTTCACCGAAAATCTCAGCGCCCGGCTCGAATACCTTTATCTCGACTCCAGCAACGTCAATGTGGCGCAGGTCGGCCCGCCGTTCGTCACGGTCACCGGCAAGTTGCAAGACAATCTGGTGCGAGCCGGCGTGAATTATCGGTTGCCGGTGGCGTGGTAAGCGCGGGATGTGCGCCCACCATGTTCAGGTCTGCTGCACCTCGACGGTGACGTGCGACAGGTTGCGGAAATGGTGGAGCAGACGCCGGTAATGGCCGGCGTCGCGCGGCTTGGTGGTGACGATCGAGAGGATCGCGCCAAGATGGCCGGGCCCGAGGCGCCACAGATGCAGGTCTTCGAGCCGGTCGCCGTCGCGCTCGATGGTCGCGCGCACCTTTTCCGCCATGCCGCGGTCGGGGTTCATGTCGAGCAAGATGGCGCCGGTATCGCGCACCAGCCCGTATGACCATGCCGCGATCACGAGAGCGCCGCAAATTCCAGCCACTGGATCCATAAAGAGCCAACCGAAGGTGCGCCCGAGCAAGAGGCCGACGATCACCAGCACCGAGACGACCGCGTCGGCCAGTACGTGGATGATGGCGGCGCGCATGTTGTTGTCGCGATGTGCCGTACCATGCGCATGCTCGTGCTCGGCGAACTCGACCGTGTAGACCTCGCTGCCGCCATTGAGCAACACGCGGGCCGTGAAAGCGTGCGGCTCCGGGATTTCGCCGATGGCTTCGAGATAGCTGTATCGGTTCGTCATCGCGAAGACCTGGCGGGTGCCGTCGCCACGCAGCGTCTCGATCGTCACGTCATCCGCACAGAGCGGTTTGCCCGCGGGCGTGAGCCGAAAGCGCGGCGGCACGCCGTCCTCGAATATCTCCACAGTCACCGGGCCGACGCTGGTTTGCAGGTGGTG
>DATHHM010000212.1:0-4666 GCA_035317145.1 Xanthobacteraceae bacterium | reverse complement strand
GAACGGGCCGCCGACGCCCGAAGGCTGGCTGACCGGTTGAACGGTCGCGCGAGCTTGGCGGGGACGTTGCGGCCTGGCGACAAGGCGGCTCGGTGGCGGCACGAACGGGCCGCCGATTCCGGCTGGCTGGCTGACGGTTGGGGCGATTGCGCGGGCCTGGCGTGCGCGTTGCGCTTTGGCGGCAAGGCGGTGCCGGTGGGTGGCCTTTCGGGGGGCCTCCGGAGGTGGCGGTTCGGCCGTAGTCGTTGTTGTGGTGTCGGGATTGGATTCTTGGTTGGGTTCTTGGCTGGCTTGTTCCGTGGGCGCGGCTGGCTCGGCGGGCACAGCTTGCTCTGCCGGCGGCTCCGTTGCCGCAGTCTCCGTCGTAGCCGGCACCGATTCGCTCGGCGTGGCAGGCGGCGGTTCACTTGGTGTGGCCGCAACTTCATTCGGCTTCGCGTCCGGCTCGGCTATGGGAGCTTGCGCGACCGGCGCGGGCTGCGCCGGTTCGGTGGCGCCGGTTTCAGGAGCGGCGGTGCTGGCGACAGCGCTCGGCGGTTCGACGCTGTCGTCGTGTTCCGGCTGGGGCGGCGTCGCCTCCGCGGAAGCGCCGGCGATGTCAGCCTGATGCACCGGGAAACGGTTGCCGAACGAATCCGCGGGCGCGGGCAACGCGGCGGACGGCATCGGATTTCCGGCGGCGAGTTGCAGCGGCGCGGCGCCGGTCGCGAGCCGGCTCAATGGCTCGTGGTTGACGCGGAAGGTGGCGAACAAGGCAAAGCCGCAACTCAGCGCGACGACCGAGGCGACCACAGCCGCGATCAAAAGACGGACATTGGGAAACATTCGACCTCGCATTACGGCCGCGCGATCTTCGGCGAAGCACGCGCCACTAGATGCAGATCATCGCGAGGGCAGATGACGCCGCCATTAGCGCGGTTACGCGCGTCTTCGACGCACTATGGCCGGCCAACGGTCCGGCGTCCAACGGCGCGACACTAACTGAGTCGGCGAAAATTCAATGCAAAAAAAGCAAAGAAAAATCCGGCTGGCGGCGCCAGCCGGATGATGTAAATCGGATCGGCTAGCGCGTGATCGTATTCTGCGCCGAGGCCGAAGCCGGCGCCGCGCCAGGCAACACGACAACGCGGGTGCCGACGGCGACCCGGCTGTACAGGTCGGCGACGTCGTCGTTGGTCAGCCTGATGCAGCCCGAGGACACGAAAGTGCCGATGGTCGACGGCTGGTTGGTGCCGTGGATGCGATAGACCGTATTGCCGAGATACATCGCGCGCGCGCCGAGCGGATTGGTGTCGCCGCCGGCCATGAAGCGCGGCAGGTAGGGCTGGCGGCCGATCATCTCCTTGGGCGGGAACCAGTCCGGCCATTCCTTCATGCGGGTGACGCGCTCGGCGCCCGCCCAGGTGAAACCGTCGCGGCCGACGCCGACGCCGTAGCGCATCGCCTTGTTGTTGCCGAGCACCAGGTAAAGGTAGGTGTTCGGCGTATCGATGACGATGGTGCCCGCCGGCTCCCGGCTGACGTAATCAACCATCTGGCGGCGGAACTGCGGCGGCAATTCCTTGCGCGGCCCGGTCTCGGGCTGCTCGTCGGGCGGCAGCGCCGCGATGACCGCGTTGCGGTTTTGCCCGGCCGCGGGCGGCGGCGCATAGGTCGGCGTGCGCACCGTGCCGGTGACGTCCTCCGATCCGGGACCGCCGGCAACGTCGGCCGGCGGCCGCTGAAAGCCTTCGATGGCCGGCGCCGGCTGCGGCGGCAATTCGCTATACGAACCGGGATAGAAGCGGCCCGCCGGCGCTGGCGGCGGCGGATATGGCACGTAGGGGCCGCCGACCGGGGCGTCGTTTTCGTCGCCGCGCGGATCGTAGATGGCGTCGGGCGGCGGCAGCGGCACGGCCGAATAGCCTGGCTGCGCATAAGGCGGCGGGTAACCCGGAGGCGGCGGCGGATAATACTGTGCCGCGGCCGCGCCGACGGAACCGGCAAGGGCAAACGCTACGACGATAACGCTGAGGCTTGAACGCAAGGCAGATCCCCCGAGGCAAATCCCCAAAATGGCACCGCATTTCTAGCGGCAACCTTGGCGGAAGATGGGGCAGGAAAGCGGCAATAAAGCAGCAGACGAAGCCGCGGAGCCGCAACCGGGTGCGCAAGGGCTATTTCAACGCCGACAGCGTGAATCAAACCCTAACGATTTGGGTCCCACCGCAAGGCTGCTACCATGTGCAAGGCTGCTATCATGCGAAACGAACGCCGGGAATCACAAGGCGCGACCAGAGTTCCAGGAGACATTGACGTGAAGCGCTTTGCCTGCGGCGCCATGGCTCTATGCCTGATGCCCGCTTGCCTGATCCTTGCTTGCCTTGCTCCTTCGGCCCCGGTGCGCGCGCAGAATCAGGCCGCCGACGACCTCAAGGGCAAGATTTTCGATGCGCGCATGGCGAAGCAAACCTTCGCCGGCGGGTTGAAATTCTGCAACGAGCTCGACGGCAAGCATTTTTATTTCCAGGCGCGCGATCGCGTCCTCGATCTGGAGGAGTATCACCGCTCGCTGGAAAATCTCGCCAAGCAACAGGTCTTTAATCCCGAGAAGCACCGGCCGTGGACCGAACAGGACGCCACCGAACGCTGGGACCAGGTGCAAAAACAAGCGGTCAGCGACCAGGCCAATTGCCAGCTGGTGGCGAGCCTGCCGGCGCTCGAGAAGCAACTCGACGAATTGGAAAAGACATCGCCGGTGCCCGAGAAGAAAAACTGAGAGTGCGTCTCCGCCAAGGATCATGCCAAGCGGTCGAAGGAATTTCCCGATGCCGGCCGTGCCGGAGGCCGGCTTCAAAAGGGCTTGATCGGCGCGCTACGCGTCGACACCGGATGTTGCGGCCGCGCTTTCTCGGCTACAAGGAAACCAGCTATCTCGTGCCGCGAACGAGGGAACCCAGATGCCATCCTTAAGCGACTGGAAGGTGCCGGCCTCCGCGCAACCGAAGCCGGAAGATTACGGCTACGACCTCGAACAGGCCTTCAATTCCGTGGTGGGGCTTCGCGCCATCATTCCGGGCGACGCCTACACTGCGGAAACGCTCGGCACCGAACGGGCCGGCAATGGCGTGTTCATTCGCGGCAACGGCTTGGTGCTGACCATCGGCTACCTGATCACGGAAGCCGAAACGATCTGGCTCAGTCTCAACGACGGCCGCTCGGTGCCCGGCCACGTGTTGGGCTACGACCAGGAGACCGGCTTCGGCCTCGTTCAGGCGCTGGCCAAGCTCGACATGCCGGGGCTCGAAATCGGCCAATCCGCCGCGGCCGCGATCGGCGAGCGCGTCGTGGTCGCCGGCGCCGGCGGTCGGCAGCGCTCGGTCGCCGCCCGCATCGTCGCCAAGCAGGAATTCGCCGGCTATTGGGAATACGTGCTCGACGAGGCGATCTTCACCGCGCCGGCGCATCCGAACTGGGGCGGCACCGCGCTGATCGGACCGGCCGGCGATCTCCTCGGCATCGGCTCGCTGCAGCTGCAGCACGCCGTCGAGAAGGGCCAGGCGCAAAACATCAACATGATCGTGCCGATCGATCTGTTGAACCCGATCCTCGACGACCTGCTGAAATTCGGCCGGCGCAATGCGCCGCCGCGGCCGTGGCTCGGGCTATACGCCACCGAGGTCGAGAACCGCCTCGTCATCGTCGGCCTGGCCGACAAGGGACCGGCGAAGAAGGCCGATCTGCGCACCGGCGACATCGTGCTGTCGGTCGCCGGCAAGGAAGTGCGCGACCTGGCGAGCTTCTTCCGCCGCGTCTGGGCGCAAGGCGAAGCCGGCGTCGACGTGCCGGTCTCGATCTACCGCGACGGCGACACCATGGACGTGCGCGTGAAGTCGAGCGAGCGCAATCGGTTTCTCAAGGGGCCGAGCTTGCATTGACTCTCGTCATTGCGAGCCGAGCGAAGCAATCCAGCGCTGAGGCTCCGCCTGGATTGCTTCAGTGCCGTTGCGCGGCCTTCCCACCGCGCCTTGGTCGGATCGAAATCCTTAGCTGTCCTTCCGTCGGTCAATAGGCTTTCGGCGATTTCGGTTTCTGTCACTTCGATCCGTTCTCCCCGAATGCGATCTATGCGGCTTTGCGTCGCCATCCGGTTTGAATAGCGGTAATAGTCGATGGTGATGTCGTACGCTCGATAGCGGGAAATGGGCTCTTTTGAACGTGGCAGGTTATTGCCGTCGCAAGCGACGCCGAACCCAAAGGGTGAGCCGATAGCATCCGACGATCATTCCATATGCATAGAGCGCGCCTACGCCGCACGCGAGGACCAGTTTCGGATCAGGTGCCCAGGCAGGCCAAACGGCCCAGGCGGGCCAGGCGGGCCAGTGAAATTCATAGTTCCAGATACGGTCGAAAATCCCATGAAGAGACATCGCAGCACCGAGACCGGCGGTTTAAGTGGACGCCGCCCACGTTTCTAGCACGTCCACAATATCACCAATCTCCGATAGCGATATACCTTGACCCATAGCTGCCCCGTTTGATTTTGGCGCAAGGCCGGATCATTTCGTCGCTCGGCTTACTTTGGGCATAAGATTGTCGAGGGCGTTCAAAATTCTTTCGGTTGAACGTTGCTCAAAGGGCTTACCAGCTAGCGCGCCAAAAACCTCCGAAGTGAACGTGTCGTATG
>DATHHM010000211.1:0-20389 GCA_035317145.1 Xanthobacteraceae bacterium | reverse complement strand
CAACAGCGCCAGCGCCAGGATCAGATAATAAAGGAAGATAACGCGGTAGAGTGGCGAGAACGGCAGGCCGAATTTTGCGGCAAAGCCGTCGTCGGTGGCGTTGAACGGAATGCCGAAGAAGGTCGGCCGCGGAATGCTGATGATACCGGCATAGCCGTTGGTCAGCGCCACCCAGTTGATCAGGATCAGCCGGATGATCTCGCCGAAGGCGAGCGTGACGATGGCCAAATAGTCGCCGCGTAGCCGCAGCACCGGAAAGCCGAGCAGGATGCCCCAGAACGAGGACAGCATGCCGGCAAGCGGCAGCAGGATCCAGAACGACAGGCCGAAGGTTTTCGCCAAGAGCGCGTAGGAATAGGCGCCGACTGCGTAGAAGGCGACATAGCCGAGATCAAGCAGGCCTGCGAGCCCGACCACGATGTTCAGCCCCCAGCCGAGCATCACATAGATCAGGATCTGGATGCCGAAATTGTCGATCCATTTCTGTCCGCCGCCGATACCGACCGCAAAATAGATGATCAGCGGATAGGCGACGAAGAAACCGATGGCCGAAGGAATGAACCACTTGGCGAGAGCGCCGCGCAATTTTGGCGAAAAAATTGCAGGCGCCGCGGCTGGCACCGGCCGCGCCGCGCGTCGCGCCAGCCATGGCATGAGCGCGAAGGAATAGAGGAAGCGGCAGGCGGCGATGATGGCGACGACGGCGAACAACAACGGCCAACGCGTCGTCAGCACGAGTTGATTGCTGCCGTCGACGCCGGTCAAGAACCCGATCAGCGGCAGCAACACGCCGAAGGCCATCAAGCCGGTGAAGCCGGCGTCGCGCAATGCGCCGGTCATATCGACGCGCCCGCTTTGCGCGCCGGCTTGTCTTACAGCGGCTTGCATCTCAGACCTTCTCGACATCCGGCCGGCCGAACAGGCCCTGCGGCAGGAAGATCAAGGTGATGGCCAGCACGGAGAAGGCGGCGACATCCTTGTAGTCGATGGAAAAGTAAGCCGACCAGAAGGTCTCGATCAGGCCGATCAGGAGGCCGCCGACCACGGCGCCGGGTAGCGAGCCGATGCCGCCGAGCACGGCCGCGGTGAACGCTTTCACGCCCGGCACAAAGCCGTCGGAGAAGGTCACCACGCCGTAGTACATCAGATACATGGTGCCGGCGACGGCGGCGAGCGCAGCCGCGATCACGAACGTCATCGAGATGGTACGGTCGACGTCGACGCCGACCAAAGCCGCCATCTTCTGGTCCTGCTCGCAGGCGCGTTGCGCCCGGCCGAGCCGCGTCTTGGCCACCAGATACCAGAACGCCAGCAAGAGCACCGCGGTGACGCTCCAGATGATGAGCTGCTTATAGGACAGCGTCACCGCAAAATTGTTCTGGTTGAACAGCACGAACTCGCCCTGAACCATGGGCGGGATCGATTTATTGCGCGGCCCTTGGGTGACCTGGACGAAATTGGACAGAAAGATCGACATGCCGATGGCCGAAATCAGCGGCGCCAGGCGGAACGAGCCGCGCAACGGCCGGTAGGCGACGCGCTCGATCACCCAGTTGACCAGCGCGGTGAACACCATGGCCACGATCAGGACGACGAACAGCGCCAGCGCGATCGAGGAGATGCCGAGCCAGGTGGTGAGAATCAAGAACGCGATGAGCGCGATGAAAGCCGAGACCATGAACACGTCGCCATGGGCGAAGTTCACCATGCCGATGATGCCGAACACCATCGTATAGCCGATGGCGATCAGGCCGTAGATCGAACCGAGCGTGATGCCATTGATGAGCTGCTGGACGAAGTATTCCATGCGTCCGCCGCGGCTTTCCGAATCCCGTTAAAGTCTTAACAGGGGCGCTCCGCAGCGGCAATGTCGCGCCGCTTGTCGCCGTGGTCGCAGCGGGCTACGGCTTGGTCACGAGACAACGAGAACAGGGAGACCCTCCATGGACCGGGTCAAATCCGAGGACGCCATCGGCGCCAAGGGGCGGCCGTTCACCGGCGCGGAGTACCTCGAAAGCCTGCGCGACGGCCGCGAAGTCTATGTCTATGGCGAGCGGGTCAAAGACGTCACCACGCATCCGGCGTTCCGCAACGCCGCGCGCTCGATCGCCCGGCTCTATGACGCGCTGCATGCCGAGAAAACCAAAGGCATCCTGACCGCGCCGACCGATACCGGCTCCGGCGGTTTTACCCACAAATTCTTCCGCGCCGCGCGCTCGCGCGAGGATCTGGTTGCGCAACGCGACGCCATCGCCCAGTGGGCGCGCATGTCCTACGGCTGGATGGGGCGCTCGCCGGATTACAAAGCATCGCTGATGAACACGCTCGGCGCCAATTTCGATTTTTACGGCAAGTTCGCCGGCAACGCCAAGGCGTGGTACCGGCGCGCCCAGGAAAACGTCCTGTTCATGAACCACGCCATCGTCAATCCGCCGGTCGACCGCGCCAAGTCGGCGGATCAGGTGAAAGACGTCTACATCACCATCCAGAAAGAGAACGATGCCGGGATTTACATCTCCGGCGCCAAGGTGGTGGCGACGTCGTCGGCGCTGACGCATTACAATTTTCTTGGCCAGAACGCCGCGGTGCCGCTGCACGACACCGATCTCGCGGTGATGTTCATCGCGCCGATGAATGCACCGGGCGTGAAGCTGTTCTGCCGCACGTCTTATGAGATGACTGCGAGCGTGATGGGCACGCCGTTCGATTATCCGCTGTCGTCGCGGTTCGACGAGAACGACGCCATCTTCGTCTTCGATAACGTCTTTATTCCCTGGGAAGACGTGCTGCTGCACCGCGACCTTGAAAAACTGAAAATCTTCTTCCCGCAATCGGGTTTTCTGGCCGGCTATCAGTTCCAGGGCTGCACGCGGCTTGCGGTCAAGCTCGACTTTATGGTCGGCGTCATCGCCAAGGCGTTGCGCGCGGCGGGCTCCGATGAATTCCGCGGCAACCAGGCCATGCTCGGCGAGGTCATCGCCTGGCGGCACCTGTTCTGGGCGCTGACCGATGCCATGGCGATGAACCCGACCGAGTGGGTCAACGGCGCGGTGCTGCCGAACCTGCAATCGGGCTCGAGCTATCGCGTGTTCGCCGGCGACGCCTATGGCCGCATCAAGGAGATCGTGGAAAAAATCGTCGCCTCGTCGCTGATCTATCTGCCGTCGTCGGCCAAGGATTTCAAAAACCCGGAGATCGACCGTTACCTCGCGCAATATGTGCGCGGCTCCTACGGCATCGATTACAAGCAGCGCATCAAGGTGATGAAGCTTCTGTGGGACGCCATCGGCACCGAATTCGGCGGCCGCCACGAGCTCTATGAGCGCAATTACGCCGGCAACCACGAGGACATCCGCATCCAGGCGCTGTGGAACGCGCGCAGCTCGGGCATGATGGAGCAGATGACGGCGCTCGCCGAGCAGTGCATGTCCGAATACGACGAGAACGGCTGGACCGATTCCGCATGGCTGAACCCCGACGATGTGGCTTATCCAGGCTTACCCAAGGCGCTCGCGGCGGAGTAGGATTGGGCCCACAACAGTAGGATTTGGCCCGCAGGGTTTGCCGCAATGAGCTGGATCGACCAACGGCCCGACGATGCCATGGATGGCGCCTTTACGGCGGTGGCGCCGGCGCCGGCGATCGAGAGCGTCGATGTGGCGGCGTTCCGTGACGCCATGAGCCGGCTCGGTGCCGCCGTGCACGTGGTCACCTCGGCAGGCCCGGGCGGCAAGACCGGGTTCACCGCCACCGCCGTTTGCTCGGTGTCCGATCAGCCGGCGACGCTGTTGGTGTGTCTCAATCGCCGTGCCAAGAGCGCCCCGCTGCTCGCCCAGAATGGCGTGTTCTGTGTCAACACGCTCGGCGCTGACGAAGAGAAGCTCGCCGACCTGTTTGCGGGCAGAAGCGGCGTGCATCTCGAAGAGCGTTTTTCCGTCGGCGAGTGGATCACCCTGAAAACCGGCTCGCCGGTGCTGGCGTCGGCGGTGATCGCCTTCGACTGCCGCACCATCGAGATCAAGGCGGTGGCGTCGCACAACGTGCTGTTCGGCGCCGTCGAAGCGGTGCGGCTCGGTCCCGCCGGGCCGGCGCTGGTCTATCACGACCGGCTGTATAAGAAGGTGTGAAAGCGGACGACGGAGGACAGAGGATTACGTAGATAAATCGTGTTTTTGTTCCTCTTCCGTCGTCCGTCGTCTGTCTTCCGTCCTCCGGCTAGCCTATGCTTTGGGCATGGCCTCGACGCTGCCGTTGTTTCATCTCTACGGCGATCCGCCGGACGATCAGGCGTTCGACTTTATTCACGTCGAAACCATCGCCTCGCGCTCTGCGATCCACGACTGGACCATCCGCGCCCATCGCCATCGCAACCTGTTTCAGATCCTGCTGATCGAAAAGGGCGGCGGCGAGATGACGTTCGACGTGGCGCGGCTGCCGTTCATGGCGCCGGCCGCGATCCTCGTCCCGGCGACCATTGCGCACGGTTTCCGCTTCGACCCGAATGTCACCGATGGATGGGTCTTGAGTTTCACCGAAGACGCCGCCGGTGCGCTGACGGATAGGGCAGGCGAGGCCTTGGCGCGGCTGCGCGCGCTTGCCGCGCAACCCGTCATTCCGATCGGCGACGAGGCGGAAGGAGCGCGACTGTCGGCGCTGTGCACGGAATTGTTCGAAGAGCACAGCCTGGCCCGTGAGGGCTTTCGCCTCGCGATGCGCGGGCTCCTGGTGCTGATCGCCGTCGGCGTGGCGCGGCTTGCTGCCAGCCGCGCCCGCACCGGCAGCGTGACGCTGCGGCCGGCCGACGCTTCGGTGGCGCAGTTACGCGCTTTGGTCGACGAAAATTTCCGCATCGAGCGCCAGCTCGAGTTCTATGCCGAAAAACTCGGCATGACCGTCGACCGGCTCAACGACCACGTCAAACGCGCGACCGGCGTCACCGCGGGCCATCTGATCCGCCAGCGCGTCCTCACCGAGGCCAAGCGCCAGCTGGTCTTCACCGCGCAGCCGATCCACGACATCGCCGAGGAACTGGCGTTCGCCGACGCGTCGCACTTCGCGCGCTTCTTCCGCAAACAGACCGGCACCACGCCGCACGAATTCCGCGCGCAACGCGGCGGGTGACTGATTCTTCAGCGGCGTTAAGGTTTTTGCCAACGCCTACAATTGCCGCGCTCACCGCGACACATCACAGACCCGGTGCCCCCAATTCCTTCACCACTTCGTCGCCCTTCATCGACCACGTCACGATATCCTTGCCGTCCAGCTTCTGCTTGGTGAGATCGACCATGCGGATTTGGCTGTTCTCAAAGGAGCGGAAATAGAACCGCTTGGCCTTCAGATCGCTGGCGCTGGTCCAGAGCGTGTAATCTGCGACGATATTGCCGTGCTCGTCCTTGTCGCGCCCGCGGGAAGCGCCTTTGGGGATGTCGAAATCGTTGAGGATGTGGAACGCCTGCAGGATCGCTTCGTAACCGGTTTGCGAGGGCAGCACCGACTGGCTGAAAGCCACGGCGCGCACGAACCGCGACGGCGGCGTGAAGTCTCCCGGCAGTCCCAGCATCCCCGTGCCTTGGCCGAACGGCACGAGCTTGACGCTGCCGACCTGGACCGGCGGCAAGTCGGTCAGGGAAAAATTCACGTAATTGCGCAGATTGGTCATCTGCCAATCGAAGGCCGGCGAGTTGGTCATGACGCCCAGCGGATTGTCGTAAATGTTGAGCTTGCCGTCGGTGTACTCGACGGCGATGCTCTTGCCGGTCGCGTCGTGCACGACATAGTGCGCCGGCGGAGAGAACTTCCAAGCCTCGAGAATCACGGCGGGCACAACGACGTTCGGCAGGTTTGCCCGCACTTCGTCGACACTGGCAAAGTTCTCGAGAATGTAAGAGCCAAGCTCCCATGGCGCGACGGTCTTGTCGGCGTCGCCCGCCGCGTAGGGCTGATACTTCGCCGACGTCGGGAAATAGAACAGCCCGACCGCAAGGCCCCGTTCGTTGAGGCCATCGATCAGGATCGGCATGCCCAAAGCATTGGTGCCGAGGCTTGCGTATTTGGCGATCCACGTCTTGCCGGGTTTGCCGTCGGGGGTCGTTCCTGTGCGCGCATAGCCCCGCGGCACCATGATGACGTTGGACTTGAGATCGATGCCGAACTCCAAAGTCCGCGCGTGAACCACGGTTCCGTCAACGGCAATGAGCTCAATCCCGGTACAGGCCTGGGCGGGTGGCGCGGCCACGAGGCCGAGTACCGCTGCCGCGGCGAGCACTTTCGATACGATGTTATTTGTTCGCGCTTTCACGGTACCCTCCTTGGGCAGGGCAGCATTCGCAAACGCACGTGAAAACGATTGCCCCGCGCCATGGCTTCATCAGGCCGGCTTCATCAGGTTGGCTTCATCAGGCCGCCGAGGTCGGCTTCTGGCGCGAATATTTGCGCCGCCTGTGGACATAACGCGGATGCCGCCGACTTTGTTTATTCGTAAGAATGCGTATTGTGCGATCAAGGTAACTCAATGGTTAGTCGCGGCGCCGTCAAACTCCGCGCCGAGGACAGCCTCTGCCGCAGGCCCCACATGAGTTGCCGACCCATCGAGGAACAGCGGACGATGAAGCGCCGCCATTTGCTCGCCGCCTTGCCCTTGCTCGTGACTGGCGTGTTTGGTGCGCGCAGCGCCAAGGGTGCGCCCGCCTTGAAGGTGGGGGCAGCCTTGCCCGATCCGCCCTTCGAATTCATGACCAAGGACGGCCCGGCCGGCTTCGACATCGCGCTGATGCAGCGCATCGCCGAAAAGCTCGGCCGCGAATGGCAGCTGGTGCCCTACCAGGGTGCCGACTTCAACGGCATCTTCGCGGGTCTTGATTCCGGCACCTATGACTGCATTGCCTCGGGCGCGACGATTACGCCGGGACGCCAACGCATCGCCGATTTCTGCGCACCCTATGTGGTCTCCGGCCAATCCCTCGTTGTCGATACCAGCCGCCATCCGGGCGTGCATGGCATCGCCGACCTCAAAGGCCTGGTGATCGGCGTGCAGCAAGGCAACACCAGCCAGCCGGTCGCCAATAAGCTCGTTGCCGAGCATCGCGCCGCGCGCGTGCGCGTCTACGCCTATGACGAGATCGGCAACGCGCTCGACGATCTGTCGACCGGCGGCTGCGACGCCTTCATGAAACTCGCTCCGGTAACCGAATGGTTCGTGCGCGACCGCCCGAAGCTTGCGGTCGTCGAGACCGGTATCACCCGCGAGCGCCTCGGCGTCTGCGTGCGCAAGGGAAATGCGGCGCTGAGCGACGCGATCGACAAGGCACAAGCGTCGCTGACGGTGGACGGCACGCTACCCGCGCTGATCAAGCAGTGGCTCGGCAAGGGCGCGACGGTGCCGGGGTGAGTCGGTGTCGGGTGATTGTCCGCCGCTGGTGCCCTGGCGCGAACAGCTTCTCAATAAGCCAAGCCGGCCCACCGCTTCGCGTACCACAGCGCAACCGCAATGCCCGCGGATACCGCGGCCGTGACCAGCGGCTCGGCCCATTGCGGCGGAAAGTGCGACGGATGCGCGAAGACATCGCCGATCAGCGTAACGACCGCGGCGATCGTTGCCTGGCGGCCGACACTGTTCCGCGTCCGGTCCATCTGCAGCAAGAGCACGACAGTGACCATCGCGCCGACGGTGCCGCAAATCGTGGCGAGGAGAATATGGTCCGCGCTGAACGCGGCGAAGATGTTGCCGCGCGCCATGACGAGAAGGCAGGCGAGCCAGGCGCCGGCAAACTTTTCAGCAGCAGGACGCAGAAGTCCGCCCGCGCCAAAATCATCCAATGCGAGCCCGCCGACTTTCAGGGTTGCCATCCCGGCCTCTCTCGTTCGCCGCTCTCTCAGCGCATTGCCGATGTGCGACGCCCGGCCGGGAAGCGCAAATCATTTCCCCGTCGTGCGGGGATCAATTCTCAGTGACGTCCGATTGAACTGGTGAATTGACCTGGGAAGTTCTGGGACTCCGCCGCGCGAATTCCGCGCGCAACGCGGCGGCTGGCCGCTTGGGGCGACAGCTCTTAAACGCGCAGTGCAGCGGGATCGACGTAACACGTCGCCCGAGGCACCTTCCAATGAGTGCTCTAATGCGTGCGGGGTTCGGCTTTTGCGCTAATCCCGATCGACAGCGCGGCGTTCGCATACCAACTGGCGGATTTTAAAACTATGGCGCGACGCGCGGGGCGCTTCTTGGATTTTCCGTTTTTCAGCTTCTGCTTGAGTTCCTTTGACGCAATACCGCCTGCTGGCGTTCTCGTACGCACGAAAAACCTCCCTACAATTCTACAATCGGCGCTTATTGAACGACGCCGTATTGGCAATAAAAGCAGTGGCCCGTTGCGGCGTCGAAGATCAACGTCTTCGATTTCGCAACGGGATCGGATCGAGCGTCGCTATCAGCGGTGAACTTTGAGGTTCTCTGCCGAAGTCTTGCCCTTGTTGGCGACTTCTTCGTATTCGACAACCTGCCCCTCATTGAGGCCGCTCAGGCCGGCTCTCTCGACAGCGGAGATGTGGACAAACACGTCTTTGCTGCCACCCTCCGGCTGAATAAAACCGTAGCCCTTTTGCGAATTGAACCACTTCACCGTGCCGCGCGCCATTTCTCAGTCTCCATTGATGACGTTAGATAATAAACGCGAACAGCCGAGATAACAATGCCGATATGGCCTAAAGGGGGCCAATACAGGCCCATCAATGTCTTAGGCAGGGGCTAAGCGGCGAGGGTACGGTCCATAAGTGCTTGGGAAGCGGGCATTCTGACCTGCGTCGCCAGCCCTACGGCCTTCAGGAAACGGATGGTTAGCCAAGCCACGTCGAATTCCCACCACCTGTGCCCGTGGCGGGCCGAATGGGGGTCGGCATGATGATTGTTGTGCCAGCCCTCGCCATTGCTGATGAAGGCGATAATCGCGTTGTTGCGGCTGTTGTCGGCCGTTTCGTAGTTGCGATAGCCCCACAGATGCGTCACCGAATTGACCGACCAGGTAAAATGGCAATGCACGACGGTGCGTACGATCGCGCCCCATAGCCACAGGCTCAAGCCAAACTGAGCCGCCTCCGGCAGCGGCCATCCGAGCGCCAAGCCGGCCGTGAGCCCGCCGAAGAAAAATACGCCCCATGACATAAAGACCAGCCATATCCACATCTTGCGGTCTTCGATCCAGGCATAAAAATCATCCCGCAGAATGTCCTTGGCGTAATTTCGATAAAGTCCGCCGCGTTCCATGGTCTCGTTCTTGACCAGCACCCAGCCGATATGGGCCCATAAAAAGCCGAGGATCGGGCTGTGCGGGTCCGGCTCGTCGTCGGCATGTTCGTGGTGCCGGCGATGGGTCGCCACCCACCGCGACGGGCTGCCCTGCAAGCAGCACACCCCGAGCAAGGCAAAGCTGCGCTCCAGCCATTTGGGGCAGACGAAGCCCTTGTGGGTCAAAAGTCTGTGATAGCCGATATTGATGCCCAAAACCCCGAAGACGTAGATGCCGAGGACGGCAAGAACGACGCCCGTCCAGCTGAAGAACCACGGCACGAACGCGAGCAAGGCCAGCGCGTGGTAGAGTACCAGCCCGACCACCTGGGTGCGCTCCAGACGTACGCCAGGCGGAAGGCGCACCAGCGTGTGGAACATCGAGACCTTCAGGATGGATTGTGCCGAACCCGGCCAGTTCATGTTCATTTCTCAAAGCAGATGCTTAGCGTCACGGCCGTCGGCCGTGCCGATCGTCTGTGTCCTATTGTGTGGAACACACGCGCTCGCCGACCCTTCGTCGACCGGAGCTACGCCCGACTTAGCACATTCGGCGCAATCGACCCGAATAAAATGAAGGCGGACGGCGGGCCCTAGTTCCGCAAAAATCCAAGCACGGTATCGGCGTAAGCCTGCGGCTGCTCGATATTGGCGATGTGTGCGGCTTCGAGCACGGCGATCCTGGCGCCCGGAACATGCTGCTTGATGAATTCGCCTGCCTCTAGCGTGGTAGCGGGGTCATGCCGGCCAGCGATCACGAGAGTCGGCGCGGTGATCTTCGACAATAATGGACGATGATCCATGTCGCGGATCGCTTCGCCGCAGCCGACGTAACCGTCGACCTTGGTGGCGACGAACATCTTTTTCATCCGCGCCATGGCTTCCGGCGCGCGGTCGCGGAATCCCTTCGTGAACCAGCGCTCCATGTTGGCGTCGACGATGGCTTCGAGGCCTTTTTCGCGCACCAGCTTGATTCGGCCGTCCCACATGGTCTTGTCGGGGAAATAGCTCGACGTGTTGGAGAGGATGAGCTTGTCGATGCGATTTTGCGCATTGGCGCCGAGCCACATGCCGACCATGCCGCCCATCGACAGCCCGCACCAATTGATCTTGGCAATGCCGAGTCCGTCGAGCACGCCGACCACGTCGCGGCCGAGCCGCGTCATGGAGTAGGGGCCTTTGGGCACATCGGACTTGCCGTGGCCGCGGCGGTCGTAGCGGACCAGGCGGAAATGCTGTGTGAGCGGCGCGACCTGCTCGTCCCACATATGCAGGTCGGTGCCGAGCGAGTTCGACAGCATCAGCACCGGCGCGCGCTCCGGCCCTTCGACCTCGACATGGATGCTGCAACCGTCATCGACTTTGATGTCGGGCATTGCTATCTCCTCCCTAGTGTTCGCATGCTTGTAGCATCGCCCGCGCGCGCCGCGCCAATCCTGGCGGCAGCCGCGCGGGCCGTCGGCGGCGCGGAAGCAAGGAGTAAGTGACATGGCGATGACGATGAACGGCGAGTATCAGCTTCCGGCGCCGCAGCAGACGGTGTGGGAGAAGCTCAACGATCCGGAAGTGCTCAAAGCCTGCATCCCCGGTTGCGAGTCGCTGGAGAAAACCTCCGACACCGGCTTCAAGGCTGTCGCCACCATCAAGATCGGGCCGGTGAAGGCGACGTTCAAAGGCGCCGTCACCTTGTCCGATCTCGACCCGCCGAACGGCTACAAAATCTCCGGCCAGGGCGAGGGCGGTGTCGCCGGCTTCGCCAAGGGCGGCGCCACGGTGAAGCTGGTGCCGAAGGACGGCGGTACCTTGCTCAGCTATGCGGTCGAGGCGCAGATCGGCGGCAAGCTGGCGCAGCTCGGCCAGCGCCTGATCAATGGTGCCGCGAAAAAGGTCGCCGACGATTTTTTCCAAAATTTCGTCGCGGCGGTCAGCCCGAAGAGCGCCTGATTCTGCCGCCGCCCACCGCGCTTACGGGCGGTGCACATGAGGCTTTTCGTCCGCGGAACCGACTTGACCGGCAGCGGGCCTCCGGTTCAGAGTAATTCTTGTTCTAGGGAGCGAAAACGGGCAAAATCGTCGAGATTTCGCCCTTCGAACCCGCCGGCGATATGAAACGCCCGGCAATTCGAAACGTTTGACCGGTATTCCTGAGGAGGAGCCCATGGCAGCCGTTTCCCTGACGGTGAACGGTAAGGCCGTCACCGCCGACGTCGACACCCGCACGCTGCTGGTGCAGCTGCTGCGCGAAAACTTGCGGCTCACCGGCACCCATGTCGGTTGCGATACCTCGCAATGCGGGGCGTGTGTCGTGCACGTCAACGGCAAGGCGACAAAGTCTTGCACCGTGCTGGCGCTGCAACTCGAAGGCGCCAATGTGCTGACCATCGAGGCGTTGGCCCCGTCGGAGACGCAGCTGCATCCGATGCAGGAGGCGTTCCGCGAGAACCACGGTCTGCAATGCGGCTATTGCACCCCTGGCATGATCATGACCGCGGTCGATATGGTCCGCCGCAAGGGTCACGACCTCGACGACCACACCATCCGCGAGGAGCTCGAGGGCAACATCTGCCGCTGCACCGGCTACCACAACATCGTCAAAGCGATCGCCGCCGGTGCCAAGGCCATGCGCTGCGGCCAAAGCGCCAAAGCCGCCGAATAAGGAAGGGACGTCGGGACAGCGACGGGCTGTCCCGGAGAGCGAATTGCCGGAGGGCAATGCCATGAGCGCAACCGGGATCGGCGCTTCAGTGCGCCGCAAGGAAGACCAGCGTTTCATCACTGGCAAAGGCCACTACACCGACGACATCAACCGGCCGGGGCAGGCGGCGATCTATTTCATTCGCTCGCCGCACGCGCACGCCAAGATCAAAAGCATCGACACCGCCGCCGCCGCGAAAATGCCGGGCGTCGCCGGCGTGTTCACCGGCGAACAGTTCGCGCAAGACAAGCTCGGCAATCTGATTTGCGGCTGGACGGTGCTGTCGAAAGACGGCTCGCCGATGAAAATGGCGCCGCACGCGGCGCTTGCCGCCGGCAAGGCCAATCATGTCGGCGACGCGGTCGCCGTGGTGATCGCCGATACGTTGGCGCAGGCAAAAGACGCCGCGGAGAAAGTCGTTGTCGACTACGAGCCGCTGCCCGCCGTAGTCGATTCGACCAAAGCTGCGCAAAAAGGCGCCCCGCTCATTCACGAAAGCGCGCCGAACAACACGATCTACAACTGGCATATCGGTGACCCAGCCGCGACCGACGCGGCCTTCAAGAACGCCAAGCACGTCACCAAACTCGAATTCATCAACAACCGGCTGGTGCCGAACGCCATGGAGCCGCGCGCGGCTTTGGCGGAATACGATTCCGCGAGCGGCCACCTGACGCTGTGGAACGCGACGCAGAACCCGCACGTTGCCCGCCTCGTCATCGCCGCCTTCGTCGGCATGGCGCCCGAGCACAAATTGCGCGTCATCGCGCCCGACGTCGGCGGCGGCTTTGGTTCGAAGATCTTCATCTATCCGGAGGAGGTCGTTTGCCTGTGGGCGGCGCGCAAGCTCGACCGGCCGGTGAAATGGACCTGCGAGCGTTCGGAAAGCTTCATCACCGACGCCCACGGCCGCGACCACGTCACCAAGGCGCAGATGGCGTTCGACGGCGACGGCAAGATCACCGGCTTGAAGGTGCACACCACCGCCAATCTCGGCGCCTACATGTCGACCTTCTCGTCGGCGGTGCCGACCTTCCTCTATGCCACCTTGCTGTCGGGCCAGTACGCGA
Organism: Xanthobacteraceae bacterium; assembly: GCA_035317145.1. Classification (GTDB taxonomy): domain Bacteria; phylum Pseudomonadota; class Alphaproteobacteria; order Rhizobiales; family Xanthobacteraceae; genus BOG-931. The sequence goes on along the minus strand of DATHHM010000211.1, from coordinate 7,347 downwards.
TCCCGCACATCTATTGCGAGGTCGACGCGGTCTACACCAACACCGTGCCGGTCGACGCCTATCGCGGCGCCGGCCGTCCGGAAGCGACTTATGTGGTGGAGCGGCTGGTCGAAGTCGGCGCGCGTGAGCTCGGCATGGATCCCACCGACCTGCGCAAGAAGAATTTCGTCAAGACGTTTCCGTATCAGACTTCGGTCGCGTCACTGTATGACGCCGGCGACTACGACGCTTCGCTGCAGAAGGCGCTGCAAATCCACGACTACAAAGGGTTCGGCAAGCGCAAGCGCGAATCCGAGCGCCACGGCAAGCTGCGCGGCATCGGCTTTGCGACTTACATCGAGGCTTGCGGCGTGGCACCGTCATCGCTGGTCGGCCAGCTCGGCGCCGGCGTCGGTCTTTGGGAATCCGCCGAGGTGCGGGTCAATCCGACTGGTTCGGTGGAATTGCTCACCGGCTGCCATCAGCACGGCCAGGGCCACGAGACCACGTTCGCCCAACTGGTGTCGGAGCGGCTCGGCATTCCGATCGATAATGTTTCGGTGGTGCACGGCGACACCGACAAGGTGCAGTTCGGCATGGGCACCTACGGCTCGCGCTCCGGCGCCGTCGGCATGTCGGCGATCGTCAAAGCGCTCGACAAGGTCGAAGCGAAAGCAAAAAAGATCGCCGCGCATCTGCTCGAAGCCGCCGACGCCGACATCGAGTTCAAGGACGGCAAGTTCACCGTCGCCGGCACCGACAAGTCGGCGGCCTGGGGCGAGGTCGCGCTCGGCGCTTACGTCGCGCATAAATTCCCAACCAGCGAAATCGAGCCGGGCCTGAAAGAAGGCGCGTTCTACGATCCGACCAATTTCACCTTCCCGGCCGGCTGCCACATCTGCGAAGTGGAGGTCGATCCCGAGACCGGCGAGAGCGAGATCGTCGCCTGGACCGCGGTCGACGATTTCGGCACGGTGATCAATCCGATGATCGTCGAGGGCCAGGTCCACGGCGGCGTCGCCCAAGGCGTCGGCCAGGCGCTGCTCGAGCACACCGTCTATGACGACAAGGGGCAACTGGTGACCGGCTCGTACATGGATTACACCATGCCGCGCGCCGAGAATTTTCCCTCGTTCAAGGTCGACACCACCTTCACCAGATGCCCGTCGAACCCGCTCGGCATCAAAGGCTGCGGCGAGGCCGGCGCCATCGCCGCACCGGCGGCGGTGATGAATGCCATCACCAATGCCTTGGGCACCGAATTCATCGACATGCCGGCAACGCCCGCTTCGGTCTGGGCGGTGCTGCAGAGGACCAACAAGCTGCCGCACGCGGCATGAGCCCATTTCCTCTCGCCACGAGCGGCGAGAGATAGAGATAAACGGAGGACTAAAGATGTACGCTTTTACCTTCAATCAACCGAAAACGGTGCGTCAGGCGGCCAATATCCTGGCCAAGGACGAGGATGCCAAGCTTCTTGCCGGCGGCCACACGCTGCTGCCGACCATGAAGCTGCGGCTGGCGAAACCGTCGCAGATCGTCGACATGGGCCTGATCGAGGGCCTCTCCGGCATCGAGCAGAGCGGCCGCGCGGTCACCATCGGCGCCATGACCAGGCACCACGAAGTCAATGACTCGCCAGTGGTGCAACAGACCATCCCGGTGCTGGCCAAGCTCGCCGGCTTGATCGGCGATCCGGCGGTGCGCCACCGCGGCACGATCGGCGGCTCGATCGCTAACAACGATCCGAACGCTGATTACCCCGCCGCGTGCCTGGGGCTCGGCGCCACCATCATCACCAACAAGCGCCGCATCAAGGCCGAGGAGTTCTTCAACGGCATGTTCTCGACCGTGCTGGAGCCGAGCGAGATCATCACCAAGATCAGCTTCCCCGTGCCGAAGAAGGCGGCCTACCAGAAATTCCGCAATCAGGCCTCACGCTTCGCGCTGGTCGGCGTGTTCGTGAGCAAACGCGGCAGCGAGATCCGCGTCGCCGTCACCGGCGCCGGCTCCAACGGCGTATTCCGCGTGCCGTCGTTCGAGGAGGCGCTCAAGAAGCGCTTCTCGCCGAAATCCCTCGAAGGCCTGACCATCCCCGCCGACGGCATGAACTCCGACATCCACGGCAGCGCGGAGTACCGCGCGCATCTCGTCGGCGTGCTGGCGCGCCGCGCGGTGGCGGAGGCGATTGGGAAGTAATTTGATTGCTGTACGGCGAAATATTAACGGCACGCGTCTTACGTCGCGTGCCGTTTGCTTTCTGAAGCGCCGTAGCGAGTAGGGCGGATTAGCCGAAGGCGTAATCCGCCGCCTCTCAGCGATCGAATGGCGGATTACGCTACGCTAATCCGCCCTACACGCCGCGGAAAAACTTCAGATCTGTGCCTTATCCAGCTCCGCCAACAGATCGCGCAAATCGAGCGGATTTGTAAACATCCGCAAGCCACCATCCTCGCGCTTCGGCCACATCTCCTTCGGCCGATCCCAGTAAAGCTCGACGCCGTTGTCGTCGGGGTCGCGCAGGTAGAGCGCCTCGCTGACGCCGTGGTCGGATGCGCCTTCGAGTGGGATTTTTGCGGCGATCAGCCGGCGCAGCGCGTCGGCGAGGAGCCGGCGGGTCGGGTAGAGGATCGCGGTATGGTAGAGGCCGGTGGTGCCCGGCGCCGGCGGCGAGCCGCCGCGGCTCTCCCAGGTGTTGAGCCCGATATGATGGTGGTAGCCGCCGGCCGAGATGAAGGCGGCGCCGGGCCGGCTGGTGGTCAGCGTAAATCCCAGCACGCCGCAATAGAAATCGAGCGCCCGCTGCAGATCGGCGACCTTGAGGTGGACGTGGCCGATTTTGACCCCGTCATCGATGGCGGGAAAGCGCAGGGCCGCATTTTCGAACGTTTCCGGCTTGTTCATGGGCCATCCTCGGGCCCAAAATGCGAGCCCAATCTGGCTATCGACGGCTTCGATCTCCAGATGTAAGACACGCCCCCGTTAGGATAAAGTCCCTTATGACCGCAAAAAACCTGCCGGCCTCGATCGACGCCACGGTCGATCTCCTCGCCGGGGCCGATTATCTCGCCGACCGCTCGCTCGGTACCGTGCTTTATCTCGCGCTCAAGATGGGCCGGCCCATTTTCCTTGAGGGCGAAGCCGGCGTCGGCAAGACCGAGATCGCCAAGGTGCTGTCGACGACGCTCGGCCGCCGGCTGATCCGGCTGCAATGCTACGAGGGCCTTGACGTCGCCGCCGCGGTTTACGAGTGGAATTACGCCGCGCAGATGATTGCCATCCGGGTCGCCGAAGCCGAGGGTGCCAGCGATCGCAAATCGCTCGAACACGACGTGTTCTCCGAGCGCTTTTTGATCAAGCGGCCGCTGCTGCAGGCGCTCGAGCCCGACACCGCGGGCGCGCCGGTGCTGCTGATCGACGAGATCGATCGCACCGACGAGGCGTTCGAGGCGTTCCTTCTCGAAGTGCTGGCCGACTTTCAGATTACCATTCCGGAAATGGGCACGGTGAAGGCCGCCCATCCGCCGGTCGTGGTCATCACCTCGAACCGCACCCGCGATGTGCACGATGCGCTCAAGCGCCGCTGCCTCTATCACTGGGTCGGCTATCCGAGCGCCGAGCGCGAGCTTGCCATCGTGCGCACCAAGGTGCCGGGGGTGAGCAAAAAACTGTCCGAGCAGGTGGTCGCCTTCGTGCAGGCGCTGCGCAAGCAGGATTTGTTCAAGTCGCCGGGCGTCGCCGAGACGCTGGACTGGGCCGCGGCCTTGTCCGAGCTCGACGTGGTCGCGCTCGATCCGGCGACGGTCTCCGACACGCTCGGCGTGCTGCTGAAATACCAGGACGACATCGCCAAGCTCGAAGGCTCGAAAGTCAAGGAAATGCTTGACGAGGTGAAGTCGGATCTAAGGGCGGCGGAATAGTTTGCCCTCTCCCGAGCGGGAGAGGCATAGGCGTCCTTCGGACGCCGTTCTTGATAGGAAGAATGCCGATGCGAAGCATCGGCTACGCGCATAGCGCGCCGGGTGAGGGCCCCCGGCGGTGCAGGAGAATCTCAGGAGCCATGACCGATAGGCTGGAGCCCCCTCACCCCATCCCTCTCCCCGCTGGGGAGAGGGAGGAGTCCGGCCGTCTTGCTCAGAACATCGTCTACTTCGCTCGCGCGCTGCGCGCTGCCGGCATTCCGGTCGGCCCCGGCTCTGTGCTCGATGCGCTCGAAGCGGTGCAGGCCGCGGGCGTCGGCACCCGCGATGATTTTTACTGGACGCTTCACGCGGTGTTCGTGAAGCGGCACGAGCATTCGGTGCTGTTCGACCAGGCGTTCCGCATCTTCTTCCGCCGCCGCGGCTATATCGATCAGCTGTTGGCGATGATGCTGCCCCAGGCGCCGTCGGGGCCGCCGCAGCCGCCGCAGGCCGGCGCCACGCGGGTGCACGAGGCGCTGTTCTCCGGCCTTGACGACAAGCTGAAGAAAGAGCGCGAGATCGAGCTCGACACCCGCATGACGGTGTCCGACCGCGAAATTCTGCAGAAGAAAGATTTCGCGCAGATGACCAGCGCCGAGATCGCCGCGGCGAAAGAGGCAATGAAGCGGCTCGTGCTGCCGCTGGCCGAAATACGCACGCGCCGCCTCGCGCCACATCCGCGCGGCCATCTGATCGATATCCGCCGCACCTTGCGCGCCAGCATGAAAGGCGGCGGCGATTTCATCGATCTGCGCTTCATCGGGCCGAAGACAAAGCCGCCGCCGATCGTGGCGCTGCTCGATATCTCCGGCTCGATGAGCCAGTATAGCCGTATCTTTTTGCATTTCCTGCACGACCTCACCGACGCGCGAAAGCGCGTCAGCACGTTCCTGTTCGGCACGCGGCTGACCAATGTCACCCGCGCGCTGCGCGAGCGCGATCCGGACGAGGCGCTCGCCGCCTGTTCGGCGAACGTGCCGGATTGGTCCGGCGGCACACGGATCGCCTCGTCGCTGCACAGCTTCAACAAGCAGTGGGCGCGCCGCGTGCTCACCCAAGGCGCGATCGTCCTCCTCATCACCGACGGGCTCGAACGCGACGCCGACGACACGCTCGCCTTCGAGATCGACCGGCTGCACCGCTCCTGCCGGCGCCTGGTCTGGCTCAACCCGCTGCTGCGCTTCGAAGGTTTTGAAGCCCGCGCCCGCGGCATCAAGACCATGCTGCCTCATGTCGACGAATTCCGGCCGATCCATAACCTGGAGTCCATGACCGGCCTGGTGGCGGCGCTGCGGCGAGGCGGCGACCGGGCCGGCGACCCCAAAGCGTGGATGCAGAAGGTCGCGTGAGACCCGGCGCCCCTTCCTGTCTTTGCCTCCGATATTGCTTTTGCTACTGGTGATTGTAGTGTGCGGAGAGTTTGGGAGGATGTTATGGAGCGGGCAACTGATCGGGAACGGTTTCAGTCGTTGATGGATCTAAAAGATTTTGCCGTTAAGAACGCTTACAGTATTCCGGATAAGCTTATCGCCGAGATCGCTATTTTTGAGCATAAATATTTCCAGGACGCTGAGAGTTTCAAATTTGAAGCCGACGATCTTGGCAATTTGGATCGGCTGACGATCGAGCTTTCTCAAGTCACTTACCCGATAACGATCTCAAACCTTTCTAAGGTACGGGACGGCGTGAAAATTTCTGCCTTTGTCTACATCGTGCTTGGGGTTGGGTTGATTGCGGCATTCATCTCCGGCTGGTTCGCCTGGGTCATTAAACACGAAGGGCATTGCGCTGGTTTTGCCGAGGCGGTTTTACCACTCACGCTGGGAATGATCGGGGCGATCGTTTACGTCATGTTGCCTAACGGCAGGCTCAACGTCGTTGCCGGTCTGGACGCCGAAAATATCGCCAACAACGTGGTTCGGATCGCGATGGGCGGACTATTGGGATACGTCCTTTATGTCGCCCGCTTTATTGCGCAATCCGGTACTACGCAGCCGACCATCGACAGTTGGACACTTTTTCTGCCGCTCATTGGAGGATATAGCATAACGCTCGTCGTCGGCATCCTCGCCAAGGCAGTGGCCGCCGTGCAATTGGTGTTCAATATTGACGAAAAATCGATCCGGGCCTCGTTGTATAAGTAGCGGAACGCAGGTCGGTCGAGACTCCACACTAGGCGTATTCCGGCGCCGCGGCGGCCTCAGGGCCTGGATGCAAAAGGCTGTAAGATGCGCTATATTCTGTCATATATAGCGGTTGGCAAAATGGCGAGTAGCGAAAAGCGCAGAGAATCATTACCTTAATCGTTGCCCGCCATTCGCTCCAAAGCAGACGGAGAATCCACCATGCTTTCAACCGACAACGACATTCTCAAAGCCGCCGAGGACTGGCGCAAAAAGGGCAGGGCGGTGGCGCTGGCCACCGTGGTCGAGACCTGGGGCTCGGCGCCGCGGCCGGTCGGCTCCAACCTGGTCATCGACGCGGAGGGCAATTTCCTCGGCTCGGTGTCCGGCGGCTGTGTCGAAGGCGCGGTGGTCACCGAGGCGCTCGACGTGATCGAGAGCGGCAAGCCAAAGATGCTGGAATTCGGCGTTGCCGACGAGACCGCCTGGAAAGTCGGCCTCTCCTGCGGCGGTACGATCCGGGTTTTTGTCGAGAAGGTGGAGTAGACTTAGCCCGCCATGAAACTCGACATCCTCACCGCCTTGAACGCCGAGCGGCAAGCGCGCCGCGCCGCGATCATCGTTACCGACGTGACAAGCGGCAAGCAGCGCCTGATCAAAGCTGCCGACGCGCCCAAGGATCCGCTGCGTTCAGCGCTCGCGGAGCACCTGCGCACCGGCAAAAGCGGCATGGAAGAGACGCCTGAAGGCCGGGCGTTCTTCACCGTCCACGTGCCGGCGCCGCAATTGGTCATCACCGGCGCCGTGCATATCAGCCAGGCGCTGGCGCCGATCGGCAAAATGCTCGGCTACGACGTCACCATCGTCGATCCGCGCACCGCGTTCGCGTCGTCCGAGCGCTTTCCCGACGTGAAGGTGGTCGCCGAGTGGCCGGAGGAGGCGCTGCCGCCGCTCAATGTCGATCGCTACACGGCGTTCGTTGCGCTCACCCACGATCCAAAAATCGACGATCCGGCGCTGACGCATGCGCTCAAGCGCGATTGTTTTTACATCGGCGCGCTCGGCTCGCGAAAGACGCACGCGCGCAGGGTCGAGCGGCTCAAGCAGCAGGGTTTTTCCGACGCCGATATTGCCCGCATTGCGGCGCCGATCGGGCTCGACATCGGCGCGGTGTCGCCGGCCGAAATCGCCGTCGCCATCATGGCGCAGATCACGGAAAAACTGCGCGAGGAAGCTGACGTCGAGCCGGCCATAAAGGCCGCGTCATGAAATTCGGGGCCGTG
>DATHHM010000210.1:0-13096 GCA_035317145.1 Xanthobacteraceae bacterium | reverse complement strand
CAGGCCTTTGTCGTCGACGTCAAGCCGGGCGCCGGTGGCAATGTCGGCACCGAGTTTGTGGTGCACGCGACGCCCGACGGCTACACGCTGCTCACGGTCAACTCGCAGAACGCCATCAGCCCGTCGCTCTATCCCGATCTGACGTTCAACTTCGTTCGCGACATCGTGCCGGTCGGCCAGATCAGCCTGGCGCCGATGATCATGGAGGTAAACCCGTCGGTGCCGGCCAATACGGTTCCGGAGTTCATCGCTTACGCCAAAGCCAATCCCGGCAAGATCAGCATGGCGTCGGCCGGCGTCGGCGGCCCGCAGCATCTCGCCGGCGAATTGTTCAAGTCCATGACCGGGCTCAACCTGGTGCACGTGCCCTATCGCGGCTCGACGCCGGCGGTGACCGACATGCTCGCCGGCCAGGTGCAATTGATGTTCGACGTCACGCCGACCGCATTGCCACAAGTCAAGGCCGGAAAATTGCGCCCACTCGCCGTGACCACGACATCGCGCATCGACGCGCTGCCCGATATTCCGTCGCTGTCCGATTTCCTGCCCGGCTACGAGGCCGAAGGCTGGCTCGGGATGGGCGCGCCAACCGGCACGCCGCAAGCGATCATCGACACGCTCAACAAACAGATCAACGACGCGCTTGCCGACGACAAGATCAAGCAACGTCTGACCGATATCGGCGTCGTCGTGCACGGCGGCTCGCCGGCGGATTTCGGCAAATTCATCGCCTCGGAAACCGCAAAATGGGGCAAGGTGATCAAAGAGGCCGGCATCAAGCCGGATTAGGATTTTGCCGCATTTCCTCCTACACTGCGCAGTGGGCGCGGGCATGAACGGGAGGCCACAATGTGCGAACTTTGCACGGCGAATGCATCGAAGCCCCGCATCGCGCGGCGGAATTTTTTGCGGCTCGCGGGCATCACGGCCGGATTGGCGATAGCGCCGCGCGCGTTCGCCAAAGAAACAAAAGCGCCGCCAAAACCGGAAAATGTGCTGTCGCCCGATGCCGCGCTCGACCGGCTGATGAAGGGCAACACGCGTTATATCGACGGTCTCACCAAGCGCCACGATTTCAAGCATGAACGCGAAGCTTTGAGCAGCGGGCAAAATCCGTTTGCCGCGGTGCTCAGCTGCGCCGACTCGCGCATCGCGCCGGAGCTCTGCTTCGACACCGCGCGCGGCGACGTCTTCGTTTGCCGGGTGGCCGGCAATTTCGCCAACGACGACATCGTCGCCAGCCTGGAATATGCGGTGGCGGTGCTGAACACGCCGCTGATCATGGTGCTCGGCCACGGCGCCTGCGGCGCGGTCGATGCCACCATCAAGTCGATCAAGGACGGCACCACGCTGCCCGGGCATCTGCCGTCGCTGGTCGCCGCGCTGCGCCCTGCCGTCGAAGCGGTCAAGGACAAGCCCGGCGATCTTCTCGCCAACGCTATTCGCAGCAATGTTGCGCTCACCGTCGACAAGCTGAAAAGCGCCGCGCCGATCCTGAAATCCTTCGCCGACGACAAGAAGATCCGCATCGTCGGCGGCGTCTACGCGCTCCAGACCGGGCGGGTCGAACTGCTGAGCTGACGGCGCACGCTGGCGCGCCCACATCACTCCGCCTTGATGCCGGCGGCCTTGATGATCGGCCACCACTTTTCGATCTCGGCTTTTTGCAGCGCGCCGAGCGCTGCCGCGCTCTGCTGATCGGGCGGCGGCACGTCGAGGCCGAGATCGGCAAAGCGCTTTTGCACGGCCGGATCCGCCATGGCGGCCACGGCGGCGCGATTGAGCTTGGCGATGATATCGGGCGGCGTGCCTTTTGGCGCCCACAGGCCGTACCAGATATTGATGTAGAGGCCCGGCAGTCCGGCCTCGTCCACGGTCGGAATGTCGGGCAGCGATTTGAGGCGCGTCTTGGCGGTGACCGCAAAGGCGCGGATCTGATTGTCGCGCACCCGCTGGGTTGCTTCCGACACCTGGTCGAACATCATGTCGATGCGGCCGGCGATAAGGTCGAGCAGCGCCGGGTCGGTGCCGCGGTAAGGTACGAATTGCAGATGGGTGCCGGTGAGATTTTCGAAATAGACGCCGGAAACGTGCGAGCCGGAGCCGACGCCCGCGGTGCCGATGGTGGCGCTTGGGTTGGCCTTGATCCAGGCAACAAGCTCAGTGAGGTTCTTCGCCGGCAACGTGTTGCGGCTGACCACCAGCATCGGATTGGCCGGCAATTGCGCGATCGGCTCGAAATCGCGCAGCAAATCGTAGGAAAGCGCGTAGATCGCGCCGTTGACCACATGCGTGCTCCAGTGGCCGATGCCGAGCGTGTAGCCGTCGGGTGTCGCTTTCGCGACGCGGCCGACGCCGATGCTGCCGGCGGCGCCGGTGACGTCTTCGACGATGACATTTTGCCCGAGCGTGCGGCCCATATGCTCGGCCATCACGCGCCCCACCACGTCGGTCGGGCCGCCGGCGGCGAACGGCACCACCATGGTGATGGGTCGCGACGGATAATCGTCGGCGCCCGCGGCAACGATCGTGCCGCAGCAGAGGATCAGGCCGATAACGATTGTCGATAATGTTTTCATCGCTCTTATATCCGTCCGTAGGGCGGGTTAGCCGGAAGGCGTAACCCGCCGCCTGCGCCCGTGGCGGATTACGCTTCGCTAATCCGCCCTACAACGCTCAAAATTGCGAAAAGTCGATCGGTGCGTGCCGATCCAGCGTGCGGCGAATTGGCGGCAGCGGATATTTCAAGCCGGTCGCGCAATTGAACAGCACCACCTGGTCGCTGCGTTTGACCCTGCCGTCGGCGAGGCTTTGTTTGTAGGCCACGTAAGTCGCCGCGCCTTCCGGGCACATCAGAAAGCCTTCCTCGCGCGCCACCTCGTCGAGCGCCTCCGCTATCGCCTCATCCGACACCGCGATGGCAAAACCGCCGCTCTCGCGCACCGCGCGCAGGATCAGAAAATCGCCGATCGCCTGCGGCACGCGGATGCCCGCCGCGATGGTGTGCGCATCCTCCCAGCGCGGCGCATGCTCCTCGCCCGCCTCATAGGCGCGCACCATCGGCGCGCAGCCCGACGCCTGCACCGCGATCATGCGTGGGCGCTTGTTGCCGATGAAGCCGATCGCTTCGAGTTCGGCGAACGCCTTCCACATGCCGATCAGGCCGGTGCCGCCGCCGGTCGGATAGAAGATGACATCGGGTGTCGTCCAGCCGAGCTGCTCGGCGAGCTCGAGCCCCATGGTCTTCTTGCCTTCGATCCGATACGGCTCCTTCAAGGTCGAGACGTCGAACCAGCCGACTTTTTCTTTGCCTTGGCCGACGATTTTTCCGCAATCGTCGATCAGGCCGTTGACGCGATACACCGCCGCGCCTTGGATGCCGATCTCGCTGAGATTGATTTCCGGCGTGTCCTCGGGACAGAAGATCGTGGTCTTGATGCCGGCATGGCTGGCGTAAGCGGCGAGCGCCGCGCCGGCATTGCCGTTGGTCGGGATCGCCATGTGCTTGATGCCGAACGCCTTGGCCATGCTCACCGCCATGACCAGGCCGCGCGCCTTGAACGAGCCGGTCGGCAAACGGCCCTCGTCCTTCACCAAAATTTCGCCGCCGCGCAATTTTTTTGCCATCTCCGGCAGCGGCACCAGCGGCGTCATCGTCTCGCCGAGGCTGACGATGTTTTCGGTGCGCCGCACCGGCAGCAATTCGCGATAACGCCAAAGGTCGGGCGGCCGGCTCGAAAGTGCGTCCTTGCTCAGCGCCTGTTTCACGCCGTCGAGATCGTAGCGGACCAAGAGCGGCTTGCCGGCACGGGAGAGATTATGAATTTCATCGGCCGCATAATGCTCGCCGGTCATCGAACATTCGAGATGAGTGACGAAGGTCGGCCGCTCGGTGGTCAGGTTTTCGTTTGTATGCAAGGCGGTCTCCGGTGATGGGGACGGGTCGCGCAATCTAACGCAAATCGCAAGCATCATCCTGCCCCGCGATAGCGGCAGGTGGAATGGTTCGCGCACCCGCTATCTTCAGCTTCCCCTGGAGGGGGAAGGTCGCCACACGAAGTGTGGCGGGTTGGGGTGAAAGCGCGCGCAGCGCGCTGCGAACCCCTGCATCGCCGCGCACCCCACCCCGCGTCCCTTCGGGCCGCGACCCTCCCCCTGCAGGGGAGGGTGAAGCAAAGCGCTCTCACGACGCATCATTCGCACCGTGCTTGGCAAATGATCGAAACTTTCTGTATCCCTATTTCCTGTTCGTCGTTTCCTTTCGCAACTCTGCTTTTCGCAATTCGTTCTTCGCAATCTTAGGGCTTTGGGGTGATGCGCAGGTCGACTTCCGGGTGAGGGTAATGGCCGTCGTGGGCCTTCAGCTTGTTGTTCCAGTTCTCCGCCATGGTGACGAGAGCACCGGCGCGCGCCCGCATCTCCTCGAGCCATTCGGGACTGACCGGCTTGTAGTGTTCTGCCTGCGGTGGGTAACGGACCAGAAAATCCTTGAACGAATCGACGCCCGACGATGCTTCGCTGTAGTGGCGCTGCAGTTCGAACAGCGTCGATTCGAGCCGCACCATCGAGACCAGGAACCGGCGCCATCGGTGATCGTCGAGATTGAACACTTCGACCACCTTATCACCTGCCATCGCGCCGTAGTTCGAAAGCAGACCGATTGTCTCCGGCGTCATGTCGAGATTGAGCCCGCCCTCGTCGGGCTTCAGCGCAACGTGAACGATACGTTCGCGGTAACCCTGCTGAGTGCTTTGCAGATTGTCCTGCCAATCCTTCGCCGAGTATATAATACTGGCGAAGAAAGCGAATACCCCACCGATGTCTTCGATCGGGAGCAGCGCTCCACCCTGCGGGACTTGCGGCATCCAAACCCGGGTCTCAGTGTGCGTCTTTGCATAATCGCGATCACGTTCCACGCTGTAATCGTCTAGTCCGACGCCGAAGGTCGGCCGGTTCGGCCACAACTCGTCGAAGAGCTGCATCGGAAAGTTATTCGACAGGCCTCCGTCGCTGAACAGACATTTGCGCGGCGTGTATTTCGCTCCCAGCTTGTCTTCCAGTCTTCTCGTTTCTTTCTCCTCTGGCGTTTCCTTCCCTGTTGGCGGGCCTTTCGTGTTGGTCAGCGTGAAATCGCACGCGTAGAGCGGTATGGCCGAGAACAGGATTGGAAAGCTGAGGCTGAGACGCGTAGCAAATATGACCGGCAAGTCGTTTTCATCCGGCACATGGAAGAAGTCCTCGACGGCTGTCACCTCACCCGTACTTTCGTTCTTCACCGTGAATGGGCGCGAAACGGAAGGCTGGAGCATGTAGTCCACCACCCGCTTAGGAAACAGCCGTTCGATGTCGGATTGGCGAAAAAGATAGGTCTGGTCACGGAATGGCAGACGATACGGCCGCTTCATCGACAGGTTCGTGGTCATCATCTCCAGTATGATCGGCTTGCCGGTCGGCGGGTTCTTCAGATCACCGAAGGTCAATGGCCTCTCGCCCGGCTGACCCGGCGCCTTCTTGCCGGCGCACTCGTCGATCGTATCGGCGAGCCATTCGGTCACGGCGACATGTCCGTAGGATTTCTCGTCCTGCGTCGCACCTGTGCATAGTCCGTAATTGTTGTCCGCCAGATCGGACATCACGGCTCTCTTCAGGCGCAGCCCGAGCGCAACGATCAATCCGAGGGCCGTAAAGACAATGGCTGAGATAAATCCGCCGGCCTGCCCAAAATGTGCCAGCACCAGAAATGCGAGGTAGCCAGCAAGCGCCCCGATCAGCGCGGCTACCTTGTAACCCATGATGACTGCAAGGGGCACGGCGATCGATTTGGGCTTCGCCGCGATGCCAGGCCTTGGCTTGGCAATCGCGGCGATCAGGATATCGAACAGCGGCTTGACACCTGGCGAGGGCTGGAAGAGCTTTATCAGATTACCGCCAAGCTCTTTTGGAATCGCCTTGATCCGTTCAAATCCGCCGCCGGCTCGATTATATTCGGCCGCCGCCGCGACGGCGGCCGCGATTCCGCCGGCGGACGTGCCTCCGAGATTCACGAAACGAAATTGTCTGGAGAGTTCATAAATCGCGAGCGGGAACACCACCCCGCTCGTGATGCCGCCCTTCATGATCAGATCGCATTCCCGCGTCGGCGCGAGAATGTCCGAATTCGCAGGCGCGCGCGCTGGATCCGTCGTCATGGCTTACCCCTCGGTTCGGCACCGTTATCCGGTGTCTCGGCCGTCAATGGTTGGCACAATCGTCTACTTCGCCGCCGGTCGCCACGACAGCAGGAACGTCGCAGGCGCAACCAAAACCGCAATGGCGACCAGCGCGAATTTCAGCGAGGCGCTCACGGACGTGATCAGCACGATCGGAGCCAGGACTTTCCAATTCAGCGTCAGCAGCAGACCGAAATTCTCAACGCAGTCCAGCGTCCCGGCAAGCAGCGCCCCATATCCGGCCGCTTCCGCTGCCTTTGCCAAGCTGGCGCGGCCGCGTTGGGCCGCGCAATCGGCCGCCTTGAAACACGCAAACAGGAGGGAGCCGGTGTAGCCGGCAATGAAGATAAAATCGAAAAGCACCTGCTTGACCGCGATATCGAGCTTGCCGGCCCAATCGCCGACAATCTTCGTTGCATGGCCTTCAGTAAAAGCAAGCTCCAGGCCGACGATACCGGACGGCCGAAGCGGCGCGCCCTGACGCTTCAAATAAACCATCATGCCGGCGGCAAGCGAAAACGCCGCCAATCCAAAAATATTCCGCGTTGCAATGTCGCGCAGACATCTCAACCGGGATTCTCCAGATGCCTCCCGAACTGGCGTGAATACTCGCGTTTTTCCGGCCTTCCTGCAAGACAGAAGCGAGGTTCGGACGGCTGGCGTCAACTCGGGCAGCCCGAACGGCGGTCGAGGGGCTGATCCGGCTATCTTCGCCGGCATTTGGCCGCACTCTTCCCGTCGGTAGCTGTTGAACGCATGACCATCGGGCGCATCACGCCGGCGCCGGCTGTGGCCGTAGTTCTGCGATCAGCTGCAAAATCTCCTGGAACATTTGCCGTGGGATGGCGATCTCGGCCATCTGGAAGGCGACATAGCGTGCAAGGCGACGCTGGTTCTGCCGGTGCTGTTCAACTTCGCCGAGGCGCCCGCGCCGGAGCCGATCAAGTACGTGGTCGATATCGCGGTGAAGACGTTCCTCGCCGCCTATCGTGCGCGCTGATCGGCTTCTTCCGGTGCCGCGCCGCGTGCGTCCTTGCCGCGCCGCACGGCGACGATCTCGGCCAGGATCGAGATCGCGATCTCGTCGGGCGTGATGGCGCCGAGATCGAGGCCGGCCGGCGCCTTGAGCTTCGCCAGCCGCTCGGCCGCAACGCCGCGTTTTGCCAGCTCAGCTTTGAGCGCCTCGGCTTTTTTGCGGCTGCCGACGAAGGCCACGTAATCGACATCGACCGCGAGCGCGGCGAGCAAGGCGGCCTCATCGCCGCGGCCTTGGGTCGAGACCACGACATAGCGTGCAGCGGCGTCATCGACCGGCAGCGCATAGCCTTCGATGCGGCGGTCGGCATCGCCGAATGCCGGTTGCTCGGCTGAGGGCGCGCACACGGTGACGGCAAAGCCGGACCGCTTGGCGAGATCGGCGACGGCAAGCGCGACCGGGCTCGAGCCGCAAATCACCACCTGCGGCCGCGGCAACACCGGCTCGACGAAAATGTCCATGGTGCCCTGGCTCGGACACATGTTCTTGGCGAAGCGCACGCCGCCCGTTTCCTCGCCGGCCTTGTGGCCCTGGCCGTCCAGCACGTCTTCCGGTGCCACGGATACGAGCCGCGATTTGCCGTCGGCGAGCGCGTCCTGCGCCGCTTTGAGCACCGCCGCGCGCGCGCAGCCGCCGCCGATCCAGCCTTGCGAAATGGTGCCGTCGGGCAGGATCACCGCCTTGGCCCCAGCCTTGGCCGCGGTGGCCGCGACCGTGCGCACCACGGTCGCCAGCACGAACGACTCGCCCGAGGTCTTGCGCGACGAAATATTGTCGAGGATGTCGTCGGCGCGATTCATTTCACACCTTGGCCAGATAAGGTTCGAGCGCCGCGAGACTTTCCAAATTGTGCGCCGGCGCGAACAGATCGACATAGGGCAGCGCCGCCTGCATGCCGCGCGCCTGCGGGGTGTAATCGCGCCAGCCGATCAGCGGATTGAGCCAAATGATTTTTCTGCAGCGTCGCCGCAGCCGGCGCATCTCTTCGCCGAGCTGGCCCGGCTCGCCGGTATCGTAGCCGTCGGAGACGATCATCAGCGCGGTACGCGAATTGATGACGCGCCGCGCGTGCCAGCGATTGAAGGTGGCAAGACTTTCGCCGATCCGCGTGCCGCCGCCAATACCTTGCGCCATCAGCGACAACTTCTCGACGGCGCGCGTGACGTCACGATCGCGCAGCGACGGCGAAACGTGAGCGAGGCGGGTGTGGAAGACGAACGCTTCGGCTTCGCGGAACGCATCGACGACGCCGTGCAGGAAGCGGACGAAGAAGGCGGTGTAGAGGCTCATCGAGCCTGACGCATCGAGCAGCACTACGAGCCGCAGCGGTTTTATCTTGCGGCGGCGCCAGGCGAGATCGAAAGGTATTCCGCCATGAGAGACATTGCGATGGATGGTACGGCGCAGGTCGATACGCCGGCCGCGACGGCGGATTTGGTCGCGGCGCACCAGCCGCGCGCGCATGACGCGGGCGAGCCGCGCCGCCAGCGCATGCGTCGCCGCAATCTCTTCGGGATCGACGACGTGGCGCAAGTCGGTTGTCGCCAGATTTTCCACGCGCGACGCGCCCTCGCGGCGGCCCCTGCCCTCCGCCTGCGTCTCACCGTCGCCGCCGCTGCGCCGCTCGACGCGATCCGGCAGGCCGAGCGCTTCCCGCGGCACCTGTGCTTCGGCGAGCTTTTTTCCGGCCGGCGCGTGGCTAGCGCTCGGGATGCCGGAGAGAACTTGCGTCTGCCGCATGCCGCGGCCCTGCCAGAAGGCGTCGAAGATCTCGTCGAAACGTTCCCAGTCGGAATGGGTGGCGCAGAACAGCGAACGTAATGCCGGCTTTAGCGATGTGGGGCGGAGTGCGGCGGGCGACGCCAGCACTTGCAGGGCGTCGCGTGTCTCGGCAAGCCCGACGCGATAGCCGTTGTCACGCAGCGTGCGGGCAAAACCGGCGAGCCGGCGGCGGGTACCGAGCGCGGCCATTCACGCCACCTTGCCGAGGAGGCGCTCGCTGACTTCACGCGTCAGCCGCGCGCGATCCTCGTGGGTCTTGAGCAGACAGATCATCGTTTCATAGACCGCTTCCGGCTCCTGCCGCAGATCGTGCACTTCGAGCCCGGCGAGCGTTGCCGCCCAATCGAGCGTCTCGGCGACGCCTGGGACCTTGCGCAAATCCTCCTTGCGGATGGCGGCGACCATGCGGGCGATCTGCAGCGCCAGCGTGGTGTCAATGCCCGGCGTGCGCACCAGAATGATGTTCGCTTCGCGATCGACGTCGGGGAAATCGACATAGTGGTAAAGGCAGCGCCGGCGCAGCGCGTCGGACAATTCGCGGGTGCCGTTCGATGTCAGCACCACGCGCGGGATCGAGGTGGCCTTGATGGTGCCGAGCTCGGGGATGCTGACCTGGAAGTCCGAGAGCAGTTCCAGCAGGAACGCCTCGAACTCCTCGTCGGCGCGGTCGACTTCGTCGACCAGCAGCACCGGCGGCGTCGCGCGTCGGATGGCAGCGAGCAGCGGCCGCTCCAGCAAATATTTTTCGGAAAAGATATGCTCTTCGATGGTGTCGGCGTCTTCGCCGACCCCTTCGCGGGTCTTTATTGCCAAGAGCTGGCGCTGATAATTCCACTCATAGAGCGCGGCATTCTGGTCGAGCCCTTCGTAGCATTGCAGCCGGATGAGTTCCGAGCCGTGCACGGCCGCGAGTGCCTTCGCCACTTCGGTCTTGCCGACGCCGGCTTCGCCTTCGAGCAGCAGCGGGCGCCTCAAAAACTCCATCAGCCACAAAGCGGTGGCGATATCGCGGTCGGCGATGTAGCCGACGGCCGCGAGCTTGTCGGAAATGTTTTCGCGATCGAGGGTCATGCGAGCGGTCCACAACGCCCATAACCGTCATCCTGAGGTGCGAGCGAAGCGAGCCTCGAAGGATGCACGGCCCGGGCCGTCGCCCTTCGAGGGCCGCTTCGCGGCCACCTCAGGGTGACGGTTCTAAACATATGGCGTTCCTGCCGCTCCTATTCATCCATGCAGCCCGAGCTTCTCCGCCGCCGTCCAGGTGCGCCAATGGTCGTGCGGCATCTGGATGTGGGTCGAGCCCAGGAAGGCGAAGGCGTCGTTGACGGCGTTGGAGAAGCACGGCACGCCGCCGACATTGGGGCTTTCGCCGACGCCCTTGGCGCCGATCGGATGATGCGGCGACGGCGTCGTGGTCCAATCGGTCTCCCAGTGCGGGGTTTCGACCGCGGTCGGCAGGAAGTAATCCATCAATGACGCGGTGGTGACGTTGCCGTCGTCGTCGTAATGGATTTCCTGGCCCATGGCGATGCCGAACGCTTCGGTGAGGCCGCCGTGAATCTGGCCTTCGATGATCATCGGATTGATGCGCGTGCCGCAATCGTCGAGCGCGTAGAAGCGTCTCACCTTGGTCTGACCGGTATCGACGTCGACATCGACGACGCAGATATAGGCGCCGAACGGAAAGGTGAAATTCGGCGGATCGTAATAATTGATCGCTTCCAAGCCGGGCTCCATGCCGGGCGGCACTTCGTGGTAAGCCGCCCAGGCGAGCTCGGTCATGGTCTTGAAGCGCTCGGGATTGCCGCGCACCCGGAAGCGATCCACGTCCCATTCCAGATCGTCGTCGTGCACTTCGAGCATATAGGCGGCGATCATCTGCGCCTTGGCCTTGATCTTGCGGCAAGCCATGGCGGTGGCGGCCCCCGACACCGGCGTCGAGCGCGAGCCGTAGGTGCCGAGACCATAAGGCGCCGTGTCGGTATTGCCTTCCTCGATCATGATGTTGTCGGCCGGCAAGCCGAGCTCGGTGGCGATGATCTGGGCGTAGGTGGTCTCGTGGCCCTGCCCTTGCGATTTGGTACCGAGCCGGCAAATGCCGCTGCCGGTCGGATGGATGCGAATTTCCGCGGAATCGAACATGGCGATGCCGAGAATGTCGCAGGCGCGCGACGGGCCGGCGCCGACGATCTCGGTGAAGAAGGCGACGCCGATGCCCATCACCTCGCGAGTCTCGCCGCGCTTGAACGCTTCGCGCTTGGTCTTCTGCTCGGTGCGCAGCTTCTTGTAATCGACCGATTCCATCGCCTTGTTCATGGCGGTGTGATAGTCGCCGGAATCGTATTGCCAGCCGAACGCCGAGGTGTACGGGAATTGCTCGCGCCGGATCAGGTTTTTGATGCGAAATTCCGCCGGATCCATGCCGAGCTTTTGCGCCATGATGTCCATGGCGCGCTCGATGCAGTAAGCGGCCTCGGTGACGCGGAACGAGCAGCGATAGGCGACGCCGCCCGGCGCCTTGTTGGTATAGACGCCGTCGACCATGCAATACGCCGCCGGAAAATCGTAGGAGCCGCTGATGATGCTGAACAGCCCCGCTGGCCATTTGGTGGCGTTGGCGCAGGAGTCGAACGCGCCGTGGTCGGCGATGGTGTAGCAGCGCATCGCCGTCACCTTGCCGTCCTTGGTCGCGGCGATCTCCATGTCCATGTGGAAGTCGCGGGCAAACGCCGTCGTAGACAGATTCTCGATACGGTCCTCGACCCATTTCACCGGGCGGCCGGTGACGATCGAGGCGACGATCGAGCAGATATAGCCCGGATAGGCGCCAACCTTGTTGCCAAAACCGCCGCCGATGTCGGGGGCGATGACGTGGATCTTGTGCTCGGGGATTTTCGAGATCAGCGAACCCACGGTGCGGATGACGTGCGGCGCCTGGAACGTGCCCCACAGCGTCAGCTCGCCCCTGATCTTGTCGAACGAGGCGACGCATTGACAGGTCTCGAGCGGGCACGGATGCACGCGCGGATAAACGATGAACTCCCTGATGGTCACGTCGGCCTTGGCAAAGGCGGCATCGGTCGCGGCCTTGTCGCCGGCAGCCCAGGAAAAGATGTGGTTGTAATGCTTGCGCTTGCCGTGGGCGCCGTCGGTCTTGTCCTTCAAATCCTCGCGGATCATCGGCGCGCCGTCCGCCATCGCTTTCAGCGGATCGACGTTGACCGGCAGCGCTTCGTACTCGACTTCGACCAGTTCGACGGCGTCGGCCGCGGCTTCGCGGCTTTCGGCGACCACGAACGCGACTTCCTGATTCTGGAACAGGACTTTTCCATCCGCCAGCACCATCTGCACGTCGCCAGCCAGCGTCGGCATCCAGGCGAGGTTGACCGTTTTCAACACCTCGGCGGTCAGCACCGCGACGACGCCGGGCAGCGCCGCGGCTTTCGTCGTGTCAATCTTCTTGACCCTGGCGTGGGCGTGCGGCGAGCGCACCAGGTCGCCGTAGAGCATGCCGGGCAATTTCAGATCGTCGACGTAATTGCCCTTGCCCTGGGTGAAGCGGACGTCCTCAACGCGCTTTCGCTTGCAGCCCATGCCTTCGAGTTTTTCGGCGCGTTCGGCGGAGGTGGGGGTCATGTCGTTCATTCTGCGGCCTCCTGGAACGGCACGCCGGCGATTTTCGCGGCGGCATATTGAATGGCTTTGACGATGTTCTGATAGCCGGTGCAGCGGCACAGATTGCCGGAGATGCCGTAGCGGATTTCCTCCTCGGAGGGATTCTTGTTTTCCTGGAGGAGCCGATAGGCGCGCAAAATCATTCCCGGCGTGCAGAAGCCGCATTGCAGCCCGTGCATCTCGCGGAAACCTTCCTGCAGCGCATGCAGGGTGCCGTCGGCATTCGCCATGCCCTCGATGGTGCGGATGTCGGCGCCATCGGCCTGCACCGCGAACATGGTGCAAGACTTCACCGACTTGCCGTCGAGGTCGACGGTGCAGGCGCCGCAATGGCTGGTTTCGCAACCGATATGCGGCCCGGTGATGTTCTGCTCATCGCGCAGGAAGTGGATCA
>DATHHM010000209.1:0-2617 GCA_035317145.1 Xanthobacteraceae bacterium | reverse complement strand
GCGGACAGACAGCGGCTTGACTGCGGATTAGCCTTGCCAGCGGGGTGGCTCTGCGGCGGCGGTACCGGCGCGGCGGAGCCGTTCCTAACGACCAACATCAGGGGGGTCCGTCCATGTCCACGATAGCTCTAAACCCGGCTCGGTCGGGCGGCATGACAAGCGAAGAACGGCTCGTCATTTTCGCTTCCTCGCTGGGTACCGTCTTCGAATGGTACGATTTTTATATCTACGGCACGCTCGCGGTGTTCCTCGCGAAATTCTTCTTCTCCAACGTGCCGGCCAACATCGCGTTCATCTTCACGCTTTTGGCCTTCGCGGCGGGCTTCGCGGTGCGCCCGTTCGGCGCGCTGATCTTCGGCCGGCTCGGCGACATGATCGGCCGCAAATACACCTTCCTGATCACCATGAGCCTGATGGGTATCGGCACGTTCTTCATCGGCGTGCTGCCGGGCTTCGCCACCTGGGGCATCGCTGCTCCGATTGTGCTGATCTGCCTGCGCCTGGTGCAGGGGCTCGCACTCGGCGGCGAATATGGCGGTGCGGCGATTTACGTTGCCGAACACGCCCCGGCCAACAAGCGCGGCTACTACACGTCGTGGATTCAAACCACAGCGACGCTGGGCCTGTTCATGGCGATCCTGCTCATCCTCGGCATCCGCACCTGGATGGGCGAAGCCGCATTCGGCGACTGGGGCTGGCGCCTTCCGTTCCTGTTGTCGGCGATCCTGCTCGTGGTGTCGATCTGGATCCGGCTCAAGCTCAATGAATCGCCGTTGTTCCTGCGCATGGTCGAGGAGGGCAAGCAATCGAAGCGGCCGCTGACCGAAGCGTTCGGCCAGTGGAGCAACGCCAAGATCGCGCTCGCTGCGCTACTCGGCGCCACGGCCGGTGAAGCCGTTGTTTGGTACGGCGGACAGTTCTATGCGCTGTTCTTCCTGACCCAGACGCTGAAGGTATCGGGTGTCACGGCGAGTATTCTCATCGCCAGTGCACTCTTGATCGGCACGCCGGGCTTCATCATCTTTGGCATACTGTCCGACAAGATCGGCCGCAAGCCGATCATTCTCGCCGGCTTTGTCTTGGCGGCCGTGACCTACTTCCCGCTGTTCGCGGGCATCACCCACTTCGCCAATCCGAAGCTGGAAGCGGCGCTTGCCAACGCGCCCGTGACGGTCATGACCGATCCGGCCGAGTGCTCGTTCCAGTTCAATCCGACTGGCGTGCAGAAGTTCACTACCGGCTGCGATACCATCAAAGCCGCGCTGGTCGGTCTGTCGGTGAATTACAATAACGTCACCGTGCCGCCAGGCACGACGGCGAGCGTGAAGATCGGCGATCAAACCATCGTCGCCGGCACGCCGGATCTCGCCAAGACAATCGGCGCCGCGGTCAAGGCGCACGGTTATCCGGCGAGCGCCGATCCGAACGACATCAACTATACGATGACGATCGTGCTGCTCGTCATCCTGGTCGTCTATGTGACCATGGTGTACGGGCCAATCGCGGCTTGGCTGGTCGAGCTGTTCCCGACCCGCATCCGCTACAGCGGCTTGTCACTGCCGTACCACATCGGCAATGGCTGGTTCGGCGGCTTCCTGCCCGCCACCGTGTTCGCCATCGTCGCGACGACCGGCAACATCTACTCGGGTCTCTGGTACCCGATCGTTGTTGCCGCGGGGAGCTTCGTCATCGGGCTGATCTTCCTGCCCGAGACCAAAGATCGCGACATCACAAAAATGTAAGCGAAAAGCGGGACGGCGGCTTACGCCGTCCCGCACCTCATCTTGCCCTCCCCCGTCGGGTCTTCGTGCCGCGGGGAGTTTTTTTGCTTCTTAAAGCTCGGGCCAGATCAAGCGTCGCGCGATGAAATTGCGCAATGCCGTCACGCCCGCGCACAACAGCGCAAAGCCGAGTGCCGCGCCGGCGATTTCAGGAACGCTGGTTGCGATCGCCTGGTGCGAGAGAGCCAATGTCTTGAGCAATCCGGCGACGATGCCGAGCACGGCACCATACGCGGCCGCGCGTGCAATACTCCACGCCTGCAGCTTGTCTCCCGAGATATAGAGCGACGGCAGCGGCATCCTACTCGGCGGCTTCGACCTGCACCGGCAGCTGCGCCTGCAGGCCGGAGAGATCGGGCAGCTTAAGACGCACGATCTGCGTCTCATCGCGCGCCACGATGTCGGCCTCCTCGCCGCCGTCGACATGGAGCGCGGTGTATTGCCGATACGGCGCGTCGTGCGCGATGCCCGAGCCCGACAGCACCAGATAGACGCTGCGTTCGCCGGCGCGATAGGTGGCGCCGCGGGCAAGTTTTATGATCGATGCCCCGCATTGCCGCTCGGTGAAGCTGCCGAGCGGTTTTTCCGACACGCCCGGCATGCCGTCGACCGGCAGCCATTCGTAGTTGGCGGAATCAAGTATGATCGGATCGCGATAGCGCGGTTTCGGATATTCCATGCGCTGGCCGTTCATGTGCTCCCAGATCGCTTGGTAGCCGTCGGTATTGCGGCGGCCCTCGACGTCGTCATGGCGGCGGAAAATGCCGCCCTCGAACGTGCCGAATTTTTTCAGCTCTTCCGTGCCGGCATAGACTTCCTCGCGCGACAGGTAGCCG
>DATHHM010000208.1:0-19060 GCA_035317145.1 Xanthobacteraceae bacterium | reverse complement strand
ACATCTGACGCGATAGAACCGTTCCGTCAGCCGCGGCAGATGTTCCGGCGCGATGCCGGGCCCGTAATCGCGTACGGCGACTTGCGCTTCCGGCTCACCGTCGGCCGACGTGCCGGGCGCGAGCCTGATATCGACCCGTTTGCCGGGCGCGCCGTATTTGAGCGCGTTCTCGACCAGATTCTCGAACAAGCGGACGAGCTCATCGCGGTCGCCGAGGATCAAGAGCGCATTGCCCGCCTCGGCATTGACGCTCACGCCGCGGTCGCGCGCCAGCGTCTCGAGGCCATCGACCACCTGGCGGACGATCGGCACCAGATCGACCGGCTTATCGGGGCGGCGGTGCGCATTGAGCTCGATGCGCGACAGCGACAACAGGTCGTCGATCAGCCGCGCCATGCGGAGCGCCTGCTCTTGCATGATGGCGAGGAAGCGCTCGCGCGCCTTGGTGTCGTCGCGCGCCGGGCCTTGCAGGGTCTCGATGAAACCGGACAAGGCGGCGAGCGGCGTGCGCAATTCATGGCTGGCATTGGCGACGAAATCGGCGCGCATCTCCTCGACGCGCCGCAGCGGCGTGAGATCGTGAAATGTCAGCAGCACCAGATCGGGCCGGTCCAAGCCGGGCTCGCGCTTGACCGGCATCACGATCGCCTCGAACCAGCGGTCGAGCGGGCCGCGCTGGGCATAGGCGACGCGTTGCTCCTCGCCGCGCGCCGCAGCGCGGCCGATGGCCTCGATCAGTTCGGGCATGCGCAACGCCAGCGACACCGGCTCGCCCAGCCGTAGCGCCGGCGCCAGCGCGCGGGCGTGCTCGTTGAGCGCCAGCACCCGGCCGTCGCGGTCGAGCGCGATCACCGGATCGGGCAGGCCGGCGACCACGACGCGGAGTGGATCGTCGGCGCGCACGGCGACGGCAACCGGCTGCGCCAGGCGATCGTCGTCGTCGCCGGCGCGCAATGCCAACAACGCCACGGCCGCGACGATGGCGAAACTCACGAGTGCATAGACGGCGGCAAGCACTTTGGTCAGCGCCAGCACGGCGAAGACGATCGCCGCCGTGACGATGATGAGCCGAACCCCGCGCGATCGCCTTCTGCCCGGCGTCGCCCGATTTTCGGCCAAGCTCATTGCGCCGTCTCTTTGGCGGCGATGCGGCGCGCGGCGCGGCCGAGCAGCAATTCGCGAACGCCTAAAATCACCAGCGAGATCACGAACGGAACGATGTAATAGAGCAGCCGGAACAGCAGCATGCCGGCCAATAAATCTTCCTTGTCGAACTGCCAGAGCGCCACCATCATCGCGGCGTCGAACACGCCAAGGCCGCCGGGCGCATGGCTGGCGAAGCCGAGCAAGGTCGCGGCGACAAAGATCACCGCCACCGTGACGAAGCCGAGATTGGGCTCGTCGGGCACCAGCATGTACATCGCCGCCGCGCAGCAGGCGAGATCGACGATGCCGATCGCGATTTGCAACAGCGTCAATGGCCCGCCCGGCAGCGTCACCTGCCAGCCGTCGCGGCCGATGACGCGCGGCTTGACCCAGACCCAGGCGACATAGGCGCCGAGCATGCCGAGCACCACGAGCGCGAGCACCCGGTTGCTCCACAACGGCAATTGATCGATGGCGCGGGCGGCTTGCGGCGAATACAGCACGCCGAGCCCGAGCACGGTGGCATTGCCGAGCCAGAACGTCAGCCCGGCGAGGAAGCAGATCTTGGTGACCTCGATGACGCTCAAGCCCCAGGCGGAATAGATGCGATAGCGCACCGCGCCGCCGGAGAACACGCTGGCGCCGACATTGTGACCGACCGCGTAGCTGGTGAAGCCGGCCAGCGCCGCGACCCGGTACGGGATTCCGGTGCGCCCGATCGTGCGCAGCGCGAACAGGTCGTAGAAGGTCAGCGTCAGATAGCCGGCGGCGACGAAAACGCCGGCGATGATCAGCGTGCGCCAGTCGGTCGCCTCGATGGCGTCGAGCAGCGATTCGGGATCGATATCGCGCAGAATGCGGTAGAGCACGACGACGGCGACGATGATGATGGTGAGGCTGAGCGCAATGCCCAGGCGGCTCCAGCCTATGCGCCGGTCGAAAAAGTGCGCGGCGTCGCGCAGGCTCTTCAGCATTTCCGGACCGGCGGTTCGCGCATCAATCGACCGTTTTTCGCAACTCGGCCCCCACTAGCAGATGTCGTGTGCCGGCGCGAGGGTGGCGAGCGGCGCGTTGATTGGCCACACCCTGCCATGTTCTCCCGCGGCCTGCTATTGTCGCCGATACAGTTAAGCCGGCGCGGGGCCATCGTCGCGATAAACACCGCTGCGCCTCGCACAGTCCATAGGGAGTTCGCCAATGACGGATCATCCGATCCCACGCCGCACGGTTATCAAGAACGCCGGCTTGAGCATCGGCGCGGGACTGGCGTCCGGGATCGTTTCGCCGCAGGTGCAAGCCGCGCCGGCCGAAATCTGGAGCCACGAATACTGGGCGCAAAAGGGCGACATGAAACTCAATCTGTGGCGCAAGCGCATTGGCGCGCCCAAGCCCGGAGAAGCGCCGTTGCCGGTGCTGTTCCTGGTGCACGGCTCGTCGCTGTCGGCGCGCTCGAGCTACGATCTCAGCGCGCCCGGCATCGGCCAATACTCTCTGATGGAGGTGTTCGCCCGCAACGGCTTCGATGTCTGGACCATGGACCACGACGGCTACGGCTATTCCGGCAGCTCGGGCAACAGTTCCGATATCGCCAGCGGGGTCGAGGACCTCAAGGCGGCGATGCCGGTGCTGGCGTCCGAGACCGGCCGCAACAAATTTCATTTCTTCGGTGAATCGTCGGGCGCCATTCGCGTCGGGGCCTTTGCGCAGGCGATGCCCGAGCCCGTCGATCGGCTGATTCTTGCGGCTTTTACCTACAAGGGCGAAGGCGCCGCCGAAATCCAGCGGCGGCGCGATCGCATCGCCGAGCTGAAATCGAGCCCACGGCGCAAGCGCGACGCCAATATGATCCGTTCGATCTTTACCCGCGACGGCCATCCCGGCATCTACGATCAGGCGGTCGCGGAAGCGCTGGTCGCCGCCGAGATGAAATTTGGCGATACGATTCCGGCCGGAACTTATGTCGACATGGCGGTCAATCTGCCGCTGGTCGATCCGACCAAGGTGATGTGTCCGGTGCTGATGACGCGCGGCGAATGGGACGGTAATTCCACCGACAGCGATCTGCTCGACTTCTTCCGCCAATTGCCGAACGGCGACAGGCAATATGACATCCTGCCGAACACTGCGCACAGTCAAGGCTTCAGCAAGAACCGCCAGCTGCTGTGGTACGCAATGAAGAACTTCCTGTTCGCGCCGACGCCAGCGGCGTCGTAGCGCGGCACCAAAGCTGGAGCGGTCGTGAAGCTCATCCAGGTCCAGAAACCGGGCCCACCCGGCGTAATGCAATTGCTCGACGTGCCGGTGCCCGAGCCGCAGCCGGGCGAGGTTTTGATCAAGGCGCATGCCATCGGCGTCGGCATGCCCGATTGTTTGATCCGCGCCGGCACCTATAGCTGGATGCCGCCGCTGCCGGCGACGCCGGGCACGGAGCTTGCCGGCACCATCGAGAAAGTCGGCGCCGGCGTTACGTCGCGCCGGATCGGCCAGCGCGTTTACACCACCGCGCGCGAGCGGCCGCATCGCGGCGGGCATTATGCGGACTATGTCTCGACGCCGGCGGAGGCGACGTTTGTCCTGCCGGACGGCGTCGCGTTCGACGGCGCGGCGGCGCTGGCTAATTATCAGGTCGCCTATCACATCTTCAACGATGCGCTGGCGCTGCGCCAAGGCCAGTGCGTGCTGATCTACGCAGCCGCCGGCGGCATGGGCAACGCGCTGATCGACCTGGCCAAGGTTGCCGAGCTTAATGTCATTGGTGTCGTCAGCAGCGCCGATAAGGCACGCTTCGCCCGCGAGCTTGGCGCCGATCACGTCATCGACCGTAAGACCGAAAAAGTCGGCGAGCGCGTGAGCGAGATCACGGGCAGCCGCGGCGTCGACGCCATCATCGATCCGGTCGGTGGGCCGGGCATTCCGGGCAATCTCGCGCTCTTGGCGCCGTGCGGCACGCTGGTGGTTTATGGCGGGCTCGGCGGCAAAGCGGCGCTCGATCTGCAGACGACGATGCGGGCGAGCAAGAACTCGCCGGCGATCCGGCAATTCTCGATCCACACCTGGGACCATCTGGTCGAGGAGCGCCGCGCCGGCATGCGCGCGCTGATCGATATGCTGGCGGCCGGAAAGCTGCATCCGCGCATTCACGCCCGGCTGCCGCTCACTGACGCGGCGCGAGCGCACGAGATGCTCGAAGGCGGCGAAGTTTTGGGCAAACTCTTGCTGGTGCCCTGATCGCATTTTCTATATCGGCTGCGCCTCGAGCTCCTCGCCGTACGCGATCGGGTGCGCCATGGTCTCGTGCAGCTTGTCGACGTCGAGCTCGCCTTCCCAGCGGCTGATCACCACGGTGGCGACGCCGTTGCCGATCAGGTTGGTGAGCGCGCGGCATTCGCTCATGAACTTGTCGATGCCGAGGATGATGGCGATCGACTGGATCGGAATGTCCGGCACGATGGCGAGCGTAGCGGCAAGTGTGACGAAGCCGGCGCCGGTGACGCCCGACGCGCCTTTCGACGTCAGGATGGCGACCCCCAAGATGCTCATCTCCTGGCCGAAGGTCAGCGGGGTGTTGGTCGCCTGCGCCAGGAACAACGTCGCGAGCGTCATATAGATGTTGGTGCCGTCGAGATTGAAGCTGTAGCCGGTCGGGATCACCAGGCCGACGACCGATTTCGACGCACCGAGCCGCTCCATTTTCTGGATCATGTGCGGCAGCACCGTTTCCGACGAGCTGGTGCCGAGCACGATCAGCAATTCGTCCTTGATGTAGCCGATGAAGCGTATGATCGAGAAACCGGCGAAATAGGCGATGGTGCCGAGCACGCACAGCACGAATAATATGCTGGTCAGGTAGAACGTCGCGACCAACTGCAAGAGGTTGATCAGTGAGCCGAGCCCATAGGCGCCGATGGTGAAGGCCATGGCGCCGAACGCGCCGATCGGCGCTGCGCGCACGATGATGCGGATAATGCCGAAGAACAATTTGGACGCGGCGTCGACCGCGGCATTGATCTTCTCGCCGACCGCGCCGAGCCGCGCGATCACAAAACCGCAGAGAATGGAAACCAGCAGCACTTGCAGGATGTCGCCGCGTGCCAGCGCGCCGAAGAAGCTGTCGGGAATGATTCCCAACAGATGGCCGACGACGCCTTCCTGCTTGGCTGCGGTGACATAATTCGCCACCGCCTTGGGGTCGAGCGTCGCCGGATCGATATCGAAGCCGGCGCCGGGCCGGACCACGTTGCCGACAATGAGCCCGATGGCGAGCGCGATGGTGGATACGACCTCGAAATAGAGCAGCGTCTTGATGCCGACCCTGCCGACCTTGGTGAGATCCCGCATCGAGCCGATGCCGTGCACCACGGTGCAGAAGATCACCGGCGCGATCATCATCTTGATCAGCGCGATGAAGGCGTCGCCCAGCGGCTTCATCGCTACGCCGGTCTTCGGGAAGAAGTTGCCGAGCAGAATGCCAATCGCGATCGCGATCAGCACCTGGATGTACAGCACGCTGTACCAGGGACGGTGCTTCGGCGCGGCAACGGCGGCGGTACTCGACATGGGATGGCCCCTAATGCGTTTCCTCTGGTCGCAGCTTAGCAGCTTGGCTCAGGCGCGGAAGAACTGCCGCAACTCATTATAAGTCTCCTCCGGCGCTTCCTCCGAGAGATAATGTCCGCACGGCAGCGCCTTGGCGCCGCGGATGTCGGCGGCGTAGCGCTGCCAGATTTCGCTGGGGCTCGGCTTGGAATTGCGGCCGACGCCGCCGGTCGCGCCCCACAACAGCAGCACCGGGCAATCGATCTTGCGGCCGGCTTCGAAATCTTTGGTGTCCATGTCGAAATCGATACCGGCGCAGGCGCGATAATCCTCGCACATGGCATGCACCGTCGCCGGATCGCGGAAATGGCGCTTGTACTCGGCGAGCGCCGCCGGGTCGAAGAATCTCAGCCCCTGTTTGGTCTTCGACAATTTTTTCTCGATGAAGAAATCCGGATCGGCGCTCATCAGGTGCTCGGGGAAAGGTTTTGGCTGGATCATGAAGAACCAGTGCCACGAAAAAGTCGCCCAGGCCTTGTTCGGATGATTGAACACGTGATGCTGTGGCACGATGTCGAGGATGGCGGCGCGCAAAACCTTGTCGGGATGATCGAGGCACATGCGGTGCAGCACGCGGGCGCCGCGATCGTGGCCGGCGGCGAAGAATTTTTCGTGGCCGAGCGCCGCCATCACCTCGATCTGGTCCTGCGCCATGGCGCGGAACGAATAATTTTCGTGGTTGTCGCCGCCCGGCGGCTTTTCGGAATCGCCATAGCCGCGCAGGTCGGTGGCGACCACGGTGAAGTCCTTGGCCAGCCGCGGCGCGAATTTCTGCCAGGACAGATGACTGAACGGATTGCCGTGCATGAGCAGAAGCGGCGGCCCGCTGCCGCCATGCACGGTGACGATGCGCGCGCCTGAGGTTTTGATCTCGGTGCGGGTAAAGCCTTCGAAGAACATGCTACTCTTCCTCTCAACTCATCAGCCGCGCTAAGTTCGGCCCTGGAAAACGCCTAGTATATCGGGGATCGTCATGCACCCAAGCCGTGTCTTGCATTGTTTCGCCGGCGTGTTTACGGCGCTGATAGTTCTCGCCGCCACCCACCAAACTCACGCCCAGTCCAATCAAACGTCCAACACGGGGAGTACAATGCCGTCCGATATCGATCCAAATTCCGGATTCCGCCTGCCGTTGCCGAAGCGCGAAGATTTGGACGACGTCGGCAAGCGTGCCTACGACCGTGCCGCGGCGCCGGGCAAGTCGCTGGTCGGCTTGCGCGGGCCGGGCGGCATTACGCTGTACAGCACCAAGACCGTGGAATCGCGCAACCAGTTCGGCAATCATCTGCGGTTTGACGTGTTTCCCGCGAACGTCCGCGAGGTCGCGATCCTCGCCGTCGCCCGCGAGATGGACAGTCAGTTCGAATGGGCCGCGCACGAGCCCGAAGCGCTGAAGGAAGGCGTGCCGGCCGACGTCGTCGATGTCATCAAGCACCGCAAGAGCACGCAAGGTCTCGACGAGACTTACGCCGCGATCATCGAGCTCGGCCGGCAAACTTTTGGCGATCACAAAGTCACGTCGGAATGCTTTGCGCGGGTCAAGAAACTGTTCGCGCCGACAAAACTCGTCGAGCTCGTCATGCTGATGGGCAACTACGCCGCGACCGCAGCGTTGCTCACGGCCTTCGACATGCAATTGCCCGAAGGCCAGAAGCCGCTGTTGCCGTGAGGGCGGACGACGGATGACGGACGACGGATGAAGAGGTGCCCTATCTGTCCTCCGTCGTCCGTCATCCGTCGTCCGACTTCCGCTTGTCGAGGCCGAGTTCCCCCCACCGCTTCATCACCGCGTCGATATCTTTCTGCTCCGGCCGCACCGTCGGCGGGAAACGCGCGCCGCCGAGATCGGGGTCCGGGTCGTAATCGAGATTGATGGTGGCATCGATCAACATGCGGTTCCACTTGCCGGTGCCGAATTGCGCCACGTTGCGGTCGCGCTTGCGCACCGACGGATCGAGCCCGGCGCCGAAGGTCGACGGCATGATGACGATGTCGTCCTCGCCGGCATTGACGCGGAACGCGATCGCCCAATCGACCGCGGCATAGTCGTGGATGTCGATGTCGTCGTCGACCACGGTGACGTGCTTGTAGCGCACATGCGCCGCCGAAGAGCCCCACAGCGCGTTGGCCACCTGCTTGGCGACGCCGCGATAGCTTTGCTTGACCTGCACCAGCGTATTCACGCCGGCCTGCACCGGCGGGCACCACACGTCGGTGATGCCCGGCACGCCGGCGCGATCGAGCACGTTCCACGCCGTCGCCGCGCGCATCACCGAGGAGGTGACGCTGTTCTCCGAATAGCTGCCCGGCATGGTGCCCTCGATGGTGCCGCGCAGGATCGGATTCTTGCGATGGGTGATGCAGGTGACGCGGATGGCGGATTTCGGCGAGCGGTCGCCGGCGATGTAGCCGGTGAATTCGGCATAAGGCCCTTCCGGCAGAAAAGTCGCCGGATCGAAACTCATGAAACCTTCGATGACGATCTCGGCGCTGGCCGGCACATAGAGATCGACGGTCTCGCATTTCACCAGCTCGACCGGCGCGCCGCGGATGGCGCCGACCACGTCGTATTCGCACAGGTTTTTCGGCACCGGCGCGCCGCCGACGAAATCGAGCGACGGCTCCCAGCCGATGGCGACCGCGATCGGCATTTCGGTGTGGCCCAATTGCTGCCAGGCGGTGGCGTGATGGCCGATATGCTGCGCCCGCCAGGTCAGCATCGGGATCATGTTCTTGCCTGCCACCATGCCGCGATAGACGCCGACATTCATCACATTGGTGTTCGGGTCCTTGGTGACGACGCCGCCGTAAGTGAGAATGTAGCGGCCGCCGTCGGCGCGATTCCATTGCGGCGTCGGGAAATCGTTGAGATCGACGTCGTCGCCTTTGACGATGTTCTCCTTGACCGGCCCGGTATTGACGATTTTCGGCGGGATCGAGCCGGTCAGCACAGTGCGGCCGAGCTTGACGAGCTCGCGCGGATGGGTGTCCGGCGGCAGCCCCAACATCATGGCGATGCGCCGATAACTCGACAGCGCGCCGGCAAACACCTGCCGGCAGCGGGCGTTCTCGCCATAGTCACGGATCTTGTTGAACAGCAGCGCCGGCCCGGTGCCGCGGCCTTGGGCAAGGCGTGCCACGGTGCCGAGCTCGATATTCCAATCGACCTCGGCATCGATCGCGTGCAACTCGCCGGCGCCATCGAGCGCCTGCATCCAGCCGCGCAGATCGCCGAAGGCAACGGGTTTGCGTTCTACCGTCATGGTTTTTCCCGGTCCGGCCACGTTGCGCCGTTCTTCGCTGCCGGCATCGGCCTTGTCAAATCTTCATCCGCCCCCGCGAAGCGGGCGTGCTTCATCCGCCACCGCGATAGCGGGGGAGGGGGACCACCCCGAAGGGGTGGTGGAGGGGGCGCAGGACTCAACGCGCCGCAAGAGTCTGGATGATGTCCGGACATATTCGCTCGCTCGCTCCCTGCGAAGAGAATCTTCCGCAACGACAACGAAGCTCTGAGTCCAGCGCCCCCTCCACCACGGTTCGCTCGCTGCGCGAGCTCCAGTGGTCCCCCTCCCCCGCTATCGCGGGGGCGGAAAGCGCCAGCGCTCTCACAACGCGATCCGCGTCGGAGCTACGTGCCAGGCGAGGTGCGAATTGGGAAAGTCCGCTTCGCTATCCACCACTCGCCACTTGCTTTTCTCTTCCCTCATAAAACAAGGGGAGGCGGAACGCCGGCAAACGCTGATCCGTACCCTCCGCATCTTGCGATGCGGCTCGCGCCCTCATGAAGCGCGCTCATCTGACGGCGTTCCACCACGGCTCTCACCTAAGGGAATAATTCCATCCCAAAGGCTCAGCTTCAGGCCAGGCTTCCTGGGACGCGGTCTGAACGGGCGTTACCCGCCTTCGCCTGTCCCAATCCAGGGAAGCACCTCTCACCCCGGTCGTAATGCCGGGAGACATGATGCCCAAGCCGCCCGGGAGCGGACTGCAAATCCGCCCGCGAGCACCGCACCCGCTCCACCTCACGGCTTGCCTCCGGTAGGCGTCCCTTGGTGAGCGAGGTTTTTGTCGTGTAACTTAAGCAGAGACAGTTGTCAACAGAAAGTCACTTTGAAGTTGACAGAATAGGATAGTTAGCCTAAAAGTCCCTATTAATAGGACGAAAATGATTCCCAAGATTTGGCGTCTCAGTGAAAACAACGGTGACGACAATCTCGGCCTCACCTGCACCGAGCAAGGCTTGGTGCTTGGCCGCACGGCGCTGATCGAGCGCCACGACGGGCGCTATGTCGTGCGCGAGCGATGGGAAATCGAACAGCTGTTGAGCCGCGCCTATCAGTCGAATGTCGTCGTCGAACGGCTCATGCCCGGGCTCGCGACGGTGGCCGCTGCGTTGAACGCGAACGATCAAGCCCTGGCGCGGATCGCCGCGGTGCATCTGCGCATCCCCGATCTGCCCGATCAGGCCGCGCGCGACGCCATGGAAGCCGCGGATATTCTCATCAAATCGGTCGATTGGAATCCGGCGCTGCATCCGCGCGCCGGCACGCCGCCGAATCCCGGCTGGTTTGCGCCAACGGACGGCACCGGCAGCGAATCATTTTCAACTCGAACCGCGCAAAACGACCACCCGATGAGTCATTCGGATGCCTCGCCAAGCGCCGGCAACGATTGGGTCAGACTGCGGCCGGGACCACAGCGCATCGACGAGCTCGCCGACTTTATCGAGTGGATGGCCAACGCCAAACCGGAAGACGAGCAGGCGATAAGGGCGGAGATCAAACGCTATTTCTACGACGTCGGCGATCAGGGTAGCGCTGCAGCACTCAATAGCGCTTTGACGGTTCTGCTCAAGCCCGGCATCACGCAGGAAGACCGACAGCGAATTCTCGATCGTCAACTCGATGTCTTTACCCGCACCGATCCTGGCGCGTACGCACAAACCCGAGATTGGGCGACCGGCGCGGCACTTCTGGCAGGCGGCGTACCGCCGGTCGCTGCCGGCGAGGCCGTAGCGGCGGAGCAGGCCTCGGAGGCGTGGACCTATGGCTGGGCCAGGCGAGGACAATATTTCGATCAACTGCTCCGTGACGGATCGCTACCCGCGTTGTTTCGAACCATCGACAACTTCACCGACGGTGTCGCGACCAGCATCAAGTCCATCGACCTCAATGCCGCTACCTACCAAGATGCCGTACGCCTGACATACAGGCTCAACGAATACATTGATAAACTGGGAGACTACGAAGGTGGTTTCTTATCGGGCACAGAAGTTAGCCTGTCGGCTATTTCTAGTCGGGTGCTAAATTTGGTGGTTCCCAAGGGCGCAATGACTGAAGTCCAACGCGTGGCCATCGAGGCTGCCAGAATGAGAGCACTGATTACAAACCGTTATCCGGTAAACATTATCATCACGCCATTGTAGGCCCATATCATGCTGATCCACTCTTATCTGAAAAATGGCATTGTCTATGTCCCGACGGTGGTTCGGCTGCGGACAGGAGCCTATAGAGACGTCGATCCGGTCGCAGTTGTGCGGGTCGCGAACACGGAGGAATTAGGCCACGCTTTTTTGGACACCATCGCGAGGGGGAACGCTGTCGTCCCTCCGCCACCCAAGGACAACTGGCCGCCGCCCGTTCTACTGAAATACGCCGGCGCTAGGACTTGGTCGGCCTTCGCCCGCGGGACATCTGTCTGGAAGATTGAAGAAGAGAACGGGATATATCAAATCGCTGCCTATCGAAACCATCCCGACGGATATTGGGTGCCAGACCCCGAGCAAAAAATCGACTTTCCCCCCGGCTCGAGGGTTGAAGTGGTGATCGATCGCATGATCGCGATCCTGCAGGATGCAGCGCGGCAGGAAGCATAGACTGAATCGAACGGAGCGAAATCCAGGGCAACCATGTTCGGCTCAAATGTCGTTCCCGGATTTTGCTCCGCTCAACCCAGGCTACTTTCTTCGTCATACCCGCGCATAGCCGTTCGAAGAACGGCGTCGCTTCGCTCGCCTATGTCGCGGGCATCCACGTCTTTATGGCGCGCAGCAAACCAAAGACGTGGATGGCCGGAACAAGTCCGGCCATGACGGTGGGCGGTGTTGGGCGGCATGTTCACTTTAGCCGATCTGCTATATTCTCATGCAATCCTGCCGCACCCGACATAGTCATCGATCAAGGAAAACATGATGAGCAACGGTAGCACGCTTTCGCTTCCCGAACTCGAAGATCGCATCGCCATTGTTCGCGACAACATCCGGCAGCTGATCGAGCAGGCCGCGGCGTTTTCGGGCGCCGGGGATGAGGAGCGCAACGCGGATCGTCTGGCGGAGCAGAATGAGGAGTTGGAACGGCTAACCAAGCAACGGGATGCGTTGCTGAAGAAGTAAAATATTCGCTGCGCTCAACTCCTCCCCCGCTCGCGGGGAGGGTAGGGAGGGGGCCTGCGGCGTCTGGGTTTACCCAGGTCGCGAAGACTTGCCCCCTCTGCCATCGCTTCGCTCGGCATCTCCCCCGCAAGCGGGGGAGAGGGGGGCTCTCGGACTTGAAGAACGCCGCGTAGTCTTGCGGCGAATTGCCGAGCGGCGCACGAGCCACCGTCACCAAAAACGCCGTATTTTCCGCCTATCGCCGATGCGCTCGGATGACGCAAAGACAGGTGGGTCATGTCCGATCGATTCACGTCATCTGCCGCTGCGCTTACCGCGGCCGTCCTTCTGATCGTGCTCGGCGGGGCCGGCGCCGGCGCGGAGCCGCGAGCGAAAAGACATCACGCTCCGCAGCCGCCGCAGCTCGATGCGCCGCCGCGGATCGAGCGGCCGTGGCTTTACGTGCATTGCGCGGGCTCCTCCTTCGACGAACCGTGTGCGCTCGATCCGGCGATGCGGCGACTCAATGGCGATCCCGTTCCGCGCTCGGGCCCGAGCTTCGGGCCGACGCGGTAGCCGTGACTCACTCCGCCTTCAGCCCCGCGTCCTGAATAACCTTCCCCCACTTCGCCATCTCGGCCTTGAAAAACGCCGTGCACTCCTCCGGCGAATTGCCGATGCCCACATAGGCCATGGCGGCGAGTTTGTCTTTCACATCGAGCTGGCCGAGGCTCTTGACGATCATGTCGTGCAATTGCGCGATGATCTCCTTCGGTGTGCCGGCCGGCACCGCGACGGCGGTCCAGGTTGCGCCCTCGACTTCGGGGAAGCCTGCCTCCGCCATGGTCGGGACGTCGGGCAAGGTCGGCGAGCGCGTCTTGCCGGTTACGGCGAGGGCGCGCAGATCGCCGTTCTTGATCAGCGGCACGGCCGGCGCCATGGCGCCGAACGAGATCGGCGTGTGGTTGCCGACGGTGGCTTCGACCGCCGGCCCGCCGCCGCTGAACGGCACATGGACGAGATCGAGGTTCAAAGCATGCACGAACAGCGCGCCGGTGAGCTGCGGCGGTGTGCCGGTGCCCGGCGAGGCGTAGCTCTCCTTGCCGGGATTGGCCTTGATCCACTCCACCAGCTCCTTGACGGTCTTGGCCGGCACCGATGGGTGGACGGCCAGCACCACCGGCGTCTGCGCGGCGAGCGTGACGGCGTCGAAGTCCTTCAGCGGATCGTAGCCGGCGTGCGCGAACAGGAACGGATTGTTGGTGATATTGCCGCCGGTCACCAGGATCGTATAGCCGTCGGGCGCCGACTGCGCCGCCTTCACCGCGCCGACATTGCCGCCGGCGCCGGGCAAATTCTCGACGAAAAAATTCTTGCCGGTCTGCGCGGCGAGTTGCTGTGCAACCAGGCGCGCCACCAGATCGGTCGGGCCGCCGGGCGCGAAGCCGACGATGACCTTGACCGGGCGATCCGGCCAAGTGGCCGCGGCGGCGGTCGCGAGACTCGCGGCAAGGAAGAAAAACGCCAAAGCGAGATGTTTTCTCATTTTATGTCGACTCCTGAGCATCAAATTCCTCCCCCGCTTGCGGGGGAGGGTAGGGAGGGGGCCTGCGGCCTTAAAGCTTGCCCAGGTTGCGAAGACTTACCCCCTCTGCCATCGCTTCGCTCGGCTTCTCCCCCGCAGGCGGGGGAGATTTAATACGGCCGGTCGCCGTTGATGGTGCAGCGGCGCATCACGCGCTTCAAGCGGGCCTCGTCGAAGCCGGTGGCGCGATGCAGCGTGCAGCGGTTGTCCCACACCATGCATTGGCGCGGGCTCCAGTGGTGGGTGTAGACGCGCTCGGGCGGCGTGATCATGGCGTTGATCTCCTCGATCAGCGCGCGGCCTTCGTCGTAGGCCATGCCTTCGATGGCCTCGGCGTGATCGCCGAGGAAAATCGCCTTGCGTCCGGTCTCGGGATGCGTGCGCACGATCGGATGCGCGATCGGCGGCACTTTGGTCTTTTGTTCCGCCGTCAATAAATCCTCGCCGTGGCGCCGGGTGCGCGAGAAATCGAGATTGTGGATGGCGCGCCGGCCTTCGATCTGCCGCCGCGTTGCCGCGGGCAACAGCTCGTAGGCCGAATACATGTCGGCGAACTCGGTTTCGCCGCCGACGTCCGGCACGATCTCCGAATACATCATCGTGGCTTGCCCGGTGCGCTCGCGCCAGGAGCCGTCGGTGTGCCAAAACAGCGTGCCCTTGTCCGGGTGCTTACCGCTCGGATTGCCGTCGCGATCGAGGTTGGACAGCATGTAGATTTCCGGGTGGTCCTTGATGCCGTAATGGTCGCTGAGCACGTGGACCTGCACCTCGCCGAAATTACGCGCGAAGGCGACCTGGGTTGCCGGCGGCAGATCGACGTCGCGGAACACGATCAGCTGGTATTCGAGAAAGGCCTCGTAGACTTTGGCGAACAGCTCAGGCGACACGGCCTGCTTAAGCGTGATGCCGCTAATCTCGCAGCCGAGAACCGGATGCAGTGGCAGCACCGCAAACGGCCAGTCCCGGGCCGCGTCGGTTTTCGCTTTCGGCTGGGCTTGCGCCATGACGACCCTCCCGGGGATCGGTGCGATTATGGCAGCGCCGGGCGGGCGTTCCTAGGCATTGGCGCCGTTATCGCGGCCAAAACGGGCTTTTTGCCCGTCCACAAGGCCGCCAAATGCCCGATTTACGACTTATTCTTGGTCGCTAATTAACGTGTTGGGACTTTGGGACCTGTGTCGACCGTCGGGGGACGACTCGCACAATGAAAATTCTGCAGTGCGCCTGCATTTTGGGCGCCGTTGCGGCACTGTATTCACTAACGCAGCGTGCGCCGGCGCGTGAGCCTTCGCTCGCCGGCGGCGTGACGCTGGCGCTTGCCGTGTTGGATAACGCCCACGCCAATCTGGAACGGGATTTTGCCGCGTTCGCTGTCGCGGCCGCCGATCCGATGCCGGTCGCTTCTTTGGGTGCAAGATCTTTACGAAACAGCTCTTCACGGGACAGTTCCTCGCGCGACAGCTCCTTGCGTAACACGGTGGTTGCATCCGCCGATCCGACACCGGTCATTTCCGCTCGCGTCATTCCCGTCAGCGCCGTCTCCTCGAGCGCGGAGTCCTTAGGCCCCAAGGTCCTTGCTTTCGACGATCCGAAGCCCAACGCCTATTTCGATCCGAAGCCGATCGGCCCCGCCAATCCGATCGTCCTCGCGTCGCTTGGCCTGATACCGGTCTCTCACGTGGATCTGGCAACCGCCGAGCCGCCAAAGAACGACTTCCACTATCTCGCCTATTACGTTTATTCCGAAACGCCGCCCGACGAGAAACCGGCGGACACGGTGCTCAACTCGCTCAGGGACGTTCCGCTCGGCACGCCGATCGAGGAGATCAGGCACGCCGCCGACGCCTTCGGTCTGGATTTCGGCTACATGAAAGCCGTCGCCAAGATCGAATCGGATTTCGATCCCAAGCAGCGCACCGGTTCCTATGTCGGGCTCTATCAGCTCAGCAAATACGAATTCAACCGCTACGGCGACGGCGACATCCTCAGTGCGCGCGACAACGCCATCGCCGCCGCCTACAAGATCATCGTCGAGGCCGAGCTGTTCGAATTACGCACCCACAAGAAGCCGACCTTGAGCGATCTGTATTTGATCCATCAGCAGGGCATCCAGGGCGCCGAGGAACACGTCGGCCATCCGGATCGGATCGCCTGGCAATCCATGTGCGCCACCGAAGAAGGCCAGCAGAAGGGCGAGAAATGGTGCAAGCGCGCCATCTGGCAAAACACGCTGCCGGAGATCAAGAAGGTCTGGAAATCGGTGGAGAATCTCACCTCGGCCGCGTTCGTCGGCATGTGGGAGCGGAGGGTGGCCGACCTCTACGCGCGCTATTCCAAGACCGCCGACGCGGCGCCGGCGAAGTGATTTTCACCTCTCCCCGCTGTGCGGGGAGAGCGTAGGCGTCCTGCGGACGCCGTTCTTCTTAAAGTAAAGTACGCCGATCCGGAGGATCGGCTATGCGGAGCGAGGGGGCCTCTCCGCGATTCTGACCGCTAAGTTTAAGCGCCA
Organism: Xanthobacteraceae bacterium; assembly: GCA_035317145.1. GTDB lineage: Bacteria > Pseudomonadota > Alphaproteobacteria > Rhizobiales > Xanthobacteraceae > BOG-931. The sequence goes on along the minus strand of DATHHM010000208.1, from coordinate 2,854 downwards.
GCGTTTCAGACTCCGCCAAATTCTCAGCCCAGCGGATAGGCCCCCTCATCCCACCCTTCTCCCCGCACGCGGGGAGAAGGAGGAGCGAGCGGCTCAATCCAAACGCTCCACCACGGCAAGCCGCGTGATCTCGTGGTTCTTGTAGGCCTGCAAAAACGCCTCGTAGTTCCTGAACGACACGCAGCCATTGGAATCGCCGTTCGGGCCGAGCATGTAGCTGTGCGCGAGCAGGCCGTCGCGGCCGAGCGCCTTGTCCTCGTCTTGCGGGATCAGCCGCAACGCCTCGACGCCGTGGAACAAGGCTTCGCGCGGCTGCAGATCATAGACGGTGGGCGGCGTGACGCCGCGCATCTTGACGTCGGCGTGGCGCGGATCGTCGAGCAAGGCGCCGAGGCCGGAATGCGCTTCGAGCGCGGTGCCGTCGGGCAGGTAAACCTTGTGGGCGGTGATGTCGTAGACCGCGGTGGAGCGGTCGTAGAGACCCAAGGCCGGGTTGTGACCGCTGCCCAGGCTGCCGGTCTCGGCGCCCGCATAGGCGAGCGTCAGGGCCGACGCCGGCTTGCCGAAAAGCTTCTCCCAGATCGAGCGCGTGTCGGCGACCGCGTCGGCCACGACGCGGTGTGCGCCATCGCGCAGCGCGGCGGTTCGGCTTTGCGGCGCGGGCTGCGGCAGCGGCACGGCGTCTTGCGCGATCCGGGCGTCCCGCGCCGGCGCCGATTTGGTATCCCGCGCGGCCTCCATCGCGGGTTGCGCGGGCGCCGTTGTCGCCGCTACCGACCAGCCGCGCGGTTGCGCGGGCGCGATCGCGGCGAATGATTGCGCGGCAGAGCCCATGCTAAAGCGAGCATCGAATAACGGCGCGTCGCTTTTCGAAACTTGCCGCGACCCGCGCAGCGGACTTGGTGCCGTGACGATGAGCTTGTCGCCACGCGGGGCCGGATGCTCGATGGCGTCGAAAATGGTTCCGGAGACGTCGATCGCGCCGGCGCGCGGGCCGGCAAGATTGACGGCCAGCGTCCAACTGCACGCGAACGCGACGCACGCCATGGCAGCGCTGCCCATCAGCCGTTGTGGGCGGTCGCTCCGTGAGCCAAGTACCTGAACGTCCCCCGACGTATAACGCAACGCGAAACTTCCCCCGTCTACACTGCAGATCGCTTCTCCGGTAACAGCGTAACGAAGCGCCGGAACAGAGCAGCGATAAAGGTGCGCCTCTCCCCCGATCGAAGATCGCGCGCCACAGAGCTACGCAATGATTGCGGCAATTTTTGTAAAATGCGCGGGGCGCGATCTCAATTTCGCCACAGGTCTTACCGATGCGGACGGCGCCACTGAGCGTTCAGCCTTGCCTTATTTACCAAACCGCTCGCTCGGCGGCGCGATCTCGGTGACGAGATCGCGAATGAGCTTCTTGTTCGGCAACGGGGTCAGCGTCATCGCCCGCGGCTCGAGGCGGGCGGTGCAGGCGTAGACCGTGTCGCCGTCGAGCTGGATCATGCATTCCTTGCAGGCATTGGCGTTGATGCAGGAGAAGCGCACCGCCAGCGACGGGTCCTGATGGATGCGCAGCCAGCGCAGGCCGTCGAGCACCGACTGGCCGGGCTCGAAGGGGACCTCGTAGCTTTGCCATTGTCCGGCGTCGCGCGCGTCGCCGCGCCAGATTTTCAGCGTCGCGACTTGCCTGGCGTCACGCCCGGTTTCTTGGCTCATGACGCCAACACCTTGGTTTTTGCCGCGACCGGCGCACTGGTAATCTCGATTTCCTTGCCGATAAGCCTCACCTGTTTGTGCAGTTGCCATTGCGGCAGCATGGCCGGACAATCCTCACGCTGGTGTGCGCCACGGCTTTCGGCGCGCAGCAACGCGGACCAGGCGACGGCGTGGGCCACCAAGAGCATATTACGCAGGTCGAACCATTCCAGCCGCTGCAGATTAAAGGCCGCGGCTCGACCGAGCGGACGCTCGCCGAGCTCGCGCCCCAGCGCCGCAATTTTTTTCACCGCGCCGAGCAATTTCTCCTTTGTGCGGAACGGACCGACGTCGTCAGCCATGATGTTCTGCAACTGCGCGATCGCAGCCGCGCTATTGAAGGGCGTGTGATCGCCACCGTTGCCGCCGGCAACGCCGTCTGCGACGACGAGCTCGATGGCCGCCCGCGTGTCTTGCGGGCGAAGCTGCGGCGGCGCCGTGTTTCTGGCGCGCGCTGCGGCGCTGCGGCCGGCGCGGCGGCCGAACACCAGCGCCTCGGTGATGGCGTTGCCGGACAGTCGATTGGCACCGTTGGCGCCGCCGACCACTTCGCCGGCGACATAGAGGCCCGACACTTCGGTTGCCATGTTGGTGTCGGCCCTGACGCCGCCCATGTGGTAATGCGCGATCGGCGCCACTTCGACCGGCGTGCGGGTGAGGTCGATGTGGTTTTCGGCGAGGCGATCGATTACCGGGCCGAACGCCGCGCGCAATGCCGCCGCGGAGCAATGCTCGAAAGACAAATACGCGCCGCCGTGCGGCGAGCCGCGCCCGGCCTCGACTTCCTTGATGATCGCGTAGGTGGCGAGATCGCGGGTCAGCACGTATTTGCCGTCTTCGTCGGAACCGTAGCGCGAGGTGAACTCCTCCAAGCGGCCGTTGAGGAGGCGTCCGCCGAGCTTGTAGCGGAACGGATCCCACATGATCGGGTCCATGCCGACCAGCCGCGGCGCCAGATGCCCGATCGGGAAGAACTGCACGAATTCCATGTCGATCAGCGTGGCGCCGGCGCGCAGCGCCAGTGCGTAGCCGTCGCCGCCCATATTGGCCGACGCGCTGTTGCGCCGATAAAGTCGCGTCAGGCCGCCGGTCGCCAGCACTGTGG
>DATHHM010000207.1:0-8698 GCA_035317145.1 Xanthobacteraceae bacterium | reverse complement strand
CGGGGCATGACCGTCAAAGCCGATGTCGTCCGTGGCAAGGCCGAGCGCGGCCGCGATGGCTTCGCGGCTGGCCGCCGCACCGTCTTCGCTCGGCAGCGCCGGCACAACGAAGCTGGCGCGGCCGTGGTCGCTGCCTTCGGGGGCGACATGGCATTTCACCAAGCCGATCTTTTCCTCGAGCACGACGTCGTTGCCGGCGCCGCGCCGCAACGTCAGCACGAGCGCGGTGCCAACGGTCGGATGTCCGGCGAACGGCATTTCCCGCCCGGGGGTGAAAATGCGCGCGCCCGCCGTGCTGCCGGCCGCCTTGGGTTTGAGCACGAACACCGTTTCCGGATGATTGAACTCGCGCGCGACGGCCTGCATGGTCGCGCTGTCGATGCCGTCGGCGTCGAAAACCACGCCAAGCGAATTGCCGGCGAAGCGCTTGGTGGTGAAGACGTCGAGCGTGGCGAAATCAAGTTTCATCGGATTGCTTCTGCGCGTGGCTTGGATCGTATCAAGAATTGGGGCGGATCAAGATTTGGGCTGCATCAGGATGAACGCCTGACGGCGGCATTCGGCGACCAGCTTGTTGTTCTGATTGTAGGCGCGGTGATGAAACTCGACGATGCCGGCGCCGGGGCGCGATTTCGATTCGCGCTTGCCGATGACCTCTGTGGTGCAATGCACGGTGTCGTTCTCGAACAGCGGGTGGGGGAATTTGACGTCGGTCATGCCGAGATTGGCGATTGTCGTGCCGACCGTCATGTCGGCCACCTGGATGCCGATCATCAGCCCGAGCGTGAACAGCGAATTCATCAGCGGCTGGCCCCATTCGGTCTCCTCTTCGCAGAACTGCCGGTCGATGTGCAGCGGCTGCGGATTGAGGGTCATGTTGGAGAACAGCATGTTGTCCATTTGGGTGACGGTGCGCGTATAGCGATGCTCGACCAGCTCGCCGGGGACGAAACCCTCGAAATAAAGCCCGCCGCGCTTGTGCCGGACGGCTGCCTGCTGGGTCATTTTTCGCCTCCACGAGCAAGTTCCATTAAGCCCCCGTTTACCATAATCGTTAATCATTCCTAAGCCCGGTGGGAGCCGGCGAGGGAGCTAAGGTAATGCTGGTCGACTCCAGCGGTCAGGCCGCCGGTTCGACGGTGACAGGCGCTATTCGTCAGGCGTCGGCGGCCACCGGTACGAGCTTCAATTATCTATTGGCGACGGCGCAGGTCGAGTCCGGATTGAACCCGCAGGCCGGCGCCGCGACGTCGTCGGCGCGCGGGCTGTTTCAGTTCATCGAGCAGACCTGGCTCGGCACTATCAAGCAGTCCGGCGCCGGGCTCGGCTACGGCCGTTATGCCGATGCCATCACCAAAACCTCGTCCGGTCACTACCAGGTGGCCGATCCGGCGATGCGCGCCGAGATTCTCAAGCTGCGCAACGATCCGACCGCGAATGCGGTCATGGCCGGCGCCTTCACCAAGGCCAATTCAGACTATCTGGCGACAAAACTCGGCCGGCAGCCGAGCGAAGGCGAGCTCTACATCGCTCATTTTCTCGGCGCCGGCGGCGCCGCGCGGCTGATCTCGCTCGCCTCCGGCAATCCAAATGCCAAGGGCACGGACTATTTCCCGAACGCCGCCAACGCCAATTCGTCGATCTTCTACGAGCGGGCGACCGGCCACGCCCGAAGCCTCGCCCAGGTGCGCGACGTTCTCACCGCGCGCTACGACGTCGCCCGCAACGATGCCGTGCGCGCCGCGCAAGCCGCCGGCGCTGCCGGCGCTACCGTTACTCCCGGCACGCTGAGCGTCGCCCAAGCCACCGGCGCGCCTTTGGATCTCGCCGCCTTTGCGGCCCCAACCCGTGCTGCGGCGCCGAGCCCTGCGAGTGCTGCGCCCGCCGCGAAGACCGCGGCGGTACCCGATACGGCCGGCATGACCGGCGCGTTCGCCGCGGCCACGCCGACGCCGGCCGCGCAGGCGGCGAAAGAGATTTTCCACGGACTATTCCAGGATACCGAGCGCACCGCGCCAGTCGCCGCCGTCGTCAGCCAGCTTTGGACCACGCCGAATGCGCCACCGGACGGCAATGGCGTATCGGGGCAGCCGTCGCGCCGCGGCGACATGCGCAATCTGTTCAGTGATTCCGGGCAGGGCTCTTAACGTTTCGGCAACAATCGCAAACATTTATGGTGAACGCTTTGTTAAGCGGGCGCGTTTTAAGATCGCCGCTGCAATGATCCGGTGTTGCGTGAACAAGCAATGATCGTCCGCCATTTTCTCCAGTGGGTACGCACCGCACCGGCCGGCGAGCGGGCCGAAGCGACCAGTGCGTTGGCACGCGCCTTTCTCTATTCCGATCTGTCGCCCGACGATCTCGGCGCCGCCGAAGGCGCCATGCTGATGCTGCTCGACGATCCGTCGCCGCTGGTGCGCCGCGCGCTGGCCGATGTGCTGGCCGCGAGCCCGGATGCGCCGCCGGCGATCGTTTTCGCGCTTGCCGCCGATCAGCCGAGCATCGCCGCGCCGGTGCTGGCGCTGTCGCCGCTGTTCGTCGATGCCGACCTGGTCGATGCGGTAGCGACCGGCGGTCCGGCGGTCCAGGCCGCAATTGCGAGCCGCGCAGCGCTGCCGCGCTCGGTCGCAGCTGCCATCGCCGAAGTCGGCACCGCGGAAGCCTGCCTGGTGCTGGTCGAAAACCCCGACGCCGACATCGCGCCGCCGTCGACCGATCGCATCGTCGAGCGTTTCGGTCATCTCGCCGCGATCCGCGAGCCGCTGTTGGCGCGCGACGATCTTGCGGTGGCGACGCGCCAAACCCTTGTCGCCAAATTGTCGGAGACGCTCGCCGGCTTCGTCGCCGGGCGCGCCTGGCTCGACCTCGATCACGCCCAGCGCATCACGCGCGAGGCTTGCGAGAAGGCGACGGTTGCCATCGCCGCCGACAGCGCGACGTCGGAGGTTCGCCCGCTCATCCGCCATTTGCGCGTGACCGGCCAGCTCACGGCTGGCCTGATTTTGCGGGCGCTGCTGTCCGGCAATGTCGTGCTGTTCGAGGAAGCGCTCGCCGAGCTTGCCGACAGGCCGGGCGCGCGCGTCTCGGGCCTCATTCACGACCGCGGCAATGCGGGCTTGCGCGCGCTGTTCGACAGGGCCGCGCTGCCGGCTTCGACCTATCCCGCATTCAAGGAAGCGATCGAGGCGATGCGTGAAGGCGGCTTTGCCAGCGAGCCGGGCGACGCCGCGCGACTGAAGCGGCGGATGATCGAGCGCGTGCTGACGCGCTGCGAGGATCAGGATCTTGGCGAGCTCGAGCCGTTGCTCACGCTATTGCGCCGCTTCGCCACCGAAGCCGCGCGCGAGGAAGCGCGGTTGTTCTGCGATGGGCTCGTGGCGGAAAGCGTCGAAGTCGACGATTGTTCGGTCGCGGCTTGATCTAAGCGCCGGGAACCAGCGGCGGCGCGAAAATGTTTTCCAGATAATCCGGCCGGAAACTGTTTTCGGACCTGAGAAACTCGTCGGTGACTTCGCGCAGCCGCTTGGTCAGCGCGGTGGCGGCGTTCAACAGGTCGGGACGGCCATATTCGCGGACCACGGCGCGCACCGCGTCGACGTGCTGGTCGAGGAGCGGCAGCGGGATACGCAGCATGTCCGGCGAATGCTCGACGAGCCGGCACAGGCTGTCGGCGACGCCGGCGACGGCGGGATAACCGAACGTGCTGGCTTCGCCTTTGATGTCGTGGGCGGCACGGAACAGCACCTCGTGGGTCTTCTGGGTGAAGCCGTCGCGCTTGACGTCTTGCCGCGCGGCTTCCAGCCGGTCACACTCGGACTCCATCCAGCTGGAGAATTCGCCCGACAGTTCGGCCAAGGCCGCTTCGGCGCGCGCCACCGGGTCGTCGATGACGTCGCCGGCCGGCGCCAAAACCTTGCGCAGCTCGTGCGGCGGCGTGATCACTTCGTAATCGGCGTAGGTCGCGACCGATGGGGAGTCGTCTTTACGACGGGACATCGCTGGTCATACTCCTGAGCATCAGACCATCACCCGCGCCTTTTCGAGCAGCGGCTGTTGGCGCAGCACCTCGGCCTTGCCGCCCTTGCGCCGTTCCGGGCCGACATAGTTCGGGTTGACGTTGCGGCGCCGATCCGGCCCGAAATAGGTGCGGGTCTTGATGAACGAGCGCGGATTGGCGACGACGTTGAAGATGCGCTCGTAAAGCGCTTTTGCAGAAATCGGCTTGGCCAAAAATTCGGTGACGCCGGCGTCGCGAGCGCCGATGACGCGTTTTTTCTCGGAATGGCCGGTGAGCATGATGATCGGCACGTAGGGATTGGCGTTGGCGCCCTGTTGCCGGATCATCTGCGTCAGTTCCAGGCCGTCGAAGATCGGCATCACCCAGTCGGCGAGCACGATATCGGGCATGTAATGGGTGAAGGCCTCAAGGCCGGCGGCGCCGTCTTCGGCTTCGTACACTTCGCGGGTGCCAAAACCATGCAACAGCGTGCGCAGAATGCGCCGCATATGCGCGTTGTCGTCGATGACCAGAAAGCGCAGCCGGTTGAAATCGATACGGACCATGCCAACTCCCGCGCGGCGCACGCCGGGGCGCACCTCCGCACGGTGAAAAGTAAATATTTGTCGTTAACGCGCGGTTACTTTTTGGTAGTGCCCCAGTTTGAAATCTGCGAAAGTGCCGGTAGGTTGGCGATCCGCGAGCACAAAATGGGCGAATATTCCGACAGAGTAAGGGCTGACATCGTCAGCGATAACCGTGCGCGCAGGATCCTTTACCTGGTCTATGGCGCACTAGCGGTCGCCGCCGTCTGCCTGCTCGGGGGTTTTGCGACTATTGTGTTGGTTCTGGGTCTAGGACCGGTTCTCCTGCTCATCGTCGTTATTGAAATCTACTCCCGGATACAAAATTGGCGGCGTCTTCGCGCGGCGGAAGACGCTGATGCTGACCTTGCTAAATTGAGGCCGGAAAAATCAACTGAGGCATTGCCCGTCAACGTCATTCATAAATTGCGGGGTAGAGCGCAACAAGCGCAAAACGCGGGTGAACCGCACCTCGCTGCCGACTTGCGGCTGGCCGCCACGACGATAGAGCGGCTGGATCGCGAACCGTAGTTACGGCTCGCCCCGGCGCCGGGCGCGGCGCATGTGGGCCGTTGTTATCGCTGCGCCGAATGGCCTGCCGGCTTGGCCGGCAGCGTCTTCAGCCAGCCTTCGATGACGCCGGCGATGGCGTCGCTGTTCTTCTCCAGCATCATCATGTGGCCGTTGCCGTGGATGCCGCGGTCGGCGAGATGCACGAAGGTATTGGCCACGCCGGCTTGGGTCAGATACGCCGCGGTGCAGTGATCATACGAGGCGTGATAGGACGCTTCCGACGAGATGATCAGGACCGGGATGTCCTTGAGGTTTGAGAGCTTGCGCGCCGGTTGGGCTTGCGACCAGCAGCGCACCAGATCGGGCTTGTCGGCCTTGTCCTGGCGCACGAAGGCGAGTTCCTCGCCGTCCTTGAGCGGCGGATCGTAGGTGAGCGGCACCTCGCCGAGGCCGGACATCTTGGTCTTGGCGGCGTCGGTGAACCAATCGGGCGCGCCCTTGAACTCGATATCGTGAGCCGGCGGGCCGCTCGGCTCGATGGCGACGATCGCTTTCACCAAATTCGGCCGCTTGTCGGCGATCGGCCAGCCCATGGCGCCGGATTGCGAATGGGTGAGCAGGATCGCTGGGCCGATCTTGTCGAGCAGCGCCGCGCCGGCGTCGCGATTGAGCTCCTGCTGCTTGGCGAAATCTTTCAGCGACGGAAATTGCGACGCGTAGAACTGGTCAAAGATGGGGTCACCCGGCTGCGCCGCGCCCGGCCATTGGGTGTGCAGATGCGCTTGCGGCCACAGCTTATAGCGCTCCGGCGCGGCGAAGCGCTGCAGCTCGCGCTCGAGCTCGGGCGCCGTGACGACGCCATAGCTGTCGGTCCAATAGCCGGCGCGCCCGCGCGCGACTTGATCGACCACATAGACGGCGTAGCCGCGGCGCAGGAAATATTGCGCCCAGCCTTCGCGGCCGTCGGGCGTGCCGGTGAAATTGGTGCCGGTCTGGCTGCCGCCGTGGATCATGACGATGGGGTAGGGGTGCAACAGCTTTTGCGGAATCTGGAATTCGGCGTAGAGCTGCCCGACCATCGGCGAGCCGGGCCGCGACGCATCGATCTTACCGCCGGCAAACAAATACCCGGATTTGGCGATGACCAGCGGCGGTTCGGCTGCATCGGCCTGACGCGCCGTGCTCCACGGCAGCGCCGCGAGACATGCCGCCGCAATCCGGCGAATGATCGTCATGCGAAAATTGCTCCTCGTCGCCGCGTCCATGGTCGACTCCTTTTATCGGACGACGGAGGACAGACGACGGACGACAGATAAGGAATATTCTAAATCCATCCTCTGTTGTCCGTCGTCTGTCCTCCGTCTTCCTCAGTATCCAAACTGCTCGCTCAAAATACGCTCGTCGAGGCTGTGGCCGGGATCGAACAGCATGTGCATGGAAATGCTGTGATCCATGCTGATCTCGACGGAGCGCACCGAGCGCACCTCGTCGTGGTCGGCGACGGCGGCGACCGGGCGCTTTTCGGCTTCAAGCACTTCGATGGTGACTTTGGCGCGGTCGGGCAATAGCGCGCCGCGCCAGCGCCGCGGCCGGAACGGGCTGATCGGGGTCAGCGCCAACAGCGGCGCATCGATCGGAATGATCGGCCCCTGCACCGAGAGATTATAGGCGGTCGATCCGGCCGGCGTCGCCAGCAGCACGCCGTCGGCGACGAGCTGGGCGAGGCGTTCCTTGCCGTCGATCAGCACGCGCAGCCGCGCCGCCTGATAGGTCTGGCGAAACAGCGATACTTCGTTGATGGCGCGGTGGCGGTGGACGCGGCCGGCGGCGTCGCGCGCGCGCATCAACAGCGGATGAATGACGCTGACATGGGCGGCGGCCAGCCGTTCGGCGAGACCGTTCTCGGAAAACTCGTTCATCAGAAAGCCGACCGTGCCGCGATGCATGCCATAGATCGGCTTGCCGGAATTCATGAACCGATGCAGGGTCGTCAGCATGAAGCCGTCGCCACCGAGCGCGACGACGACGTCGGCGGTCTCCGGCCGGGTTTCGCCGTAGCGGCGAACGAGCCGGCGCCGGGCCTGCTGCGCCGCCGGCACGTCGCTGGCGACGAAGGCGATGCGCTTGAAATGGGCTGCGGTCCGGCGCTTGGGCATAACGGGCTTTAAAACGGCGGCGGCGCGGCGCCACGGGAGGTCAATATGGAACGCGCGGTGTTCGTCTATACGACCTATCCGGCCATTGTCGAGGCGGAGGCTGCGGGCCGCACCCTGGTCGAGCGCCGATTATGCGCCTGCGTCAACATCCTTCCCGGCATGGTCTCGCTGTACTGGTGGCAGGGCAAGATCGATCGCGGCGACGAAGTGGTGATGATCATAAAGACCCGCGCCTCGCTTGCGGAAGCCGTGCGCGCGGCGGTCCGGCAGATGCACTCCTACACCACGCCTGCCATACTCGTGCTGCCGGTCGAAGGCGTCGATCCGGACTACCACGCGTGGATCGTTAAGGAAACGCAAGGGGAGGGGACATGAGCAGGCTCGCCGCGGTCGCGTTTTTCGTCGTCGCCGCGGCCGTCGCGTCGCCGGCCCGGGCGCAGACTTTCCCCGATCACCCGATCAAGGTGATTTCGGGCTATCCGCCCGGCGGACCGAGCGACACCGCGGCGCGGCTGGCGACGCAAGGGCTTTACGCCCAGCTTGGGCAGAACGTGCTGGTGGAAAACGTCACCGGTGCCGGTGGCAGGATCGGCGCGCGAGCGGTCGCGCGTGCCGCGCCCGACGGCTACACCTTGGCGCTCGGCGGCACCAACGACAACGCCGTCACGCCGGCGCTCTACAAGAACCTCGACTACGATCCGGTGAAGGACTTTGTGCCGGTCGCGGCGGTGGCGACCGATTCCCAGGTCATGGTGGTGAACCCGGCGGTTCCGGTGCATACGCTCGCCGAACTCGTGCAATACGCCAAGGATCATCCGGGTAAGCTGTCGTCGGGCTCGTCCATCGGCATCGCCCCGCATCTCTTGCTCGAATATTTCCGCGTGCGCACCGGCACCGACATCGTCTTCGTTCCCTATAAGGGTGCGGCGCCCGCCGTCGCCGATCTCTTGGGCAACCAGATTCAGATCAACGTGACGACCAAGGCGGTGCTGCTGCCGCATATCCTCGCCGGCCGGCTGCGCGCGCTTGCGGTGACGACCGACAAGCGCTGGCCTGAGCTTCCCGACGTGCCGACGTTCCGTGAGAGCGGGTATGACGGCTTTCCAGCGCTGCTGTGGTTCGGCCTGTTCGCGCCGGCCGGTACGCCTGCCGGCGTGATCGCCAAGGTCAACGCGGCGGAAAATGCGCATCTCAAGTTGCCCGAGACGCAGGCCGCGGTGGCTAATCTCGGCCTCGAAGCGCAGCCCTTGAGCCCGCAAGAGTTCGGTGCGGTGATGAGCGAGCAGGTGCAGTTATGGGACAAGGTCGCGCGCGAGGCACGCGTGAGGCTCGATTGAGGAAGTCGCAATGAAAACATTTCTCGCAGTCGTCTCTGTCGCCACTGCGCTGGGCGCCGCGGCGCCGCTGCAGGCGCAAACCTTTCCCGACCGGCCGGTCAAAGTCATCGT
>DATHHM010000206.1:0-41426 GCA_035317145.1 Xanthobacteraceae bacterium | reverse complement strand
CGGCCAGAAACCACACCGACGCCACGCCCGTGTTGGAAGACATGGTCGCGCCCTATGTGGCGGCTTTGAGCAGCCACGCCGGCTCCACGCCATGCGTGATCGTCGGCTATTCGTTCCATGCCTCGATGGCGTTCGAGATCGCGCACCAGCTCCTGGACAAGGGCAACCAAGTTGATCTGGTCATGCTGCTGGATGCGCCGGCGGAGTATCTGCTCCCGCACAAGATCGCCTGGAAGAATCTGCAGGACACCTGGATGCAGGGCACGAACGAACGTGTGGCATCGATCGCGTCCCGCTTTGCAATTTCGCTGTCCATCGTGCGTTGGACGCTCGCGGTGGCCGGGAGATTCCTCAAGCGCCGATTCGCCGAGAGCGCGTTGCGCGATCCGGGCGAGCTGACCACGAAGCTCGATACACTGGGCCGCCCGATGCATTGGCCGCTGATCGAGCGGCTCTACGACAATTCGCTGCGTTCATACAAGCTGCGCCGCCTGGACTGCCGCGGCGTGCTGTTTCGGGCCGACCGCTCGGAAGACTGCCCGTCGGCCAACGTGGATTACAGCCTGGGTTGGGCCGGCCTGTTCGGCAAAGGGCTGGACATCATCCAGGTGTCCGGGGATCACTACACGATGATGCGGGAGCATCCGCATGATCAAAATCTCGCCCGGGAAATGAGCGCTGCGCTCGATCGGCATTGCGCAAAGCCGCAACGCGCGACCGAGAGCCCGGCAATCGCCGTCTCTTAGGCGCGCAAGACTTATCTGAGACTCATCGCCAGCACGCGCGCGACATGCAACGCTTCGCGCCCCGCGCCATCCTTGATCTGATGCCGGCACGACGTGCCGTCGGCGACGATGATGGCGTCCGCGGCTGCATTGCGTACGGCGGGCAACAGCGACAGCTCGCCCATGGCGCGCGACACGTCGATCGTGTCGGCGTGATAGCCGAATGCGCCGGCCATGCCGCAACAGCTCGATTCGATGGGTTCGACGTCGAGCTCGGGAATGAGATTCAGTGCCGCCGTCACTTCGGCCATCGCATCGAACGATTTCTGATGGCAATGGCCGTGAAGCAGTGCCCGCTTCTTAGTCGGCGCGAGCGGCAAATTGAGCTTTCCCGCGGCGGCCTCGCGCGCCAAAAATTCCTCGAATAGCAGCGCGCGACTTGCGACTTGGCGCGCCGTCTCGCTTTTCAGCAGCGAGGGTATCTTATCACGGAAGCTGAACAGGCAGCTCGGCTCCAATCCGATGATTGGCGTATCGGCCGCGGCGAACGGCGCCAGCGCGGCGAGCGTGCGTTCCATTTCACGGCGCGCCTCGGCCACCTTGCCGACAGAGAGAAAAGTGCGGCCGCAGCAGAGCGGCCGCGAGCCCTCGACTGGTTTTGCCACCGTGACGCGATAGCCGGCGGCGGCGAGCACGGCGAGCGCGGCGTCGATATTTTCGCGCTCGAAATAGCGATTGAAGGTGTCGGCAAACAAAACAACTTCGCGACCTGTGCCCTGCCCGTTTGCTGACAGCTCGGTTTCGTCGAACCAATCCGAGCGCCACTTCGGCAGGCTGCGCTGCGCGCTGAAGCCGGCGATGGCTTCCGACAATTTGCCCGCGCCGGGAATCACGTCGCGCAAATTGAGCAGCCACGACAGCTTCGCGGCCGTCGGCGCATAACGCGGCAGATAGCCGACCAGGCGGTCGTGCAGCGACAAGCCTAATTTCTCACTCCGCGCACGTAAAACCTCGACCTTCATGCGGGCCATGTCGACGCCGGTCGGGCATTCGCGCCGGCATGCCTTGCACGAGACGCAAAGCTTCAGCGTCTCGGCCATTGCGTCAGAGGTCAAAGCATCCGGGCCGAGCTGGCCGGTGATGGCGAGGCGGAGCGTGTTGGCGCGGCCGCGGGTGACGTCGCGCTCATCGCGGGTGACGCGGTAGCTCGGGCACATGACGCCGCCGGAGAGCGCGCGGCAGGCGCCATTGTTGTTGCACATCTCGACCGCGCCCTGGAACCCGCCGCCGGCGCCCGAATAGGCCGACCAGTCGAGCGCGCTGGCGAAGTCGTCAGCGCGATAGTCCGGGCCGTAGCGAAAATTGTCACGATCGTCGAACTTCGGCGCCCGCACGATCTTGCCGGGATTGTAGAGGCCGCGCGGATCGAAGCGGTCCTTCACCTCCTCGAAGGCGTGCACCAGCTCGGCGCCGAACATTTGCCCGTGGAATTCCGAGCGCACGATGCCGTCGCCGTGTTCGCCGGAATGCGAGCCCTTGTATTCGCGCACCATGGCGAAGGCGTCCTCGGCAATGGCGCGCATGGCGCGCACGTCCTTGTCGAGCCGCAGGTTGAGCACCGGGCGCACATGCAGGCAGCCGACCGCGGCATGCGCATACCAGGTGCCGCGGGTGCCGTTTCTTTCGAAAACTTCCATGAGCCGCGCCGTGTAATCGGCGAGATGCTCCAGCGGCACGGCGCAATCCTCGACAAACGACACCGGTTTGCCGGCCTCCTTCATCGACATCATGATGTTGAGGCCTGCGGTGCGCACTTCGTTGATGCCAGCTTGCAGCTTTGGATCGAGCACCTCGACGACACCACCCCACTTCGCGCCGCTATGATCCCAGGCGATGCCGAGATCGCCGAGCATTTCGCCGAGCCGCTTCAAGCGGCGCAGATTTTCGTCCCAATCTGCCTCGGCGAACTCGACGAACAAAATTGCTTCCGGGTCGCCGCGCAGAAATGCAGTGACGGTCGGCTTGAACATGGCGATGTCGGCTGCCAACCCCAGCATGGTGCGGTCGATCAGTTCGACCGCGATGGGCCCGAGCGTGACGATATGCTGCGCCGCCTTCATGGCTTCGTGAAAGCTGCCGAAATGGCAGGCGCCCACCGCGCGCCGGCCGAGGAGCGGCGCGAGTTTCAGCTCGATCTTGGTCGAGAACGCCAGCGTGCCTTCGGAGCCGACAAGAATATGAGCGAGATTGATGTCGTTGCGGCCCGGCACCAGCGCATCGAGATTATAACCGCCGACGCGGCGCTGCACTTTTGGAAAACGCCGCTCGATTTCGCCCGCCTCGCGCGCCGCAATGGCGAGGAGGTCGCGCACCAGATCCGGCGGCACGTTGACGCCGGAGTCGCCGATGCGGCCGAAATGCGCGCGCGTGCCGTCGGCCAGCATGGCGTCGATCGACAGCACGTTCTCGCGCGTATTGCCGTAGCGCAACGAACGCGCGCCGCAGGAATTGTTGCCGACCATGCCGCCGATGGTGGCGCGCGACGCGGTCGAAATATCGACCGGGAACCACAGCCCGGAGGATTTCAGCTTGCGATTGAGCTCGTCGAGCACGATGCCTGGCTCGACCACGCAGCGCCGGCCGGCAACGTCGAGATCGAGCACGCGGTCGAGATGATGCGAGCAATCGACCACCAGGGCGTCATTGACCGTCTGCCCGGCCTGGGAGGTGCCGCCGCCGCGCGCCGTCACCGGCACCCCTTCTGCGCGGCAGATCCCGATGGCGCGTTCGGCTTCCTCTATGGTGCGCGGCGTCACCACGCCGAGCGGCATGATCTGGTAGTGCGAGGCATCGGTGGCATAGCGCCCACGGGTGAAGGCGTCGAAACGCACCTCGCCCACCGCTTCGGCCTTCAGGCGGCGTTCCAAGCCGGGCAACAGCCGTATTGGCAAATTATCCTCCGCGCCCAAATCTGCCGCGTTCACAACAGCATAGAATTGCCGTCGATTGGGCTTGACCCGAATGTCGCATTCGCTATTCAACCCCACAAGCCGCGCGCGCCCTCGGACATGCGCCGCCGTGACTCGTGAATAGTCCGAAGGAGTGCCGATAATGCCGCAGAATACTTCGCGCGCCGCCGGGCGTCATTTCCTGCAGATTCCGGGCCCGACGCCGCTGCCCGACCGCGTGCTCCGCGCGATGGACACCCCGATCATCGACCACCGCGGGCCGGAATTCGCCAAGCTCGCCAAGCGCTGCCTCGATGGCGTCAAGACCATTTTCAAGACCACCAATCCGGTCATCATCTACACCGCGACCGGCACCGGCGCGTGGGAAGCCGCTCTGGTCAACACGCTGTCGCCCGGCGACCGCGTGCTGATGTTCGAGACCGGCCAGTTCGCCACCCAGTGGAAGACCATGGCGGAAAAACTCGGGCTCAAGCCTGAATTCATCAAAGGCGACTGGCGCACCGGCGCCGACGCCGCGGCGATCGAGGAGCACCTGCGCAAGGACAAGGCGCACGAGATCAAAGCGGTCTGTGTGCTGCACAACGAGACCGCGACCGGGTGTCTCACGCCGATCGCGCCGATCCGCAAGGCGATCAACGCGGCCGGCCATCCGGCGCTGCTGATGGTCGACACCATTTCCTCGCTCGCTTCGGCCGATTACCGCCACGACGAATGGGGCGTCGACGTCACCGTCGGCGGCGCGCAGAAAGGCTTGATGCTGCCGCCCGGCATGTCGTTCAACGCCATCAGCGACAAGGCGCTGGCGGCGACCAAGACGTCGAAGCTGACCAAGTCGTTCTGGGCCTGGGACGACATGCTGACCATGAACAAGATCGGCTTCTTCCCCTACACGCCGGCGACGCAGATGCTGCAGGGGCTGGCGGTGTCGATCGACATGCTGCACGAGGAAGGCCTCGACAACGTGTTCACGCGCCACGCCCGGTTCGCCGAAGCGACGCGGCGCGCGGTGCGCGCCTGGGGCCTCGAAATCCTGTGCCGCGATGCGAAATATTATTCGCCGACCATCACCGCGGTGCTGCTGCCGGAGGGCCACGACGCCGATGCGTTCCGCAACCTCGCGCTGGAGACGTTCAACATTTCCTTCGGCGCCAGCTTCGGCCCCTACGCCAAGCGTTACTTCCGCATCGGCCATCTCGGCGACATCAACGACGGCTGGCTGATGGGCGTTCTCGCAATGACCGAAATGGCGCTCGGCCTTGCCGGCATCCCGCACAAGAAGGGCGGCGTGCAGGCGGCGATGGATTACATCGTCTCGGCGCATTCCGGCGGCGCGCGGGCGGCGGCGGAATAGAGGGCGTGCCCTCTCCCCTTGCGGGAGAGGGCAGCACATGCCTTTCAACAAGCTCGGTTGGGTGAGGGCGCGGGCCGACCCCTCACCCTTTCTTTTTGTTGGAATGCCAAGGAGCCCTCTCCCGCAAGGGGAGAGGGCAACGCCGCCAGCGCCGCATCGCGCTACGTCAACGGCACCGAGCCGACCTGATCCTTGAACGCCTGCCGCGACGCGATCGCGGCGTACCAGCGCTCAAAATTTTTCAGCGGCGGACGTTCCGGCACCAGCTGCCGGTAGCGGTAGGCCATGATGCCGACGGGAATGTCGCCGTAGGAAAACGCATCGCCTGCAAGATACGCGGTTTTCGCCAGCTGTTCGTCCACCATGACCATGGCGGTCGTTGTGTTCTTTTTCCCGGCCTCGATCGCCGCATGATCGCGTTTGTCCGGCGGCGTGCGGATCAGGCCCCAAAAGACCGGCGTGATCGCCGGCCCGGCGACGGACAATTGCCAGTCCATCCATTTGCTGGCATTGGCGCGGGTGCGCAGGTCTGCCGGTTCGAGCACCGTGGCTTTATGCTTGGCGGCAAGATAGCGCACGATCGAGTTCGATTCCCACAGCAGGAAGCCGTCTTCCTCTTCGAGCGTCGGCACCAGCCCGTTCGGGTTCATCGCCAGATAGGTCGCCTCGCGGTTCTTGCCGAACGGCCCGCCGATATCGATGCGCTCGTGCGGCAGGCCCATCTCGCCGACCGCCCACATCACCTTCTGCACGTTCGACGAGGTGTTCCGGCCCCAGATTTTGATCACGTTTTTCCTCCCGCAACTTCCAATTCGTCATTGCCGGGCTTGACCCGGCAATCCATTCAGCCGCGCCGAGCACTCGGACAGTCAGCATGGACCCCCGGGTCAAGCCCGGGGGTGACGATGGAGAGGCGTCGTGCGCTGAAAGTCAATCCAGCCGGCGCGCTTCCTCTGGCAGCATGATCGGGATGCCGTCGCGGATCGGATAAGCGAGCTTGGCCGCGCGCGAGATCAGCTCCTGCTTCTCGGCGTCGTATTCCAGCGGACACTTGGTCAGCGGACAGACCAGGATTTCAAGAAGTTTTGGATCGACGGAATCGGCGGGCGGCGTGGACATGTTTGCTCCGGTTCGGCCATCACATACTAAACCCTCCCCCGCTTGCGGGGGAGGAATTTATTGCAGCGGCGTCTCGCCCGAAGTCTTGCTCTTGGCGAGCTCAATCTCGGTGACCGCGACCAGAATCTCGGCGCGGGTCTTCAGGTCCGGCGCCTCCAGCATGGCCTGCTTCTCGGCGGCCTCATAGGGCGACATCATCGCCAGCGCATTCACCAGCGCTTCGTTGGGCGCATTCTCGATGCCTTCCCAATCGGCCTTGAGGTTATTGGCCTTGAGGAAAGACGTCAGCGCGCGCAGCAGTGACTTGCGGTCGACCTCGTCCTCGCCCATGCGCGGGGTGAAATCGTGGATGAAGGGCTGATAGGTCACCTTGCACTGCCGGTACGGCGTGGTGACGGAGAGTTCCTCCGCGATGCGGAAGCGCGCGACGCCGGTGAGCTGGATCAGGTAGCGGCCGTCGCCACTTTCGGCGAACTGCGTCATGCGCCCGACGCAGCCCACATGAAAAAGTTGCGGCTTGTCGGGATCCGCTCCGGGATGGGCGGGATCGGGCTGGATCATGCCGATCAGGCGCTGCCCGGACCGCAACGCGTCGTCGATCATCGCCAGATAGCGCGGCTCGAAAATATTGAGCGGCATCTGCCCGCGCGGCAACAGCAGGGCGCCCGGCAAAGGAAACACCGGGATCACGTCGGGGACGGCCTCAGGCCCCCTGTAAGCCGTATTCATCGGCATGTCGCACTCCACTCCGCGACGGCGCCGAAGCGCATTGCGCTAGGCAAAGAGGATCGAGGACAGCCGCTTGCGCCCGTCGATGGTGGCTTCGTCGGCCGGACCCCATGCATCGAAAAACTGAACGAGCTGCTTGCGCGCGCCGTCATCGTTCCATTTGCGGTCGCGCTTGACGATGGCGATCAGGTGCTCGAGCGCGTCGGCGCGTTGGCCCTTGCCGTTGAGCGCCAGCGCCAGATCGAAGCGCGCCTGATGGTCGAGCGGATTGGCGGCGACCTTCTGTTCGAGCTCGTCGATCGGCCCGACCGTCTTGGCCTGCTCGGCAAGCTCCAGCGCGGCGCGGGCCGCGGCGACCGCGGCGTCGTTCTGCTTGGCCTCCGGCACCATGGCGAGCGTCTGCCGCGCCTGATCGAGCGCGCCGGTCTCGACATAAGCGCGCGCGAGACCACCGAGCGCCGGCACGTTGGCGTTATCCTCGGCAAGAAGCTGCGCGTACATCTCCGCGGCGCCGGCCGCATCGCCTTCGGCGAGCGCCGCGTCGGCGGCTTTCAAGAGATCCTGGGCCTCGCCGCCGATGCGGTCCTTGGTCAGCCGCTCCAGGAAAGCGATGACCTGGCTTTCCGGCAACGCACCCATGAAGCCGTCGGCCGGCTGGCCGTTGACGAAGGCGATCACGGCGGGGATCGACTGGATGCCCATCTGGCCGGGGATCGCCGGATGGTCGTCGATGTTCATCTTGACGAGCTTGACCTTGCCCTTGGCGGCCTTGACGGCCTTCTCCAGGATCGGGGTGAGCTGCTTGCACGGCCCGCACCAGGGCGCCCAGAAATCGACCAGCACCGGCTGGCGCTTGGATTCCTCGACGACGTCTTTGACGAAGGCTTGCGTCGTCGTGTCCTTGACGACGGCATCCGCCGTAATGGTTCCAGCTTCCTGCAGCATGTTTCCTTGCCCTAGACCCCTCGGTTCCCCCGATTAAATGGTGAGACGGCGGGCAAATGCAATCGCGGTTTCATGTCCGGTTTCATATCCGGTTTTTTGCCGGCTGGCCCGAGACAGCCTCGATCCGCGGCACATGACCCGTGGCTTGCAGGAACTTGAGCAGCCCGTCGCGCGAAATCGTCGTGGTCCCGGTATTCACCAGGGGATGAAAGTTGAGCACGTCGTGCGCCATCATGGCGGCGTCGAGCACCACCGTCACGCGGCTGCCGGTGTCGTTGATGGCGGCGAACGGGGTCACCGAGCCGGGCTCGACGCCGAGGAGCTCGCCCATCAGCTCGGCCGAGCCGAACGAGAACCGGCCCGACGCCCCCAGAACCCGGTGCAGCGATTTCAATTCGATCACCGCATTTTCGAGCGCCACCGCCAGGAACGCCGTGCCTTTCTTGTCGCGCAGGAACAGGTTCTTGGTGTGCCCGCCGGCAATGGTGCCGCGCAACTCGCGCCCCTCATCGACGGTGAAGACCGCCGGATGGGTGACGGTCTTGTGGGCGATACCCAGCGTATCCAGGTAGGCGAAAAGGTCGTCCGGCGAGGCGGGCATTAACGGTTTCATAGGCCGTCCCGGCCAAGGTTGCCAAGCCGGTCGCTCTTTGGCATAGCAATGCGGCGGCGCGGGTCTTTGGCCCGGTTTGCCGGCTTACCCTTCTCGGATGCGGGTGTAGCTCAGGGGTAGAGCACAACCTTGCCAAGGTTGGGGTCGAGGGTTCGAATCCCTTCGCCCGCTCCAAGAACCAAGCCTTGATGTTATTCCAAGGGATCACATCCGAAACAGCGTGAATTCGCCGTGTGGCCGCAGATCTCCGCAGGAATGCTGCAGCCAACATTCATTAGCCCGGCTTGTGCCCACGTTGCCGTGAATGACGGTTTCCGATTGTTTCTTGGCTCCGAGAGTCAGGCAGGCGTCCTGAGACATCTTTCCGAAATTGCATCCGTACGGAGTACAAAGTGGTGCTTCCTCGCGCCAGCTGTTGGGATACTCCGCTCCACCAAAGCACGCGAAATTTCCGACGATCGAGTATGCGTTTGTTGACGTAAATGGAGAGCGCCAGACATAGTAGGAAATCGCGCCTAACGATATAATAAATAGTCCAGAAATTACTGCCGCCTTCCAGATCCATCGCGCCGCTGGCCGCGAGATGGACTCCACTTCAGCGCTCGTTGGCTCGGCGTCCGCCCTTGCTGCACGCCGCCTCTCTTCCACGCGCAGCGGCTCCTGCTCCGTTGCTCGGCGCGTTTGCGCCTCGCGCGGCAAGCGGTCTGTCTGAGCATCGGCCTCGGACTGCGTTGCGTTCAGCAACGCCTGCACCGCGGAGGCAAGCCGTTGAAGGTGTTGCTCAGCCGGTGGCGTGAGCGCATCGAGCCAGTGCACCGAGCCCATGTAATATCGCAGCGACTTTTCCGGAGTGACGTCCTCGATTCGAAACGGAACAACGGGCTTTTCGCCGTCGAACGCTTGTTGCACCTCGCGGCTGACCTGCCTCGATCGGTTTGTATGCGCCGAAAAAATGAGAACCATGACGCGGCAGACGTCTATCGCGTCGACGATGGATGCCGCCCAATCCGCACTAGGCGCAATATCTCGCGGGGCTAGCCAGCACCGGATGCCCTCCGCTTCAAGCTTCGCGCACGTGGCATCCGCCATCGCCTTTTCCTGATGCGGATAACTGATGAATACGTCGAAGGCCATGCCACTTCAAAGCGTACTAAACCTCGCTGCAGGAGTGAACCCGGCCGCCAGGGGTCATGAGCCGGCAATCAGCCGAGACGAGGTCAGCCCAAGAACACGGCAAGCACCATCAACACGCCGACGCAGAGCGCACCCAGGCAAGCGACCAGCACCGCACCGGCAATGACGTCTTTGGCCAGCTTGATCTCCGGAGCGATATCGGGGTGCAGATGATCGATCAGATATTCGATGGCGGTATTCGCCAGCTCCAAGCCCAACACCAACGCGATCGAAAGCGCCACGAGGCCGCCCCAGAGCAGACCGGGATGCAATGCGATGGTTACCACCACCGCAATCGCTCCGATATAAGTCTGGGTACGAAGGCTTCGCTCGCGCCGCCATGCTTCTTGAAGGCCGTTCAACGCAAAGCCGAGACGGTCCCTGAATGGCTTATTTTTCATTTCAACCGTCTCCTGTTTGCCACTAGGCCGGCCCTCTTTCGTCTGCATCGTGTAAGCTCGCACCCCACCGCGTATACTGAGCGCTGACAAAGCGCCAAGAATAAAGAGACCCATCATCAACCCGCGCCTGATCCCCCTCCTCCTGCTGTGGCTCGCCGGCGCGTGTCTGCGGATTACCGTGCTGGCGACGCCGCCGGTCACTCCGCTTTTGCACGCCGACCTGCATCTGTCGGAGACGCAGATCGGCTGGCTGTCGAGCTTGCCGCCGATGCTGTTTGCGATCGCGGCGGTGCCGGGCTCGCTTCTGATTGCGCGGGTCGGCCTCATTCCGGCTTTGCTGGTCGGATTGTCGCTCACGGCGCTCGGCGGCGCGGCGCGCGGCGCGATACCGGATGCGACGTTTCTGTTTGCCTCGACCGTCGTCATGGCGGCCGGCGTCGCGATCATGCAGCCGATATTGCCGCCGCTGGTGCGGGCTTGGTTTCCCGCGCGCATCGGTTTCGCGACGGCGGTTTATACGACTGGACTTCTCATCGGCGAAATCCTGCCCGCGGCGCTGACCATTCCATTGGTGCTGCCCCTGATCGATGAGAGCTGGCGGCTGAGTTTCGTGGTCTGGACGATTCCAGTTTTGCTGACTGCGGTCGTCGTTGCGGTCTACGCGAAACGACGCAATGACGCGGGCAACGCTGCGCCTGCGGCCAACACCTTGTGGTGGCCCGATTGGCGGCGGCCACTGATCTGGCAGATCGGGCTGATCCTCGGCAGCGTCAACGCGATCTATTTCGTCAGCAACGCCTTCCTGCCCGATTATGTGATCGCCCAAGGCCGCCCCGACCTGGTCGGTGCCGCGCTGACCGCACTCAATGTCGGCCAATTGCCGGCGGCGTTTTTGATGCTGGGCTTGGCCGGATCGCTGGTGACGCGGCCGTGGGCCTATGCGGTGAGCGGGCTGGCGTCGCTGCTCGCGCTCATCGGCATGGTGATGTCGCATGGCGTGGGGATCGTGGTCTTCGCCGGCTTGCTCGGCTTCACCGATGCGCTGACCCTGATCCTGGCGCTGGCGCTGCCGTTGATGCTGAGCGCGCCCGACGACGTGCACCGCACCTCGGCCGGCATGTTCACCATCAGCTACAGTTGCGCCATGCTGCTGTCGATCGTCGGCGGCTGGCTGTGGGATTTGACGGCCATGCCGGTCGCGAGCTTCGCGCCGGTCGCGCTCTGCGCCATCGTCATTGTCGTCTTGGCGTCGACGGTGAAGAATGCGCGGCAATGACGCGCGAAACCGGGAGAGTGTCGTGAGGTCGGGCAGGCTCATTGCCGCGTTGACGTTTGTCGCTTTGCTCGCAGCGCCGGCCCGCGCCGAAATTTTTCCGGATCATCCCGTCCGCCTGATCATTCCCTTTGCACCGGGCGGCAGCATCGACACGCTCGGCCGCATCCTCACCGACAAGCTCTCCACCCTATGGGGTCAGTCGGTGTTCATCGAGAACCGCGCCGGCGCCGGCGGCACGGTCGGCTCCTCGGTGGCGGCGCAGGCCGCGCCTGATGGCTACACCATCGTTTTCGGCGGCCAGTTCATGGCGGCGAACGTGACGATCGCGCCTTCGGCGAATTTTGACCCGGTCAAAAGTTTTGCGCCGGTGATCCTCGTGGCGACCGGCCAGGACGCCTTGATGGTACCGGCGGACTCAGCTTTCCATTCGGTCAAGGACGTCGTCGATTACGCCAAGGCGCATCCGGGAGAGCTCACTTATGCGTCGCTCGGCATCGGCTCGAGCGGCCAGCTTGCCTCGACGCTGTTCAGCGAGGTCACCGGCATTACGCTGCAGCACGTGCCGTACAACTCCTTCAGCCAGGCCGTGACCGATGTCTCGGCCGGCCGGATTTCGGTATGGCTGACGACGCTCGGCGGCTCCATTGGCCACATCCAGGCCGGCAAGCTGCGCGCGCTCGCGGTGTCCGGCCCCGCCC
This sequence comes from Xanthobacteraceae bacterium, assembly GCA_035317145.1. Classification (GTDB taxonomy): domain Bacteria; phylum Pseudomonadota; class Alphaproteobacteria; order Rhizobiales; family Xanthobacteraceae; genus BOG-931. Next base: position 29,427 of record DATHHM010000206.1, on the reverse strand, counting down.
GCGCCACGCAGCTGCCCGACGTGCCGACCTTCGACGAGCTCGGCGTCGCTTATGGCAACGACACCAGCTGGTACGCGCTGTTCGCGCCGGCCGGCACGCCGCGCGAGATCATCAGCAAAATCAATGCCGACACCAACAAAATCCTCGCCGACGCGGACATGAAAGAGCGCGCGACAAAACTCGGCTTTCGCCTGGTCGGCGGCTCGCCGGAACAGCTCGGCGCGCATCTGCGCAGCGAGATCGACAAATGGGCCAAGGTCGCCAAGGCGGCCGGGCTGGAGTCGAAATAAAAATTAGAAACCGACCGCCAATCCACCGCGTGTCCGTGGATCGGCAGCGCCGGCGAACCCTTCCGGCGTGACGACGATGGAATTGACCGAGGTGAACTTCCCGGTCGACACGACCTTGTCGCCGCGCGCTTGCAGCGCCGCGATCAGATCGGGCGAGAAGCCGGGCTCGGCGAACACCTGGTCGGGCAGCCATTGATTGTGAATGCGCGGCGCCGACTCCGCGCTGGCGATGTCCATGCCGCGGTCGATCACGTCGACCACCACCTGCAGCACCGCGGTGATGATGCGGCTGCCGCCCGGCGAGCCGGTGACCAGGAACGGCTTGCCGTCTTTGAGCACGATGGTCGGCGTCATCGACGACAGCGGCCGCTTGCCCGGCCCCGGCGCGTTGGCTTCGTAACCGATGAGCCCGTAGGCGTTCGGCGCGTCCGGCTTCACGGCAAAATCGTCGAGCTCGTTGTTGAGCAGGATGCCGGTGCCTTCGGCGACCAGCCCGACGCCGTAGCTGAAATTGAGCGTATAGGTATTGGACACCGCGTTGCCAAAACTGTCGACGATCGAGAAATGCGTGGTGTTGCGGCCTTCGGATGGGACGGTGCCACCGGGACGGATCGCGCTCGCCGGCGTCGCACGCTCCGGATCGATGGTGGCGCGCCACGTGGCCGCATAGTCCTTGGAGATCAGCTTTTCGACCGGCGCCTTGACCTTGTCGGGATCGCCGAGGAACAACGCGCGATCCGCATAGGCGCGCTTCATGGCCTCGACCATGAGATGCGCCGCTTGGCCGTCGTCCTGGTGGCCGAGATCGTAGCCTTCGAGGATGTTGAGCATCTCGATCAACTCGACGCCGCCCGATGACGGCGGCGGCATGGAGACGATGTCGTAGCCGCGATAGGTGCCGCGCACCGGCGCGCGTTCGAACGCGGCATAGCCTTTCAGATCGGCGGTGGTCATGACGCCGCCAGCGGCTTGCACGGCGGCGGCGATAGCGGCGGCGATCGGACCGTCATACAACGCGTGCGGTCCGTCCTTGGCGATGGCTTCGAGCGTATTGGCAAGATCGCTTTGCACCAGACGGTCGCCGAGCGCGAGCGCTGTGCCGTCGGGTTTGAGAAAGATTTTTGCCGAAGACGGCCAGCGCTTGAGCCGTGCCAATTCGTTGGCCGACATATCCGCGATGTCGTCCGTCACCGGCATGCCGTCGCGCGCCAGCGCAAGCGCCGGCGCGATCAGATCGGCGAGCGTGAACTGGCCCGAGCCGTAGCGCCGCGCCGCGAAGGCGAGACCCTCCACCGTGCCTGGCACGCCGATGGCGAGCGCGGAGTCGCGCGATTTTTGCGGATCGGCATTGCCCTGCGCATCGAGAAACGATTTGCCCGTAACCGCCGCCGGCGCGGTCTCGCGATAGTCGATCGCGGTATCGTCGCCGGATGCCTGGTGGATCAGCATGAAACCGCCGCCGCCGAGATTGCCGGCACGCGGATAGGTCACGGCGAGCGCAAAGCCTGTGGCGACGGCGGCATCCACCGCATTGCCGCCTTTTTGCAGAATGTCGGCGCCGATGCGCGCCGCGATCGCCTCCTGCGCCACCACCATGCCGTTCTTGGCGACGACCGCCTGGGCGTGACCGATCTGCTCGTCGCTCCGCGCCGCGATCGGCGGCGTGAGCGCGCCAATAAGCACAAGGGACGCGAGGCGGAGGATCGAACGTCGATGCAACATTGCGCGAACGGTGCCTGCGGCTTTCACAACATCGACGGCAGGACGCGGTCCGGCGGGCGGTGGCCGTCCATGAAGGTCTTGATATTGACGATGACCTTTTCGCCCATGTCGTTGCGGCCTTCCACGGTCGCCGAGGCGAGATGCGGCAGCAGCACCACTTTGCCGGCGCGGGCGAGCTTGACGAGTTTTGGGCTCACCGCCGGCTCGTGCTCGAAAACATCCAGGCCGGCGCCGGCGATCTCCTCGGCCTCGATCAGGCGGGCGAGCGCGTTCTCGTCGATCACTTCGCCGCGCGCGGTGTTGACGATATAGGCCTCGGGCCGGATCAGCTTGAGCCGGCGCGCCGACAGCAGGTGATAGGTCGCCGGCGTGTGCGGGCAATTGATCGAGATGATATCCATGCGCGCCAGCATCTGGTCGAGGCTCTCCCAGTAGGTAGCGTGCAATTCCTCCTCGGCTTGAGCCGCCATGCGGCGGCGGTCGTGATAGTGGATTTTCAGGCCGAACGCCTGCGCGCGCCGCGCCACCGCCTGGCCGATGCGGCCCATGCCGACGATGCCCAGGCGCTTGCCCCAGATGCGATGGCCGAGCATCCAGGTCGGGCTCCAGCCGGTCCATTCCTGATTGCCGGTGAGCACTTGCGCGCCCTCGGCCAGGCGCCGCGGCACGGCGAGGATCAACGCCATGGTCATGTCGGCGGTATCTTCGGTGAGCACGCCTGGCGTATTGGTCACGGTGATGCCGCGCTGCACGGCGGTCGCGACGTCGATATTGTCGACGCCGTTGCCGAAATTGGCGATCAGCTTCAGGCGCTCGCCGGACTGGCTGAGCACCGAGCGGTCGATGTGATCGGTCACCGTCGGCACGATGACGTCGGCGGTCTTGGCGGCGGCGACCAGCTCGGCATGGCTCATCGGCTTGTCGTCGGCATTGAGCCGGGCGTCGAACAATTCGCGCATGCGCATTTCGACGCTGTCCGGCAGCCTCCGGGTGACCACGACAAGCGGCTTTTTGCCGGACGCCATCGACTGCCTCTCACGCAAACCGACCTGCGGCCGGCGACCCGGAAATCGGCCGGATGCCGGCCGCATTGGCCGGATGCCGGCCGCATCGGCCCGTTCAGGTCTCTTTAACCGCCCTCGCCGACACTGGAACCGGCAGGTGGTTCATCAAATTTCTCTACCAGATGGCGGCGTTCCGACAAAGCGCGCCGGGGTTCCCCGGGCGTGCCTCACGTTTTGCAACAGGACCGGGCCTAGCGCGATGACAATGCGACGCGGCAGGCTGATGGCGGGGTGGGCGCGGGCCGCAATCGCGGCGCCGCTGGCGCTGGCGCTCGCCGCCAGTGCGGTCCGGGCCGGCAGCGACAGCACGGCGAGCGGCCTGCCGGTGCCGCGCTTCGTCAGCCTCAAGACCGATCGGGTCAATGTCCGCGGCGGCCCGGACAAGGACCACGACGTCGCCTGGATCTATACGAAGGTCGGCTTGCCGGTCGAAATCACCGCCGAGTTCGAGAACTGGCGCCGCGTCCGCGATTCCGACGGCACCGAAGGCTGGGTCTATCACTCGCTGCTGTCGGGCAAGCGCACCGCGACCGTGCAATTGAAGTCGAAGACCGACCTGGCGCCGATCTACGCCAAACCCGACGCCAAGAGCGCGGTGACAGCTCAGCTACAGGTCGGCGTGCTAGGCACGGTCAAACACTGCACCGGAAAATGGTGCCAAATCGCCGGCGACGGTTTTGACGGCTGGATCGAGCAGAACGAGCTGTGGGGCGTTTATCCGGACGAGAAGGTCGAGTGATTTTGCCGGCGCTGAATTTTGGACCGTCATCCTGAGGTGGCCGCGAAGCGGCCCTCGAAGGATGCACGGCCCGGGCCGTCGCCCTTCGAGGCTCGCTTCGCTCGCACCTCAGGGTGACGGAAAAAGATTAGCCCTGCTTCCGCCGCAGCCTCACCACCACATCGATCCGCGCGATCTCATAACCCTCCGGCGCCACCGGCGCCTTGCCGACCAGCACGTCGGTCGCGGGGATATCCATCAGATCGTTCTGGTCTTCGATGAAGAAGTGATGGTGCTCGGAATTGTTGGTGTCGAAATAGGCTTTTGAGCCGTCGACTGCGACCTGGCGCAGCAGGCCCACCTCGGTGAACTGGTGCAGCGTGTTGTAGACCGTGGCCAGCGACACCGGCACTTTGGCGCGGGTGGCTTCCTCGTAGAGCATTTCCGCGGTGACGTGGCGATCGCCCTTGGCGAACAGGATCCAGCCCAGCGCCATGCGCTGGCGGGTCGGGCGCAAGCCGACTTCGCGGAGCTTCTCCTTGACGTCGTGCCAGGGGCAACCGGTGCGGTCGGCGCGGCCCGGCGCCGGCGGCAGCTGGAAGTTTGGCCCGGAAAGCCCGGAGGAAAGCGGACGCGCAGATGGAGGCGACTGTGTCATTGGCTTTACCCACTGCCCTACCGGGGGCCAGCAAGATTGTTGCAAGTGAAATCATTATACGCCACGCTGCGCCCGCTGCAACTGTCCAGGCAATGCGCCGCAGGGATGGCTTGCCCACCGCGGCAACCCGGCGCCGGGGGCGGCTTTGCCACACAATGCCCCCATATGTTAGGGATTCAGGCGGGTGATCGGCCCGGGGGCGGAGCGGAATACGGATGCAGGATCGCCGTTCGAACTTCGACTATGAGGATTTGCTGGCCTGCGGCCGGGGCGAGCTTTTCGCTCAGGGCCCGCAATTGCCGCTGCCGCCCATGCTGATGTTCGACCGCATTTCCGAAATCGCGGAAGTGGGCGGCGAATACGGCAAGGGCCTGGTGCGGGCGGTGCTGGACCTGAAACCCGACCTCTGGTTCTTCCCCTGCCATTTCAAGGGCGACCCGGTGATGCCGGGCTGCCTTGGGCTCGACGCGCTGTGGCAATTGCTCGGCTTCTTTCTCGGCTGGCTCGGCTCGCCCGGCAAAGGCCGCGCGCTCGGCATGGGGGAGCTGAAGTTCTCCGGCCAAGTGCTGCCGACCATGAAGAACATCGTCTACGGCGTCGAAATCAAACGCGTGATGCGCTCAAAACTCGTGCTCGGCGTCGCCGACGGCTGGCTGTCGGCGGACGGTTCGGTGATCTATCGCGCCTTCGACCTCAAGGTCGGTCTGTTCCGCGATGCGGAGCCGCAGCCGAACAAAACGTGAGCGCGGCGCGGCGTACTGGAGCATGATCCCGAAAAGTGGTCACCGGTTTTCGGATAAGATCATGCTCAAACTAAAATTGCTCGAGAGGCAGATATGAAACGCGTGGTCGTCACCGGGATGGGCATCGTCTCGTCCATCGGCAACAACACGCAGGAAGTGATGGCGTCGTTGCGCGAGGCCAAATCCGGCATCGTGCGCGCGGACAAATATGCCGAGCTCGGCTTCCGCTGCCAGGTGCACGGCGCGCCGACGCTGGACCCGAGCGAAGCCGTCGACCGCCGCGCCATGCGTTTCCTCGGCGGCGGAGCGGCGTGGAATCACGTCGCCATGGAGCAGGCGATCCGGGATTCCGGTTTGACGGATAACGAAGTCTCCCATGAGCGCACCGGCATCATCATGGGTTCCGGCGGGCCGTCGACGCGCACCATCGTCGAGAGCGCCGACATCACCCGCAGCAAGGGCCCGAAGCGCGTCGGGCCGTTCGCAGTGCCCAAAGCAATGTCCTCGACCGCGTCGGCGACGCTGGCAACCTGGTTCAAGATCAAGGGCGTGAACTATTCGATCTCGTCGGCGTGCGCGACCTCGAACCATTGCATCGGCAATGCCTACGAGACCATTCAGGTCGGCAAGCAGGACATGATCTTCGCCGGCGGCTGCGAGGAGCTCGACTGGACGCTCTCAGTGCTGTTCGACGCCATGGGCGCCATGTCGTCGGGCTTCAACCAGACGCCCGACAAGGCGTCGCGCGCCTACGACGCCGACCGCGACGGCTTTGTCATCGCCGGCGGCGCCGGCGTGCTGGTGCTCGAAGAGCTCGAACACGCCAAGGCGCGCGGCGCCAAAATCTACGCCGAGGTTGCCGGCTACGGCGCGACCTCCGACGGCGCCGACATGGTGGCGCCGTCCGGCGAAGGCGCGGTGCGCTGCATGAAGATGGCGCTCGCCGACTTAAAGCCGCCGGTCGACTACATCAATCCGCACGCCACCTCGACGCCGATCGGCGATCTCAGGGAGATCGAGGCGATCCGCGAGGTTTTCGGCGACAAATGCCCGCCGATCGCGGCGACCAAATCGCTCACCGGGCACTCGCTTGGAGCAGCGGGTGTCCAGGAGGCGATCTATTCAATGCTGATGATGAATTCGGGCTTCATCTGCGAGAGCGCCAATATCGAAAAACTCGATCCGGCCTTCGCGGATATGCCCATTGTGCGCGAGCGGCGCGATAACGTGACGCTCGGCTGCGTGCTGTCGAACTCGTTCGGCTTCGGTGGCACCAATGCGTCCGTCGTGTTCAAGCGGCTGGATACCTGATGCCGGGGCTGATGCACGGCAAGCGCGGCCTGATCATGGGGGTCGCCAACGACCACTCGATCGCTTGGGGCATTGCCAAAACGCTTGCCGCCCATGACGCCAAACTTGCTTTCACCTATCAGGGCGAAGCGCTCGGCAAGCGCGTGAAGCCATTGGCGGCTTCCGTCGGGGCCGATTTGGTGTTGCCGTGCGACGTCGAGGACTTAGCCTCGGTCGATGCGGTGTTTGCCGAATTGAGCCGCGCCTGGGGCACGCTCGATTTTCTGGTCCACGCCGTCGCATTCTCCGACAAGACCCAGCTCACCGGCCGCTATGCGGACACCACGCGCGAAAACTTCATCCGCACCATGGTAATCTCGTGCTTCTCGTTCACCGAGGCGGCGCGGCGGGCGGCGGCGATGATGCCAAACGGCGGCGCGATGCTGACCTTGACCTATAACGGCGGCCTGCGCGCCATGCCGAACTACAACGCCATGGGCCTCGCCAAGGCGGCGCTGGAAGCGTCCGTGCGCTACCTCGCCGTGGATTTCGGCGCGAGCGCCATCCGCGTCAACGCGATTTCGGCGGGACCGATCCGCACCCTTGCGGGCGCCGGCATCGGCGACGCGCGCGCCATGTTCGCCTTCCAGCAGCGGCATTCGCCGCTGCATCGCGGCGTGACGCTCGACGATCTCGGCGGCGCGGGGCTCTATCTGCTCTCGGATCTTTCCACCGGCGTCACCGGCGAGATTCACTTCGTCGATTCCGGCTACAACGTCATCGCCATGCCGCATCCGGACGCGCTGCGCGCGGATCAACAGCGGCCGCCGGATAACGGCGGGAAGTGAATCGCCTCCGCTACAGCTTCGCCAAATGCGGCATGACCTCGGCGCTGAATAAATTCAGCGAGCGCAAGGCGTCGGCGAGCGACATGGTGCCGAGGAACAGATACGTCAGCAGATAATTGACGCCGAGCTCCTTGACCTGCCGCTCGACCTCGGCGCGCACGGTCGCCGGCGAGCCGGCGATGACCGTGCCGTCCTCAACGCAGGCTTCGTAAGTGGCGCCGCGCGGCACGTTCAGCCGCGAGGTCAAGCCGGTGACGCCGTGCTTGGCGCGCAGCCAGTTCAGGTTGGCAAGGTGCACCTCCATGGCCGGCTTGCCGAAGCGGTGCGCTTCCGCATCCGTATCGGCGACAAAGATATGCCGTTGCACGCCGATGACGGCGCCGCCGGGAAATTCCGCCTTGGGCTGGGCCGGCGCGCCGCGTACCGCCAGCGCCTTCTTGTAGGCCTCGATATTGGCCTTGGCGGTCGCCATCGGCCCCAAGGTGACGAAATGCAGGCCGTGCTCGCCGCCCCAAGTCGAGCCAATTTCGTTTGAGGAGGCGTACCAGAACGGCGGATGCGGCTGCTGCAGCGGCCTAAGCGCGATCGGCACGTTCTCGTAGACGTAATGCTCGCCTTTGTAGCTCAGCGTGTCGGTGACCAGGCCGGCGCTGAGGCAGTGGAACGCGTCGATAAAAATTTCGCGCGACTGATCGTGCTCGACCTTGTGATATTTCAGCTCGTAGGGTGACACGCCGCGGCCGACGCCGACGTCGAGGCGGCCGTAGCTCAAGTGATCGAGCATGGAGATTTCCTCGATCATGCGCAGCGGCGAATAGAGCGGCAAGAGATAGACCAGCGGCCCCATCCGCATGCGTTTGGTCGCGCGCGCCAGCGCCCCCATGAAGATGCCGGGCACCGGCACCATGTTGAGCGGCGTCGCGTGGTGCTCGGCAAGGTGCAGGCAATAGAAGCCGGCCGCATCGGCGGCTTCGGCGAACTGCAAACGTTCGTCGAACAACGTGGTGAGCGGCCGCGCGCCATCTTCGATGTGGTCAAACAGTCCGATTTTCATGGTGCCTCGTTGTGTGCTGCGGCGCGGTTGATCGCGCGCTAGTTTGTTTTCGGCAATAGCCCGATGCGCCGGCCCATGTCGCGGCAATCCTCGTCGGTCTTGAGGCCTGCGGCATGGATGCCGTGGGCGGCGAGTTCCTCGTCGCGCTCCCCGGTATCGCCGGTGACGCCGACCGCGCCGATGACTTCGCCGTCGGCATCGCGGATCAACAAGCCGCCGGCTTCGGCAAACAGCTGCTCGTCGCTCGCCGCGATCAGATAGCGCATGAAGATCGGCCGCTCCTCGGCGCGCTGATGCACCAGGCTCGAGCTGCGCCCGAGCGCGAGCGCCGCATAGGCTTTGCCGAAAGCCATCTCGAAACGGATCATGGAAGCGCCGTCTTCCTTCTTGAAGGCTTTCACCTTGCAGCCCGGCTCGACCACGATAACGCTGATCGGCCGGCAGTTGAGCTCGACGCCGCGCGCGATAGCGGCGTCGATGATGCGGTCGGCTTGCGCCATTGTGATCGTACTCATGTGCAGGAACTCATAGGACAGCCCTCCCGGCGCGGTGTTGTGCCATCTTCCACGCGGCTCTGCCATATGCCCGGCGTTGTACCCTCCCCTTGCCTCCGCCGCGGCAGCGGGCCACATGTGCGCCGATGCATGCCCCCGCACCCCCTATCGCCATCGAGCGGCTTGTCAAAATCTACAAGACCATCCCGGCGGTGGACGGTATCTCGTTCACGCTCACACCCGGGTCGGTCACGGGACTGCTCGGCGGCAACGGCGCCGGCAAGACCACGACCATCGCCTCCATCATGGGGCTGACCACGCCGACCTCCGGCAGGGTCACGGTGCTGGGCGCCGAGATGCCGCGGCAGCGTTATCACGTGCTGCACCGGATGAATTTCGAAAGCCCCTATGTTGCCATGCCGATGCGGCTGACCATCCGGCAGAACCTCACCGTGTTCGGCATGCTCTACGGCGTGCCCGATCTGGCGGCACGCATCGCGCAGATCGCCGCCGAGCTCGATCTCACCGATTTGCTCGACCGCCAGACCGGCAAACTCTCGGATGGGCAGAAGACCCGCGTGGCGCTGGCCAAGGGTTTGATCAACGCGCCGGAACTGCTGCTGCTCGACGAGCCGACGGCGTCGCTCGATCCGGATACCGCCGACTGGGTGCGCGGCCGGCTCGAGCGCTATCGCCGCGAGCGCAACGCCACGATGCTGATCGCGTCCCACAACATGGCCGAGGTCGAACGGCTGTGCGACCGCGTCATCATCATGAAGCGCGGCCATATCGAGGATGACGACACGCCGGTGAAGCTTTTGGCGCGTTACGGCCGGCGCACTTTGGAAGAAGTCTTTCTCGACGTCGCCCGCGGCCGCGGCATTGAGCGCGAGGCCGCGCAATGACAACACTCAGCGACGGCGTATTGGATTTCTCGCCGCGCCGTACCGGCGCGATGATGCTGCGCTATTGGTATCTCTTGCGCTCGTCGTGGCCGCGGCTGCTCGATCTCGTGTACTGGCCGACGGTGCAGATGATCACCTGGGGCTTCCTGCAATATTACATCGTGCAGAATGCCGGCTTTTTTGCCCAAGCCGCCGGCACCTTCATCGGCGCCGTGCTGCTATGGGACATCCTGTTCCGCGGTCAGCTCGGCTTCTCGATCTCGTTCATGGAAGAGATGTGGGCGCGCAATATCGGCAACCTGATGATGAGCCCGCTGCGGCCGTTCGAATTCATCAGCGCGCTGATGGTGATGAGCATCGTGCGATTGGCGATCGGGACCGTGCCGGTGACCTTTCTGGCGATCGCATTTTTCGGCTTCAATCTCTACAGTTTCGGCCTGGCGCTGGTGGCATTCTTCCTCAATCTGATGCTCACCGCCTGGGCGGTCGGGATTTTTGTTTCCGGCCTGGTGCTGCGTAACGGTCTCGGCGCCGAGAATCTCGCCTGGTCGATCATGTTTTTGTTCATGCCGCTGACTTGCGTCTACTACCCGGTCGCGACTTTGCCGGCATGGCTGCAGCCGGTGTCGTGGGCGCTGCCGCCGACTTACGTTTTCGAAGGCATGCGCGCGCTCTTGATCCAGCACACGTTCCGGCCCGACTTGATGCTCGATGCGCTGGCGCTCAATGTCGTGTTCTTTGCCGCCGGCGTATTTGGCTTCCTCAAGCTGTTGCAGAGCGCACGCCGCCACGGCTCGCTGATCCAGGCCGGCGAATAGGCGCCCTTGCTATGTGAAGCGCGAATGGCCGCAAGGCGTTGGCCTTCATACGTAACGGAAATGGAAATCATTGCGTTCATATTGACGACATGACATACCATCGTCACAATGCTGCACTGCAGCAAGCCGGGTTAGGGTCATCAATGGCGATCGGGGAGTTTGGCGGCGCGCCTGCCGTGCCAGGCGACAGCAGCGCTTTGCTGTCCGCCGCGCCGATGTATTGGTTCTACGAGATGAGCCATGCGGCGCTCAATCCGGCGCGGGCCTGGGCCGACGCCACGCGGCTGTTCTACAAGAACCCGGTCAATCCGCTGTCCTTCACCACCTTCGGCAAAACCGTCGCCGCGGCGGCCGAGTTGTTCGAGCGCTCGACGCGCCGCTACGGCCGGCCGGAATGGCGCATCACCTCGACCCTGGTCGGCGGCGAGCGCGTGCCGGTGCAGGTCTCGACGGTGTGGGAGCGGCCGTTCTGCAAGCTCGTTCATTTCGAGCGCGTGTTCCAGCATCAGCCGCGCCGGCCGCAACCACGGCTCCTGATCGTCGCGCCGATGTCGGGCCATTTCCCCACGCTGTTGCGCGGCACGGTCGAGGCGTTCCTGCCCAACCATGACGTCTATGTCACCGATTGGGTGGACGCGCGCATGGTGCCGCTGGCGGAAGGCCGTTTCGATCTCGACGACTACATCGACTACGTGATCTCGATCCTGCGCGCGCTCGGCGGCGACACCCACGTCATCGCAGTGTGCCAGCCGGCGGTGCCGGTGATGGCCGCCGTCGCGCTGATGGAAGCCGACGACGATCCCTATGTGCCGGTGTCCATGACCTTGATGGGCGGGCCGATCGATACGCGAGTCAATCCGACCGCGGTGAATACACTCGCCGAACAGCGCGGCACCGAATGGTTCCATAGCCACGTCATCACCAAGGTGCCGTTTCCCAATCCGGGCTTTATGCGCGACGTCTATCCGGGCTTCCTGCAGCTCAACGGCTTTGTCAGCATGAATCTCGAGCGCCACATCGAGGCGCACAAGCAATTGTTCCTCAATCTGGTCAAGGGCGACGGCGATTCCGCGGGCAAGCACAAGGAATTCTACGACGAATATCTCGCCGTGATGGATCTCGCCGCCGAATACTATCTGCAAACCGTCGAGACCGTGTTCGTCCGCCACGCTTTGCCGAAGGGCGAGATGACCCATCGCGGCCGCTCCGTCGATCTCGCCAAGATCAAGCGTGTCGCGCTACTCACCATCGAAGGCGAGCACGACGATATTTCCGGCGTCGGCCAGACCGAGGCGGCGCATGGTCTGTGCGTCAACATTCCGCCCGATCGCAAGGTGCACTACTTGCAGCCGGCCGTCGGACACTATGGCGTATTCAACGGCTCACGCTTCCGCGCCGAGATCGCCCCGCGCATCTCCGACTTCATCCTGTCGATGGGTCACATGGCGCGCGGTGCGCACAACGGCGCCGCCAAGCGACGCGCCCACAACGGCGCGGCACTGCAACAGGCTTGATCGCCGCGCCGGCTGCGGCCTTCGCGCGCTGCGCCGAATCGTGGCAGTATTGGTGCCGGTTTGCGACTGGGTGCTCCACCATGCCGCTGCGTGCGCTGCTTTATCGTCGCCCGAGTGAGCCGCAGACGATCGAGATCGTCTTCGACCGATCGGCCTATCTGGTGCAGCTGCGCCGGCATCGGCAGGCGCGGCGCTACACCTTGCGCATCCAGGCGACGACCCGCGAAGTCATTCTGACGATACCGCCGCGCGGCACGCTGAAGGAAGCGGGCGAGTTCGCCCAAAAGCACGGCGGCTGGATCGCGGCGCGGCTCGGGCGGCTGCCGGAAGCGGCGCCGTTCGCCGACGGCGTCGTGGTGCCGCTGCGCGGCGTACCGCACCGCATCGCGCACCGCCCCGGCCTGCGCGGCACCGTCTGGACGGAAACCGATACGGGCGGCGAATTACTTTTATGCGTGACAGGCAATGCACCGCATATCGACCGGCGCGTCGGCGATTACCTGCGCCGCGAGGCCAGGCGCGAGCTCGAAACCGCGAGCTTGAAATTCGCCGCGGCGCTTGGCGTCGCCGTCAAGCGGATCACCGTGCGCGATCAATCAAGCCGCTGGGGCTCGTGCTCGACCACCGGCCTGCTGTCGTTCTCCTGGCGGCTCATCCTCGCGCCGAGCCATGTGCTCGATTACCTCGCCGCGCACGAAGTGGCGCACCTCGTCGAGATGAACCATTCGGCGCGGTTCTGGCGGCTGGTGCAGCGGCTTTGCCCGGATCACGACCGCGCCAAGGCCTGGCTCGACGCCCATGGCGCCGACCTGCATCGCTACGGTCTCGGGCACGAGCCGCGCTGACTGCGCTCAAAAAACATCAATGCGCGCGATTTGTCGTCGCCGTTACCAGCGGCAGGCCGGACGAATGCACGTCCAGCGACAGCTTGGTCGCGACCACGATCAACGTCGCCGCCAGTACCAGGCGTAGCGCCTTCTCCGGCACGTGTACGGCGGTATAGCTACCGATCACGATGCCCGGCACCGAACCCAACAGCAGCGGAATCAACAGATCGAGATTGATCGAGCCGAGCCACCAATGGCCGATGCCGGCGGCGAGCGTCAGCGGCACCGCATGCGCGATGTCGGAGCCGACGATCCGCGCCGTCGGCAGCTGCGGATAAAGCAGGATCAGGGCGGTGACGCCGATGGCGCCGGCGCCGACCGACGAGATCGACACCAGCACGCCGAGGATCGCACCGACGATCATGGTCAGCGTAGCGATCCGCTGCGGCGGCAGCGCACCGACGCGCGCCGCATAGCGCCCGACGATCCTGTCGCGAAACACCAGCATCAGCGCGGTGGCAAACAGCGCAAGGGTCAGCACGCCGGCAATGAGCTCGCGCGCCGCCGCGCCATTGATGTTGACGTAGCTCAGCGCCCAGATGGTCAGGACCGTCAGCGGCACGCTGCCGGTGGCCAAGCGCCGCACCACGCGCCAATCGACCGTCCGGTTGTAGCCATGGACCAGACTGCCGGCGGTTTTGGTCGCCGCGGCGTACAGCAGGTCGGTGCCGACCGCGGTCGCCGGATGAACCCCGAACAGCACGATCAGGATCGGCGTCATCAGGGAGCCGCCGCCGACCCCGGTCAAGCCGACCAGCAAGCCGACGGCGAAGCCAGCCACGGTGTAGAGCGGTTCCAGCGACGCAAGCGCGTTCATGCCGTGATCTCGCAACAGTTCGTAACAACCGCAATCATTGCCATGCCGCTTGGGCCGACGGTGTCCGCATTTTCGGAGTTATGAGCGCCCGTGCAACAGTCACCCGATCATAGCCCAAGATCGTGGCCCAAGACCGATAAGCGCCGCAAGGCCGGCTGGTTCCGCGCGGGAAATGAAATTCTTTCACGCCGTAACAATTGAGTAAAATCGCCTGGGTTTGTGACGTCTGCATGTCACGCATACGAGGTAGTCCTGACGCAACGGTACGCAGCTGAAAAAAATCGATTGTTGACGGGCTTGTTGTTTGCAAGCGGTGCGTTTTGACGCAGCGGATTACACTAAACCGTGATCCGCATTGCATCGGCAGACCCCGCTCCTATTTGTTGATCATTAGGCCAACCGGGCGGCTCCCCCATCCCCCCGACACCCTGCCGCCTGGCCCCATAAGCCTAAGTATTGAGGCAACACCTTAGAACCCCAAGCGCGTACTCTGCTTGGGGTTCTTTTTTATGGCGGTCGCGGCGCCTGTGGGTAAGTCGTTGCCGGCCTTCAATTCTTGACCAAGTCCGAAAGCAGGCTCGCGGCCACCGCGAGTTTCGACAGCGTCAGCCCGGAATTGGCGATCTCGTGGATCGCCAGCCGAATGCGCTCGACCTCGGCGCGGCGCGGCGCGACCCAGGCCGCCACCGCGGCAGCGCCTGCCGCACCGTCGCCGACCATGGCCGCGGCAAGCCGGCGCTCGGCTTCCCCGATCGAATCCCGCGCCCGGTCGAGCGCCAGCCGGTCGAAATAATCCGCAATCGGAATATTGCTCGCGGCGTTGGTAATGCGGTCGAGTCGGAAAAACGTGCCGGCGGCGAAATAGGTCGCGGCCACCTCGCCGATCGCCTTGCCGGTACGATCGGCGACCAGGACGATGTCGGGCGACGCCGTGAGCGACGGCAGATTGGACAAACGCCCGGCAAGTTCCTCCAGCACGCCGGCCTCGACGAGCTTGGCTTTGCGCGTCGAACGTACGCTCAAACTCTCCTCGGACAGCGCGCCATCGAGCGCGGCTTCGACGGCGGCGATGCCGTCGCGGTAATGCGCCACGACCTCGGCCAGGCCTTTGGACAGATCGACATTGCGCAGGAACCAGATGATGCGATCGAGCAACAGGTCCTGCACCGCCGCATAAAGCTCGAGCTGCAGTTTTCCCGGGACGCGATTGTCGAGTCCATCGATCGCGGTGTTGAGCGCGGTCATGCCGAAACTGTCGCGTACGGCGGCGAAGGCCGCGGCGATGGCGGCGGGCGCGGCGCCGGTCTGGTCGGCGATGCGCACCGTGAGCGACGGGCCGCCGCGGTTGATCATCGAATTGCCGAGCTGGGTGGCGATGATCTCGCGGCGCAGGCGATGGTGCTCGAGCGCATCGGGAAAGCGCTCGGCGATGGCTTTCGGAAAATAGCGGCCAAGCTCGCGGGCCAGATAGAGATCGTCGGGTACCGCGGACTCCAGCAAATCTTCGTCGAGGGTCAGCTTGGCGTAAGCGAGCAGTACCGACAGTTCCGGCCGGGTGAACGGTTCCGAACGGCGGCGGCGCTCGGCAAGCTGGGCGTCGTCGGGCAAAAATTCGACCGCGCGGTCCAATAATCCGCGCTTCTCCAAGGTCTGGATCAGGCGCTGCTGAAAACCGAAAGCCTCCATGCCGCGCCGTTCGGCGAGCGACAGCGCCAGCGGCTGCAGATAATTGTTGCGCAGCACCAGGGCTGCAACGTCGTCGGTCATCTCGGCAAGCAGCGCGTTGCGCCCCGCCATGGTCAGCCGGCCGTCGCGCACTGGAACGCTGAGCGCGATCTTGAGATTGACCTCCATGTCGGAGGTGTTGACGCCGGCCGAATTGTCGATGGCATCGGTGTTGAGCCGGATGCCGCGCAGCGCCGCCTCGATGCGGCCGCGTTGCGTCATGCCGAGATTGGCGCCCTCGCCGATTACCTTGCAGCGCAGATCCCTGCCGGTGACGCGGACCGCGTCGTTAGCGCGATCGCCGACCGCCTCGTCGTTTTCGTCGGTGGCGCGGATATAGGTGCCGATGCCGCCGAAGAAGATCAGATCGACCTGCGCTTTGAGGATGGCGCGAATCAAGTCCTGCGGCGTCAGCCGTTCGCCGACGCCGAACAGTTTTTGCGCCTCGGCTGACAGCCTGATTTCCTTGGCCGAGCGACTATAGATGCCGCCTCCCTTGGAGATCAGCATCTTGTCGAAATCCTGCCAGCTCGAACGCGGCAGGTCGAACAGGCGCTGGCGCTCGGCGAACGTGCGCTCCGCATCGGGATCGGGATCGATGAAAATGTCGCGGTGATCGAAGGCGGCGACGAGCTTGGTGGTCTTCTCGCGCAGCATGCCGTTGCCGAACACGTCGCCCGACATGTCGCCGATCCCGACCACGGTGAACGGCGTCGTGGCGAGATTGACGTCCATTTCGCGGAAATGGCGCTTGACCGATTCCCAGGCGCCGCGCGCGGTGATGCCGATCTTCTTGTGGTCGAACCCGGCGGAGCCGCCGGAGGCGAAGGCGTCGCCGAGCCAAAAATCGTGGGCGATGGCGATGTCGTTGGCGATGTCGGAGAACGTCGCGGTGCCTTTGTCGGCGGCGACGACCAGATAAGTGTCATCGCCCTCTTTGCGCACGACGTCGAGCGGCGGCACGACGCCGGCGGTGCCGATGTTGTCGGTGATGTCGAGCAGCGTCGACATGAAGATCTTGTAGGTGGCGATGCCTTCGGCCTGAATGGCTTCGCGCGTGCCGCCGGCCGGCAGATACTTTGGCACGAACCCACCCTTGGCGCCGACCGGAACGATGACGGCGTTCTTGACGTTCTGCGCTTTGACCAGGCCCAAAATTTCGGTGCGAAAATCCTGCGGCCGGTCGGACCAGCGGATGCCGCCGCGCGCCACCTTGCCGAAGCGCAGATGCACGGCCTCGAAGCGCGGCGAATAAACGAATATCTCGTAGAGCGGCCGCGGCAGCGGCATAGCGTCGACCTTGCGGCTGGCAAATTTGATCGCGATGACGTCCTTGGGCAGGCCGCCGCGGTCGAGCTGATAAAAGTTGGTGCGGATCGCCGCCTGCACCGCATTGACGAAGTGGCGCAGGATGCGGTCCTCATCGAGGCTCTCGACCGCCTGCAATGCGGTTTCGATTGCGGAGGCGATCTCGGCCTCGCGCGCGGCGCGCTCCTCGTTCGACGCTTTGAGATGCGGATCGAACCGGGTGTGGAACAGCGTCACGATCTGCGCGGCGATGGCGCAATGCTTGCGCAGCGTCGCCCACATGTAATCTTGCGAATAGGGCACGCGGATCTGGCGCAGGAAGCGCGAGATGGTGCGAATGAGCGCGATGTCGCGCCAGCCGAGCCCGGTCAAGAGGACCAGCGCGTTATAGCCGTCGCTCTCGGCCCGTTTGCCCATGACGACGAGGAAACAAGCCTCAAGCCGCTGTTCCAGCGCGGACAGGTCGATCGGCTCCCCCGACGCGCTTTCGAGCTCCATGTCGTGGAACCAGACTTCCGCAGAGTCGGCCGCCTTGATGTGATAGGTGCGCTCGTCGACGACGCGGAAGCCCATGTCTTCGAGCACCGGCACGCGCTCGGACAGCGAAATCGGCCGGCTTTGGCTGAACACTTTCAGCCCCGCGCGCGTCAAACCGGCACCGCCCTGGCGATAAAAATCGACACCGAGCGGCCGTTCCGGCGTGAGCAATTCGACGACACGGATATCGCCGACGGCCATCGCCGGCGAATAGACCTCGCGATAGTCGATCGGGAATGCATCGCGGTAGCGCGCCGCCAGCGCGCGCGCCTTGCCAGGCTCGTAGGCGGCGGCGAGCGCCTCGTTCAAGCCGTCGATCCAGCTGCGCACGATGGCCTCGACCGCGCGGTCCAGCGTGGCGCGATCGGGATCCGGCGCTTCGCCCTCGGCGCGGCCGATGATGAAGTGCACGCGCACCAGCGGGCCTTCGGTAAAGAACGGATAGAAGGCACGCACGGCACCGTTGAAAGCCGTGACGAGATAATCTCCGATCAGCGCCCTGATCGCGCTGTCGTAGCGCTCGCGCGGAACGTAAACGAGGACCGAGACAAAACGATCGAAACGGTCGCGCCGCGGCAACACGCGCACGCGCGGACGCTCGTCGAGCTGCAGGATGGCCAGCGCGAACTGATAGAGCAAGTCTTCGTCGATCTGGAACAATTCGTCGCGCGGATAGGTCTCCAGCACGTTGACCAGCGCCTTGCCGGAATGGCTCGCCGGATCGAAGCCGGCGCGACGGATGACGTCGTCGGCCTTGCGCCGCAGATAGGGAATGGCGCGAACCGACCGCGTATAGGCGGTCGAAGTGAACAGGCCGCAGAGGCGAAATTCACCAATCAGCTTGCCGTGCCGGTCGAAGCGCTTGACGCCGATATAGTCCATGTCGACGCGGCGATGCACCGGCGAGCGCAAGGTCGACTTGGTGATGACGAGGAGCCGGGGCTGCTCCAGGAACACGCGAATTTCGGGCGTGATGACGAGCGGCTGGTTCCAGCGCTGCAACGGCCGCACATCGCGCGAGCGCAACAGCCCGAGCCCGGTCTCGAACATCGGCTCGAGCACGTCGGTATTGCCGGTGAAGGCGTAATCGCGGGCGCCGAGCAGCGTGAAATTGTCCGCCGCCAGCCATTCCAGAAACTGCACGGCCTCGGCAATTTCGGCGGCGTCCAGCGGCGGCGGATTGGCGCGCAATTCCGCGATGACCGCGCGCAGCCAGTCCAGCATCGGCCGCCAATCCTGCACGGCGACGCGAACCTGGGCGAGGAGGTCCCCGAGCGCGCGCACGATCTCGTCGCGCTGCGTGGCATCCGCGACGCCTTCGACGTGGATATGGATGAAGCTTTCGTGCCGGCCGCCGTCTTTCGCGGCGTCCTTGAAGGCCGTCAGCGCTCCCGCCGCGTTGCGCTCGACAGTGAACACAGGATGGACCAGGAGGCGGATGTCGAGCCCGCGTTGATGGACCTCGCCGACAACCGAATCGAGCAGAAACGGCATGTCGTCGTTGACGATGTCGAGCACCGCCACGGAGCGCGTCACAGGCGCCGGCTCGAAGCTGATCTTGGGCGCGCCGGCCTTGCGCTCGGCGAACAGCGACCACGACCGTTCGGCAATGGCGGCAAGCTCATCCGGCCCGTAGCGCTGCAAATCGTCAGGCACCGCAGAGCCAAGCAATTCGGCCAAGAACGTGTCGGGGATATCGTTCCGGCGCCGCGCCAGCGCCGCGGCTGCCGCGCCGATGAGCGCCTGCCCGGTACCGTCGTCGGCGTTAAGGGAAAAATCCTGGACGTTCATGCTCCCGTCCCGGCTGGTCAGCGCGGTCCGCTACGATAATACTCGCACAATATGCGCATCCGCCATCGCCACCGTCCTAAAGATGGCATGCGACAAGGGCGTTTCACAGGGGACGAAGATGGCTAAGCAGCGAAGCAAAACCGACCAGGCCAAAGGTAAGGCGAAACCGCGCCCCAGTGCGGCGGCCGGCGACGATACCAAGATCACGGCGCTGACGCTCGAGCCGGCGCCCCTGTCGCCGGACATGGCGGCCTATTTCGCCAAATGCGAGGAAAAGCTCGGCTTCGTCCCCAATGTGCTCAAGGCCTATGGCTTCGACATGGCGAAGCTTTCGGCCTTCGTCGGCATGTACAACGATCTGATGCTGGCGCCGTCGGGCCTGAGCAGGCTCGAGCGCGAGATGATCGCGGTCGCGGTGTCGTCGCACAACCGCTGCTATTACTGCCTGGTCGCCCATGGCGCCGCGGTGCGCCAGTTGTCCGGCGATCCGGTGCTGGGCGAATTGATGGCGATGAATTTTCGCGCGGCGCGCTTGTCCAAACGCGAGCGGGCCATGCTCGACTTCGCGGTAAAACTAACCACCGAGTCCTGGCTCATCGAGGAGGAAGACCGCGCCGCATTGCGCCGGGCAGGCTTCAGCGACCGCGACATCTGGGACATCGCCGCCGTCGCCGCCTTCTTCAACATGACGAACCGCGTCGCCTCGGCCACCGACATGCGGCCGAACAGCGTGTATCATGGCCAGAACCGGTGAGATTTTTCAGCGGACGTAGCGACGGCATGTCGTTATCATGGCAGTCGTGAATCGGAATCTTGGGGGCTTACGATGCACGCGAATTTTCGAAGAGGCGTCACGGCTGCGGCTTTGGCCTTCCTGCTGACGACGACAATTGCCGCCGCGCAGCCGGCAAGGGTACCGCCGAGCGAAATCGAGACGACGTTCTTCAACGGTCAGCCGTTCACGGCGTCGACGCTGTCGAGTGTCAAATTCAAGATGACGTTCACGGCGGACGGCAAGATCAAGCGCGAGCCGATCGGGTCTGGCAACAAAGGCATGGGCACCTGGAAGCTGTCGAAGGACGGCTTTTGCACCACCTGGGGCGGCGCCACCGTGGCCAATTGCTTCACCCTGGTGAATGCCGGCGCCAACAAATGGTCGGTGATGAAGGGCTCGACCATTCAGGCGATCTGGACGAAATAAAAGACGCTTCCTCAAATATGCGCTGAAAGATCGCGGATCGTCGGCGCTTCGCCGGTGAGCGGGTTCGCCGGATCCCAAGCATAGCGCAGCGTCTCGAAGCGCATGGCGCGGGCGTCGAGCATGACCAGACGCCCGACCAAGCCTTCGCCGAAGCCGACGATCTCGCGGATCACTTCCAGCGCCATCATCGAGCCGACGACGCCGGCGAGCGCGCCGAGAACGCCGGCCTCGGCGCAAGCCGGAACGGTGCCGGGCGGCGGCGGCTCCGGAAACAGGCAACGATAGGTCGGGTTCGGCTTGCCGTCGGCGCCGCGCTCGTAAGCGCGGATCGTGGTCAGCGTGCCGTCGAAGGTGCCGAGCGCCGCCGTGACCAGCGGCTTCTTGGCAAAATAGCAGGCGTCGGCGACCAGATAGCGGGTGGCGAAATTGTCGGAGCCGTCGGCGACGATGTCGTAGCGGCCGATCAGATTGAGCGCGTTCTGCGCGGTCAGCCGGACGCCGTGCGGCTCCACGGCGACGTGGGGATTGAGCCGCTGGATCTCCTCCTTGGCGGTGTCGACCTTAGGCCGGCCGACATCGGGCGTGGCATGGATGATCTGCCGCTGCAGGTTCGACAGCGAAACCACGTCATCGTCGATCACGCCCAGCGTGCCGACGCCGGCGGCGGCGAGATACATCAGCGCCGGCGCGCCGAGCCCGCCGGCACCAATCACCAGGACGCGGGCGCGGCCGAGCGCGGCCTGTCCCGGCCCGCCCACCTCGCGCAGCACGATGTGGCGTGCGTAACGTTCAAGCTCTTCCGTACTCAGCATGGCGGCAGCATAGACCGGAACGGCGCGGCGGACGACCGCCAAGCCGGTACGCCGGCGCATTGCGTTGCCGCGCCGTTCGGTTAGGCTAACCCAGTCGCGGCGCGTGGGGCGATGGTCATGAAGTTCGCGGGCATCGTCGTCGGCCTGTTGGTGCTGGCGCTACCGGGAATAGCAATGGAAGCGGCGGCGAAGACGGCCGCGAAAAAAATCGCCGTCGCCGCAAAGCCGGCATCAGACGATCCCGATTCCGCAGTCGAAAATATCGGCCCGCCGTCGCAGGGCGCGCTGGCAGCGGCGGGATGGCGCATCATCGATGACCTGGTAACCGGCGCGCGGCTCGGCCTGCCCAGCGCGCTGGTGCCCAAAACCGCGCCGGCCCGCATGGGCAGCCGCTGGACGTCGCGAGGGGGGCAAATCGATATCGAGACCTTTCACCTGCACGAGGGCGCGCTGGCGGCTTTGTTCGACACCGAAAAGAAAACACGCCGTCGCATCGTCGAGCATTCGACGCTCTCGCCCGACTCCTTCGTCATGTCGGGAATGCAGGGCCTGAAAAGGTTCATCGTCCGCGTCCAGTCGAGCGGCGGCGAGCTGCGCGGCGTCACCATTCTGTTCGATCAAGCCATCGAAGGCGTCATGGCGCCGATCGCCGCCGTCATGGCCAATACCTACCAGGGCTTTCCCGACCCGAATGCCGCACCGCCGCCGGGGTTGCGGCGCAGTGTCGAATACGGCACCGCCATCGTGGTGTCCGGCCAAGGGCATCTGATCACATCGGCGCAAATCGCGGACGGCTGCCAGGCCATCACAATTCCGGGTTTTGGCCATGCCGAACGCATCGCCGCGGACAAGGCCAACGATATCGCGCTGCTGCGCGTTTACGGCGCGCAAGACTTGGTCCCGGCAGCGCTCGGCGGCGACAGCGGCGCGGGCGATGATTTTACCCTTGTCGGCATCGCCGATCCGCTGGCCCAGGCTGGCGGCGGCGCGGTCACGCGCGCGTCCGCGCATCGGAGCACGCAAGGTCTCGATCCCGCGCCAAAGCTTGGTTTCTCCGGCGCCGCGGCGGTCGATGCGCAAGGCCGCTTCGCCGGCATGGTGGATTTAAGTTCAACCGCGGTCGCCGGCACGGGTGCCGTCAGCCAGGCAACGCTGGTACCGGCTGAAGCGCTGCGCGCCTTTTTGCAAACGCAGAACATCACTCCCGCCACCGGCCGCAATGCGATCGACCAATCGGTCGTCCGCGTGATCTGCGTGCGGAAGTAATTATTTATTTTCGAACTTCGGCGGCCGCTTTTCGATGAAGGCGTGCATGCCTTCGCCCTGGTCGGCGGTGGCGAACAGCGAATGAAAGATGCGCCGCTCGAAGCGGATGCCTTCGGCTTGCGAGGTCTCGAAGGCGCGATTGACTGCTTCCTTGGCCGCCAGCACCGACGGCAGCGACATCGCGGCGATGGTCTCGGCGATTTTCATGGCCTCGTCGAGCAGGCTCGCCGCCGGCACGATGCGCGCGACCAGACCCGAGCGCTCGGCTTCCGCGGCATCCATCATCCGGCCGGTGAGGATGAGGTCCATGGCCTTGGCCTTGCCGACCGCATGGGTCAGCCGCTGCGTGCCGCCGATGCCGGGAATGATGCCGAGCTTGATCTCCGGCTGGCCGAATTTTGCATTGTCGGCAGCAATAATGAGATCGCATTGCATGGCAAGCTCGCAGCCGCCGCCGAGCGCAAAGCCTGCCACCGCGGCGACGACCGGCTTGCGCGCTGCCGCCGCCTGATGCCAATCCGCGCAAAAATCGCCGAAGAACGCCTCGGCGAAATCCTTGTCGGCCATTTCCTTGATATCGGCGCCGGCGGCAAACGTTTTGTCCGAGCCGGTGATGACCATGCAGCCGATATTGGTATCGGCCTCGAACGCGGCGATGGCCCGGCCGAGCTCGCCCATCAGCGCGCGGTTGAGCGCATTGAGTGCTTGCGGGCGATTGAGCCGAATGAGGCCGACCCGGCCGCGCGTTTCGACGATGATGTTTTCGTAAGACATGCTTGCGGCTCCCGAACGCTTCAGGCCTAACCGAATTTCAGGCCCGCAGCCACTCTGTTATGATGCCTCGACCGGGAGGACGCTGTGAAGCCAAATGAAATGATTGCCTATGCGGGCATCGCGGCCGGACTGATCATCGCCATGACCGCCGTGATCGGTTTTGCCATGACCTCGGCGCAGGCTGCCGACGATCCGCCGCTGATGCTGGCGCGCGACGGCTTCTTCTACGTCAACGCCAAGACGACGACGGTCGACGGCAAGGATTACGTCAGCCATCAGATGTATGTCGAGGTGCGCATCCCGGCCAAACAAACACATCCTTTTCCGATCGTCATGGTGCACGGCGGCACCATGTCGGGCACCAATTACATTGGCACGCCGGACGGCCGCGAAGGCTGGGCGCAATATTTCGTGCGCCAAGGCTATGCGGTCTATGTGGTCGACCAGCCCGGCCGGGCGCGGTCCGGCTATCTCGCCGCGGCTTACGGGCCGATGCACAATGTCGAGCGGGGCAACGCGCTGTCGCGCTTTATCGCCCAGGAAAAGTTCAAGCTGTGGCCGCAGGCGGTTTTGCACACGCAGTGGCCGGGCAGCGGCGAGCCGGACGACCCGGCGACGATACAGCTCGCGGCGAGCCAGATGCCGGCGATCGCGGATTTCGCTTCGCAGCAATTCTTCAATCGCGATGCGCTGTTGGCATTGTTGGAAAAAATCGGGCCGGCGATCCTGCTCACCCATTCCCAAGCCGGCGCGTTCGGCTGGCCCGTGGCGGATGCGCGGCCCGATCTGGTGAAGGCGATATTGGCAATCGAACCGAACGGTCCGCCGTTCTATCAAGTCGAATTCAAAGGCGCCCCCGACTGGTTCAAGCAAGGCACGCTGGCATTGCCCTATGGCATCACCGCGGTGCCGCTCAATTATTCGCCGCCGATCAAGGACGCGTCCGAGCTCAAGATGGTGCAGCAGGACAAGGCCGATGCCCCCGACCTGGTGCGCTGCTACGCCCAAACCGAGCCGGCGCGGCAACTGCCCAATCTGCAGAAAATGCCGATCCTGGTGCTCACCGCGGAGGCGTCCTACCACGCGCCTTACGATCACTGCACGGTGAACTATCTGCGCCAGGCCGGCGTCAAGCCCACTTACATTCGGCTCGCCGATATCGGCATCAAGGGCAACAGCCACGTCATGATGCTGGAGAAGAACAACAAGGAGATCGCCGCGGTGATCGCGAAGTGGTTGGATGAGGCGCTGCCGGGAAAGGAGTAATCCTCTTTCTCCCGTCAGCGGGCAAGCGTCGTCCTCATAAAAAGTAATCTGTCGCCTAGCTCGGCGCTTGCACGAGACAACACTCATGCCAAGTGCCTGGTAATTCCTCAAACCAATAGAGCACATCCCCGCCGTGGTAGTAGCCGACGGCCTTCACCACGCCGACCCGTCCAGCACATTCAAGCTGTTCCGGGTGCAATGGATCGTGGAGCTTCCAAGTGCGCCTGAACTCTTCCAACACCGGGAGCCGCGCAATCTGCGCTCGGGTTCCTTCAGGAAAAGAGGCGTTATATGAAGGCATCATCTGAGCATAGGTAGCCGCCAATCAAATTTCAAACTGAGTCACTACCCCGTGCGGAAGGCGATTCTACTTCTGGCAGCTCGGGCAATAAAACGTCGAGCGGCCGTTCTGCACAATGCGTTTGACGGTGCCGCCACAACCGGGCGTGCGGCATTTCTCGCCTTCGCGGTCGTAGACCCGGAAATTGTGCTGGAACAAGCCGAGCCCGCCGTCGGTCAGCTTATGATCGCGCAGCGATGAGCCGCCGGCCTTGATGGCGTCGTTGAGCACGCGCTTGATGCTCTCCACCAGACGCGCAGCGCGCTCGTTCGGCGCGCCGGATTTTGTGGCGATGGTCGAGGCCAAGCGCTTCGGCGATAGCCGTGCGAGATACAGCGCCTCGCAGACATAGATGTTGCCGAGGCCGGCGACGATGCGCTGGTCCAGTAGTGCGGCCTTGAGGCTGGTTTTCTTGCCCTTGCAGGCCAGCGCCAGCATCGCGGCGTCGAACGCGTTGCCGAGCGGCTCGGGACCGAGGCCGCGCAACAACGGCTCGTCGTCGAGTTGTTGCCGCGCCACGAGCTTCATCGAGCCGAAGCGGCGCGGATCGTTGAAGGTGACGATGGCGCCGGACGACATGTGAAACACCACGTGGTCGTGGGCGACGTGCTTGGAGCGCTCGTGATAATAGGCGCCCGGCGTGTTCTGGCGTTGCTTGTCGAACACATGGAACGAGCCCGACATGCCGAGATGCATGACCAGCACGTCGCCGGACGAAAGGTCCGCGAGCAGATATTTGGCCCGCCGGCCCATGCCGGTCACGGTTGCGCCTTCGAGCCGCTTGGCGAAATCCTTCGGCAGCGGCCAGCGCAGGTCGCCGCGATGCACCTCGACCTTGGCGAAGCGCGCCCCCTCCATCGCCGGCTCGAGGCCGCGGCGCACCGTCTCGACTTCAGGCAGTTCGGGCATCGTTCGATCCGGCGCTCACAGCCACGGCCATATGGTTAATTTCAACAACACATAGCGTCGCTTGAGCCGCCGCGCTATGGTTTGCATGACAGGAACACCAACGATGGCAGACACCCATTTCGGTTCACGCCAGGTGCCGCTTGAAGACAAGCAGGCGCTGGTCGACGACGTGTTCCACAGCGTCGCGCCGCGCTACGACCTGATGAACGATCTGATGTCCCTCGGCCTGCACCGAGCCTGGAAGGATGCGCTGGTCACTGCGCTCGATCCGCCGAAAACACGGCCGTTCGCGCTGCTCGACATTGCCGGCGGCACCGGCGACGTGGCGTTGCGCGCCATCGCGGCCGGCGGCGAATTCACCCGGGCAACGGTGTGCGACATCAACCCCGACATGCTCGCGGTCGGCCGCGAGCGCGCCGCGGCGCAACATGTCGGCGACGCGATCACCTTCACCGAAGGCAATGCCGAAGCGCTGCCGTTCGCCGACCGCAGTTTCGATGCCGTGACCATCGCTTTCGGCATCCGCAACGTGCCGCGCATCGACGTGGCGCTCGCCGAGGCGTTTCGCGTGCTGAGAATCGGCGGCAAATTTTTGTGCCTCGAATTCTCCGCCGTCGATGTGCCCGGCCTCGACCGGCTGTACGACTTCTATTCGTTCAACGTCATCCCGGCGCTCGGCCGCGCCGTGACCGGCGACGCCGAATCCTATCGCTATCTGGTGGAATCGATCCGCCGCTTTCCCAAGCCTGAGGCCTTCGCCACTATGCTGCGGGCGGCCGGCTTCAAGCGCGTTTCGTTTCAGCAAATGACCGGCGGCATCGTGGCGCTGCATTGCGGCTGGCGTTTGTGATCTCCGCTCCCGCGCATCTCGTCCGTCTCGGCCGCGCCGGCTTCGTGTTCGCCCGCGAGGGCGTATTCGGCATCGTCGATCCTTCTGCCGTACCGGTTCCGGCGCGGCCTTTTTTGCGGCTGGCGCGCCTGATCGAACGGCGAACGACCGGCGCCGCGGACACGCGCCTGTCGACGGCGCTGACCCGGCTCGGCCCGAGCTACGTCAAACTCGGCCAGTTCCTGGCGACGCGGCCGGATGTGGTCGGCGCAACGCTCGCCAAAGATCTCGAACGGCTGCAAGACCAGATGCCGCCGTTCCCGCAAAGCGAGGCCGAAGCGGCGGTCGCCGCGTCGTTCGGCAAGCCGCTCAAAGCGGTGTTTTCAAGTTTCGGCCCGCCGGTCGCCGCTGCCTCAATCGCGCAAGTGCATCGCGCCACGGTCGAAACTGCGGATGGGCCGCGCGCCGTCGCCGTCAAAGTTTTGCGGCCCGGCGTCGAAAAGCGTTTCCACGCCGATCTCGTCGCCTTCGCCTTCGCCGCACGGCACGCCGAGAATTTATCGTCCGAAGCGCGCCGGCTGCGGCTCATCGAAACCGTCGAGACATTGCGGCGTTCGGTCACCATCGAAATGGATTTCCGCCTCGAAGCGGCGGCGCTCTCGGAAATGGCCGAGAACACCAAGGACGACCCGGATTTCCGCGTGCCCGCGGTCGATTGGGACCGCACCACCAAGGAAGTGCTGACCTTGGAATGGATCGACGCCACGCCGCTGTCCGACCGCGCCCGTCTTGTGGCGAAGGGTTTTGACCTGCCAAAACTCGGCCGCGTCCTGATCCAGACGTTTCTCCGCCACGCGCTACGCGACGGCTTCTTTCACGCCGACATGCATCCGGGAAATCTGTTCGTCGACGACGACGGCCGGCTGATCGCCGTCGACTTCGGCATCATGGGCCGGCTCGGGCCCAAGGAGCGGCTGTTTCTTGCTGAAATTTTGCACGGCTTCATCACCCGCGATTATCTCCGCACCGCCGAGGTGCATTTCGAAGCCGGTTATGTGCCGCCGCATCATTCGGTGGAGAATTTCGCCCAAGCCATCCGCGCCATCGGCGAGCCGATCCACAACCGCACCGCCGAAGACATCTCGATGGCCAAGCTCTTGACCCTGTTGTTCGAGGTCACCGGCCTGTTCGACATGCGCACGCGGCCGGAATTGCTGCTCTTACAAAAGACCATGGTGGTGGTCGAAGGCGTCGGGCGCTCGCTCGATCCCAAGCTCGACATGTGGAGCACCGCGGAGCCGGTGGTGCGCGAATGGATAACGCGGCATCTCGGCCCCGCGGGCAAGCTGGAAAACGCCGCGCAGGGCGTCACCGAGCTGGGCCGTTTCGTCGCCAGCGCGCCGGGGCTGTTGACCCGCGGCGCCCGTGTGCTCGATCAGCTCGACGCGATGACGCGCGATGGCCTGTTGCTGTCGCCGCAAACCATCGCCGAGTTCGACCAAGCCGAAAGCAGCCGCTTCCGCTGGACTTTGGCCGCGTTGTGGGCGATCGCGGTGCTGCTGCTTTGGATCGCTATCAAGGTCCTGTGATAGCATTGATTGCAATGCAATCGTTGCTATGCTAGCCTATGATATTGCTACGAAACTAGGCGTATACGGAAGCGGCATGGGCAGTCTCACCGTCCGGCAGCTCGACGACAAGCTGAAGAAGCAGCTGCGGCTACGCGCGGCGCGCCATGGCCGGTCGATGGAGGACGAGGTCCGTGTCATCCTGCGCGAGTCTGCGGACGAGACCGGCCATGAAATCCTCGATGATGTCGAACCGCCATCGCAGCCGGTGCGGCAGAAGGCGCGTGCGGCCGAGGCGAACGGCAACCGCGTCCTGCTCATCATCGGCGGCGGCATTGCCGCTTATAAATCGCTCGATCTGATCCGCCGCTTGCAGGACCGCGGCGCACAGGTGCGCTGCATCCTCACCGCCGCCGCACAACGCTTCGTCACGCCGCTCGCCGCCGCCGCATTGAGCGGCGAACGCGTCCACACCGATCTGTTCGATCCGCACAGCGAGTTCGACGTCGGTCACATTCGTCTGGCGCGCGACACCGATCTCATCGTCGTCGCGCCGGCGACCGCGGACCTGTTGGCCAAGATGGCGGGCGGTCACGCCGACGATCTTGCCACTGCCGTGCTGCTGGCAACCGACAAGCCGATCCTGATCGCGCCGGCGATGAATCCGCAGATGTGGGCGGCCAAGGCGACGGCGCGCAATTTTGCGCAATTGCGCAGCGACGGCGTGCACATCGTCGGGCCGAACGCCGGCGAGATGGCCGAGCGCGGTGAAGCGGGTTTGGGCCGCATGGCCGAGCCGCTGGAAATCGTCGCCGCGGTCGAAGCCATCATGCGCCGGACCGGATCGCTCACCGGCAAGCGCGTCCTGGTCACATCGGGGCCGACCAACGAGCCGATCGATCCGGTGCGCTATATCGCCAACCGTTCCTCGGGCAAGCAGGGCCACGCCATTGCGGCGGCTGCGGCCGCGGCCGGCGCCGAGGTGGTGCTGGTGTCCGGTCCGGTCAATCTGCCCGACCCGCCGGGCCTCGCCATAGTGAAAGTCGAGACGGCGCAGCAGATGCTCAAGGCGGTGGAGCAGGCGCTGCCCGCCGATGTCGCGGTGTTCGCCGCCGCCGTTGCCGACTGGCGCGCCGAACGGCCGAGCGACAACAAGATCAAGAAGCAGCCGGGCAAGACGCCGACCCTGGCGCTGACCGAAAATCTCGACATCCTCTCCACCATCGCGCACCGCAATTCCGGCCGGCCGCAACTCGTCATCGGCTTTGCCGCCGAGACC
>DATHHM010000205.1:0-4925 GCA_035317145.1 Xanthobacteraceae bacterium | reverse complement strand
CTTTGGCGTTTTCAATGTCGTCAGCGGGTTCTGGACCGTCTCAAAAGTGTTCGGGCAAAGCGATGCCTGGAACGTCAACGGCGGCACCTTGGCGGGCACCGGCACGTTGGCGGACCTCAACGTCAACGCCGGCGGCACGCTGCAGCCCGGCACCACGCCGGGCACGGCGATGAAGATCAACGGCAACCTCGCGTTCCAATCGGGGGCGCTCTATGTCGTGACGCTCAACGGCACGGCGTCGACCTTGGCCAAGGTGTCGGGGACGGCGTCGCTGGCCGGTGGCGTGCAAGCGCTTTTGCAGCCGGGGGTGACGAAGCAGACCTATACGATCCTGCACTCGGGCGGCCTTGGCGGCACGACATTCGACAGCCTGACCGTCGCACCGGGATTTACCGGCACGTTGACCTACACGCCGACCGACGTGCTGCTCGGCCTCAATGCCAACCTCGGCCTCGGCGGCAACCTCAACATCAACCAGCAGAACGTCGCCAACGCGCTGAACAACTTCTTCAACGCCGGCGGCGCGCTGCCGGCAGGCTTCCTGCCGGTGTTCAACTTCACCGGTGCCAATTTGCAGAATGCGCTGACGCAGCTGTCCGGCGAGGCGAACGTCGACGGCCAAGCCGTGACCTTCCAGCAGATGACCCAGTTCTTGACCCTGATGCTCGATCCGTTCGTGGCCGGGCGCAACGGCATCGGCGGCGGCGCGGGTGCGCTCGGTTTCGCGCCCGAGCAGGAAGCGAATTTCCCGTCCGACATCGCGCTCGCCTATAACGCCATCCTCAAGGCGCCGCCACCAAAACCCGCGACATTGGATCAGCGCTGGACCGCGTGGGGCACCGCGTATGGCGGCAGCGACAAGACCAACGGCGATCCCGTCGTCGGCTCGAACACGTTCACGGCGAACACTTTTGGCTTCGCGGCCGGCATGGATTATCACCCCGTGCCCGACACGATCCTCGGCTTTGCGCTCGCCGGCGGCGGTACCAATTGGACGCTCGCCCAAGCGCTCGGCAGCGGTCGCGGCGACGCGTTCCAGGCCGGCGTCTACGGCACCAAATATTTCGGGCCGGCCTATGTGGCCGCATCGCTTGCCGTCGCCAATAACTGGATGACCACGAACCGCACCGCGCTGGGCGATCAGCTCACCTCAAGCTTCAGCGCGCAGAGTGTCGGCGGGCGCGTGGAAGCCGGCTATCGCTACGCGGTACAGCCGGCCATCGGCTTTACGCCTTACGGCGCCTTGCAGGCGCAAAGTTTCCATATCCCGAGCCGCACCGAGACCGATCTGACCGGCGGTGGTTTTGGGTTGAGCTTTGCCGCGATGAGCGCGACCGACACGCGCAGCGAATTGGGCGCGCGTTTCGATGGCCTAACGACGCTCAACGGCCTGCCGCTGATTTTGCGCGGCCGTCTGGCCTGGGCCCATGACTGGGTCAGCGATCCGGCGCTCAGTGCGGTGTTCCAGGCGCTCCCGGGCGCAAGCTTCGTGGTCAACGGTGCGCCGCTGCCGGCGAATTCGGCGCTGGCCTCGGCCGGCGCCGAGCTCAAGCTCAATCCGCACGTGTCGCTGCTCGGCAAATTCGACGGCGAATTCGCCAACGGCTCGCAGACCTACGCCGGCACCGGGACGTTGCGCTATACGTGGTGACGGCGCGCGGTTAGAGCATGATCCGGAAAAGTGGAAACCGGTTTTCCGAAAAGATCATGCTCCATGAAAATGCTAGAGTGCAAATCGCTTCAATCTGAAGCGAGTTCGCTCTAGCGCTGCGCGCGCCGCTCGGAACCGTATTTCTTGATGAACGCGATCATGGTCGCGACCGCCTTCACCGAATTCGGGTCGAACGGATGCTCATTGACGAAGGTGTGGCGTGCGCCTTCGTAGAGCTCGAGATCGATGGTGCCGCCGGCGCCTCGATAGTCGCTGGCGAGGCGTTGGGCGAGCTCGACCGTCGTCCATTGATCCTGCGTGCCCTGGAACACCAGAGCCGGCGGCAGAAAAACCTTCTCGCCGCGCTCGATGATGAGCGCAGGCGTCGCCTCGATCTGCGCCGCTTCGCTGCCGAAGAAGACGTCGTGGCCCTTGGCGAGCGTCTCGTCGCCCTTGGCCTTGGCGAGCTTGTAGCGCTCCAGCGGAAACAGCACGCCCCAGCCTGACACCACGAAGGCGAGCTTTGCATCCATGTCGGGCGCGTCGGCGAGCGGCAGCGCGCGATAGCGCGGATCGTCCGGGCGGATCGCCGCCAAGAGGATTTGATGGCCGCCGCTCGAGGTGCCGTAGGCGCCGACCTGACCGGCACTGCTGCCGAACCCACTCGCCTTGGCTTTGAGCCAGCGGATGCCGTAGTTGATGTCCTGCAGCGACGCCGGGTAGGGCGCCTCGGGCGCGTTGCGGAAATCGATCGCCAGCACCACGATGCCGGCCGCCGCCAGATCGAGCGCGACGTTCTGACCGTCGGTGCGATCCTTGTTGTTCCAGGCGCCGCCATGGACCTGCAGCACCGCGGGGAACGGGCCGCTTCCCGCCGGCTGATAGAGCCGCGCCAGCCGCGGCTTGTCATCGCGATGATAGACGATGTCCTTGACGACGAATTCGTAAGGCGCGCCGGTCTGCGCCCGCGCCGTCACCGGCAGCATGGCCGCGCCAAGAATTGCTCCGCCGGCTTGCAGCAGTTCGCGTCGCTTCAACGTCATGCCAGCCTCCCTTAGTTTTCAGTCTCTTGTGAGGCGGCAGTTTAGCGCAATGACGCTAGCCCCGATAGATCGGCGCCGGCTGGGAGAAGAAGCTCCACAGGATGTGATAGACCAGCGCGTAATTTTTCTGCTGGAAGCTGGCGTGCGAAATGCCGGGCATCACGGCGAAATGCTTGTCCGGATTGGGCAGTTTGGCGAAGAACGCGACCAGATCCTCGAAGCTGGCGATGCCGTCCCACTGGCCGCGCATGATCAGCGTCGGCACCGTGATCTTTTCCGGATCGACCACCGGCAGCCGCGAGCACATGTCGACATAGGTGCCGGTCGGCACCGAATCGTCGAGCGCGGTGACGGCATCGGCAAAAGCGTCGATGACCTTTTCCTCGGCCGTGCCGGGATGGTCGCGATCAAAGATCGAATGGATGAAAGCCTTGTCGATCGGCCGGCGGTTTTTTGCCGAAAACTCCGGCAACTTCTTCTTGCGCTCTGCCAACGTCGGCGAGCCTTCGCCGGTCCACACCATGGCGTCGAGCGCAAGGCGCGCGACCAGATCGGGATGGCGCTGGGCGAACAGCGCGGCGCGCAGCGCGCCGGACGAGATGCCATAGACGAGGAGAGGGCGCTTGCCGCGCAGCGTGTTGATGTAGGTCGCGGCGGCGAAGCAATCGTCGGCGCCTTGGGCGATCGGCGCGTTGTTGTCGCGATCCTTGGTGGAGCGGCCGTAGCCTTCCATGTCGACGCACCAGCAGTCGTAATTTTGCCGTGCGAAGAAATCCATCACCGAAGAGTCCGGCCGGCCCGGCACCTGCAAGTCAAATGTCGGCTGCGCCGCCATCGACGAGCCATGCACGAACAGGATCGTGCCCGCGGTCTGTTTCGAATCGCCGGCGCATTTCTCGAACATGAACAGCTTTGCGCCGCCGTCCTTGGTAGTCCAATGCTCCTCGCCTTTGATCGCCGCGGCGGGTTTCGTCATCTCGTTCATGCTGTGCACCTTATTCGTTTGAGCATGATCTTGTCCGAAAACCGGTATCCACTTTTCGGGATCATGCTCTAATTAATGAGAGCGATGTGGTTGGCCTGGATCACCTTAGCCCATTTGGCGATTTCCGACTCCATGAAGGCGGTGAACACGGCCTGCGTCATCACCATGGGCGATGCGCCCTGTTTCTCCCAGGCGTCCTTGATCTCCGGGCGCTTGAGGATGTCGGTGATGGTGCGGCTGAGTTGATCGACGACCGGCTGCGGCGTCGCTTTCGGCGCCATGAAGCCGACCCACAATGTCGCCTGAAAACCGGGCACGCCGGCTTCCGTGAAGGTCGGCACGTCGGGCAGGATCGGCGAACGGGTCCTGCCGCTGGTAGCGAGCGCGCGCACCATGCCGGATTGCACGGTCGGCGCCATGGTCGGAATCGAGTCGAACAGCATTTGAATCTGTCCGCTCAAAATGTCGCTGCGCATGCCGGTCGAGCCTTTGTACGGCACATGCACGATGTCGATGCCGGTGAGGCTTTTCAAAAGCTCGGCCGCCATATGGTAATTCGAGCCTGGCCCCGACGAGCCGTAATTGAGCGTTCCAGGTTTTGCGCGCGCCAGCGCCAGCAGTTCCTGCAGGTTCTTCGCCGGAACCGACGGATGCACGACCAGCACCAAGTCGGTGTCCATCAGCGGCGCCACCGGCGTCAGGTCGCGCATCAGCTGATAGGGTTTTTGGGTGTACAGCGTTTCGTTGACCGTTTGCGTGCCCGACACCATCAGCAAGGTGTAGCCGTCGGGCGCCGCGTGGGCGACGAGGTCGGTGCCGATCGTGGTCCCGGCGCCGGGACGATCTTCGATGAAGAAGGTCTGACCGAGCGATTTTTGCAATTCGTTGGCGATAGAGCGCGTGTAGACGTCGGTCGGCCCGCCGGCGCCGAACGGCGCGACGATTTTTACGGGCCGCGACGGATAATCGTCGGCGCGGCTTGCTGTTGGTCCGGCGGCGACGCCGGCCAGCGCCAGAAACATTGCGTCACGTCGCGACACTGCGGTCGGAAAATTCATGGCTTTCCTCGAAGCGGGGCTAGTTCAACGTCACGCCGGTGATGCGGATCACCTCGCCCCAGCGTTTGTACTGATCGGCGATGAAGGCGGCAAAATCCGCAACCGACTTCGGCTGCGGCTCGCCGCCGAGCTGCTTGAGCTTGTTTTGCAGTTCCGGCGTCGCCAGACCTTCGTTCACGACCTTGTTG
>DATHHM010000204.1:0-2660 GCA_035317145.1 Xanthobacteraceae bacterium | reverse complement strand
ATATCCTGCGACGGCCTGATGCGGCTCTTGGTGGCGGAACGGACGGTCCTATGAGAACACTCGCGACGCTCGCCCTGGCTGCCACGATGCTGACCGCGACAGCGGCTGCTCCGG
This sequence comes from Xanthobacteraceae bacterium, assembly GCA_035317145.1. Classification (GTDB taxonomy): domain Bacteria; phylum Pseudomonadota; class Alphaproteobacteria; order Rhizobiales; family Xanthobacteraceae; genus BOG-931. The sequence continues at coordinate 2,546 of DATHHM010000204.1, read as the reverse complement.
CATCCGCGCAAGACTGGCCCACGCGCTCGGTAAAAATCATCGTAGCCTTCTCGCCGGGCGGCAGCGCCGATCAATTCGGCCGGCTGATCGCGGAGGAGCTGGCGGAAACATTCGGCCAGCAATTTTATATCGAGTACCACCCGGGCTCTAGCGGCACCATCGGCGCCGCGCTTACCGCCCGCGCCGCGCCCGACGGCTATACGCTGATGATCGGCGGCTCCGGGCCGCACATCACCAGCCCCGCGATCAACCCCAATGTCGGCTATGACCCGATCAAGGATTTTTCTCACATCGCCATGATCGGCGCCGACGGCTTCGTGCTGATCGCCAATCCGACGCTCGGCATCGGCAACCTCGCCGACCTGGTCAAAACCGCGCGCGCCCGGCAGACGCCGCTGACCTTCTCGTCGCCCGGGCCCGGCTCGCTCGGGCAATTGATGATGGAGCAGTTCAAACGCAAGGCAGGCATCGAGCTGGTGCATGTGCCGGCGCCCAATTCCGGTCTGATGGAGGTGCTCGGCAACCATATTGCGCTGTCGATGACCGGGCTTTTGACCTCGGGCGAGCAGATCAAAGCCGGCGGGGTCACCGCGGTCGCCGTGACCTCGACCGAGCGCAACCCGGTGTACAAGGACATTCCAACTTTCACCGAACAGGGCTATCCCGAGGTGCACGGCGACACCTGGTTCTGGCTGACCGGGCCGAAAAACCTGCCGCCAGAGATCGTCGAAAAACTCAATCGCGAGGTTCGGCGTATTGTGAAGACCCCAAAAGTCCGCGATTACTTTGAGCGGCAGGCCGCCTTGGCGATGGATGTGGACGTCGCGGGCCTCAACACCTTCCTGGCCGGGGAAGTGGCCTATTGGGGCGCCTTGGCCAAAAGCGTCGGATTGTCGGTACAGTAGAAGGAGCGCGAACCATGGACGCAATCGCAGAGAAGAACAGCCTCGCCGCCGCGCTCGCCGAGCCGCGGGCGCGCATCGGCCTGATCATCCCCTCGGTCAACCGCATGACCGAGCCGCAATTCAACCACTACGCGCCCGAGGGACTTGGCGTTTACGTGGCGCGCGGCCGCGTTGCCGGCCAGCCGGGCAAGACGGTGGCCGAACTGACCGACGAGATCGCCCACGCCGCCGGCACGCTGGCCGACGCCGAGCCCGACCTCATCGTGTTCCACTGCACCAACACGTCGATGAAGGAAGGCGCCGACGGCGAGGCGCGCATCATCAATCTCATTGAGAAGACCACCGGCATCGAGGCGCTGTCGACGTCGAGCCTGGTGAAGGATGCGCTGCGCGCGCTGGGCCTCAAGAAGCTCGTACTGCTCAGCCCCTACATGTCCAATGCGCCGATCATCGCCTATCTGAACGCCGCCGGCTTTGCCGTGGTGAAGGACGTGGCGCTCAAATGCGCCACCGCCGCCGACTTCGAGGCGGTGACGCCGCAGCGCTGGCTCGAACTGGCGCGCGAGAACGACACGCCGGAGGCCGACGGCATTTTCCTGAGCTGCACCAACACCACCCAGATCGAGGCGGTGACCGCGATCGAGGCGGCGCTGGGCAAGCCGGTGGTCAATAGCAACCAGGCGGTGCTATGGGGCTGCCTGAAACGGCTCAAGGAAAAGCTTGGCGACGGCGAGCCGGCGCCAAATCTCGGCCGGTTGATGAAAGACCTTGATGCGTGAGATGACGGCTATTCCCCTCCCCCTCGTGGGGAGGGTCAGGGTGGGGATGTCATAGTGATTCACCAGCGTCACCCCATGCGCCCAACCTCCCGACCCCCCACCCTACCCTCCCCCACAAGGGGGGAGGGAATGATGGCGCTCGCCGCTCGCGCTTTGGCGGCGGCTCTTCTGCTCGCGGCCACATCTTCTGTTGCTACTGCCCAGAACCTCGAAGCCGCCAATTATCCCAACCGGCCGATCCACGTCATCGTGCCGTTCCCGCCCGGCGGCCCGACCGACATTCTCACCCGCATCATCGGCAAGGAGATGACGGCGTCGTGGGGCCAGACGGTGGTGATCGAGAACCGCCCGGGCGCCGACACCACCATCGGCGCCGAAGTGGTGGCGAAGGCCGATCCCGACGGCTACACGCTGCTCGCCGCCATGGACTCGACCATGGTGCTCAATCCGCTGGTGAAGAAGGACCTGCCTTACGATCCGGCCCGGGATTTCGAGCCGATCTCGCTCGGCGCAAAAAATATCTCGGTGCTGGAAGTGCGCGGGGACTCCACCGCGCACACCGTGCAGGACCTGCTTGAGACGCTCAGAGCATGGCCCGGCAAGCTCAATTTCGGCACCGGCACCACCAACGGCCGGCTCGCCGCGCTGTTGTTTGCAAAACTCACCGGCACGAACTTCGCCATCATTCCATACAAAGGCAGTGCCGAGACCGTGGAGGGACTGCTCACGGGCAGCGTCGATTTCGGCATCGACGGCATGGCGTCGAGCTACCCGTTCATCAAGGACGGCAAATTCCGCGCGCTGGCGAAATTAAGCGATCGGCCGTTGAGCCAATTGCCCGACTTGCCGCCGCTCGCCGAGG
>DATHHM010000203.1:0-9773 GCA_035317145.1 Xanthobacteraceae bacterium | reverse complement strand
GAGCGTTCAATTCGCCGCAACTGCTGCAGCTTTCGGGGCTTGGCCCTGCGGCGCTCCTAAAACCGCACGGCATCGCTGTGATCGCCGATGCCCCAGGCGTCGGCGACGATCTCAACGACCATATTTCAGGCCGCATCATTTTGCGCTGTAAAGAGCCGATTACGCTCAACGATGCGGTGCGCAGCGTAAGTGGCAAGCTCACGCACGGCTTGCACTACGTCCTCACCCGCCGCGGTTATCTCGCCATCCCGGCGGTGTCTTCCGCATGTTTCATTCGCGCGCTTCCCACATCGGCAACGCCCGACTCGCAATGCTCGATTTCGCTGTTCTCGGCCCAGACCATCGGTGGTCAACTGGATCCGTTCCCGGGTGTGACCGGCAATTGCGTGTTGCTGCGGCCGGAGAGCCGTGGCTACGTGAAAATCAAATCCGCCGATCCGCACGAGGCGCCGGCCATTCACCCGAATTATTTGGCGACACAAAAGGACCGCGAGACTATCGTGGCCGGCGTCGCGGCGATGCGGCGCATTTTTCAGGCGCCCGCCATGGCGCGCTATATCGCCGAGGAGATCGAGCCTGGCGCGCAATGCGACAACGACGACGAATTGCTCGATTTCATCCGCCACCGCGGCTCCACCACCTATCATCCCGTGGGCACCTGCCGCATGGGCCAGGACCCCAAGGCCGTGGTTGACGAGCGGCTGCGCGTGCGCGGTTTTACGGGGCTGCGCGTAATCGACGCCTCGATCATGCCCGCGGTCGTTTCCGGCAATACCAATGCGGCGACGATCATGATCGGCGAGAAGGGTGCGGATATGATCCTCGAGGACGCGAAGGCCGCTTTAGCGGCGGCCGCTTGATGGCGAGGCGTGCAAGGCGGTCGCGGGCGGCCGCGAGGCGATCGCCAGCTGCGCCGCATAGGCGTCCTGCCAGCCGCCGGCTTCGTCGCTGACGAAGTAGCCGCCGCGGGCATCACGGAACACGTCGACATTGTCGGCGCCCGGCGGCGAGACCCCCTTATCGTGCAGCGCACGGGCGGCCATGAGCAGACGGCGCCGCGTGCGCGTGATCATCAGATCCGACGGGGCGAGATGCTCTAAGCTGTGATCCAGGATCGCGCCCATGCTCTCGGTCACGGCCTGGTCCTGCAAATGGACGCTCTCGATGCCGCTGTAGATCGTGTTGTCGCGTTGCGCGGCGCGGTCCATGCCCCAGTCGTTACTGGAGTTCGCCGCGAGCCTGAAGCGCCCGAGCCAATCGGTGGTGTTGGGCAGAAAATCGTTGCGCCGCCCCATGCCGCCGACCGGCGTGCCGTCCTTGAATGCCGGCGCCTCTTGGGTCATGGCCGACATGCCCCGCTTCCACCACAGCACGCAGTACATGGTGTGCTCGTCGTCGAGCGGCACCCAGCCGCGCACTTGCAGGTGCTGTGCGAATTCTCCGTTCGGCACCTGCGTCCAGAACGGAAACAAGAAGTTGCCGAAGCGCCAGGAGGTGCGGCCGGGGCCGGCGGTGCGGTAGCCCGCATAGGTCGTGCCCCAGGCGGTGTCGGCGATGTGGTAGTCCGGCGTGCGGATCGCGACGGTGTGGAGGATCGGATCGTTGTCGGCAAGGTCGTCGGCGTCGACGTGGCCGGCGTGCAGGAAGCCGAAATGCGAGGTGTCGATGTCGCCCTCCAGCGCCTGCAGATAGTTGCAGTGGCGCTGGACGAAGAGCACGCCGACCTCGTCGTCCGGGACGCCGAGCACCTCGAAACCCGGCAGCGGCGGCGCTTCGATGCGTGACCCCATATAGACCCACACCACGCCGGCGCGTTCGACCGCACGGTACGCCTTGGCGCCGACCTTGTGCTTGAAGTCCTGCTGCGGCGCCACGTTTGGCATATCGATGCAGTGGCCGGCGACGTCGAATTTCCAGCCGTGATAGATGCAGCGCAGCCCGTCGGCCTCGTTGCGGCCGAGAAACAGCGACGCACAGCGGTGCGGGCAGTGATGATCCATCACGCCGACGCGGCCGGCGCCGTCGCGAAAGGCGATGAGCTTCTCGCCGAGCAGCATCAGGCGGAGCGGTGCGCCACCACGGGTGACTTCGGAGGACATCAATGCGGGAATCCAATATTCCCGCATCAACCGGCCCATGACGGTGCCGGGGCCGACGCGCGTCAACTCAACGCTATCGCTTGCCGTTGTCATGCCGTCCTCCCGATGCTTGTGGCGGCCATGCGGCTGCCCGCGCGCAACGCTGCGGCGATGCTACATCGGTCTTGGCGACGCGGGGAGGGCCGACGAAGCCGTCGGCGCCTACGATTTATCCATTGCATTGTCGGCAACAAGCTCCGCGCCGTTGATATAGCTCGCCGCGTCCGAGACGGCGAAGACGATGAGATTGGCGATCTCCTCCGGCGTGCCCCAGCGCGTATCGCGCATGCCTTGATTGCTCGACCACTGCGCGCGCTCGACCGCGGCGTCCTCGGGGCTGAGCTGGCGCTTGGCCATTTCTCGTTCCCATTTGGCAAAACGCTCGGGCGTATTGATGAAGCCCGGAATTACGCAATTGACGCGGATGTTGTGCGGCGCCAGCTCGTTGGCGAGCACTTTTGAGAAGCGGATCTCGGCCGATTTCGCCGGTCCTGTGCAAGAGGATAGGAACGGAGGATTGAGCGTCATGATCCCGGTCTGGCCGCTGACATTGACGATCCGGCCGCCGCCTTGCGCGATCATCAGCGGCACGATGCGCTGGCAGATGCGGAATTGGGCGAAGAAGTTGATCGCCATGCCATCGACCAATTCCTCATCGGTCACGTCGAGGAACGGCTTATAGGTGCCGGTGCCGGCATTGTTGACCAGGATGTCGATGCGGCCGAGTTTGTCGCCGACGATGCGCGGAATCGTTGCGATCTGTTCGACTTTGGTCACGTCCAGCGAATGCGTCTCGATCTTGGCTTGCGTGGTTTGCATGATGTCGCGTGCCGCGTCCGCCAGCGCCGTTTCCCGGCGGGCGCAGATCAGGACTTTCACGCCCTCCCGCGCCAGCGCGCGGGCTGTCTCAAGCCCAATTCCCTTGCTGCCGCCCGTGATGAGCGCCGTCTTACCTGCAAGCCCCAATTCCATCGCCCTGGCTCCTTTTACAAAAATCGCACGCAACCGAGCAGGCCGCCCATGCCAGAAAACACCTGTCGAAGAAAGATGTTGGGAGAAATCCCACGCCCGACAGGGCGCTTTGCGGACCATCAAGCCAAGGCTATAGTACCCGGCAAAAGCCCGACAGAACACCGTTACGGGAACCAAATTCAGGGAGGAAATCAAAATGTCGCTGACTCGTCGTCAAGCACTGAAGTCCGCCGGCGCCGTCATTGCTGCAAGCAGCCTAGCCAAGCCTGCGATCGCCGCAAAAGACCCGATCCCGGTCGGCTATCTGCCGGCACTCACCGGTCCGTCATCGTCCACCGGCGTCGGCATCAATCGCGGCATCCAATTGGCGGTGCAGGAGATCAACGCCGCCGGCGGCATCGACGGCCGGCAGCTTGAGCTGATCACCCGCGACACCCAAAGCGATCCGACCAAGGCGGTGAACGGCGCGGCCGAGCTCACGCGTGGGCAAAAGGTCAGCGTTGTCTTCGGCCCGGTCAATTCCGGCGAGTCGCTCGCGGTGGTGCCGCTGCTTGCGCGCACCAATACCCCGCAGATCCATCCTTGCTGGGTCGATGCCCTGACCGATCCGCAGAAATACCCGATGTGCTTTCGCAACGCACCGACCAACCAGCAGATCGGCAGCGCCGCGAACCGCTACGTGATGGAGGTGCTCAAGCGCAAAAAGGTCGCGGTGATCAGCGACACCACCGGTTACGGCACCGCGTCCGTCAATGCCTATGCGCCGATGCTCAAGGCCAAGGGCGCCGAAGTCGTCTATCAGGGCAATGTCGACGCCGCCAATCCGGATCTGAAACCCGAGCTGTTGCGCATGCAATCGGCAGGCGCGGAAGCGATCATGCCGTGGAGCGTGAATGCCGGCTTCCTGTCGCGCATCATCAACACCCGCGGGCAGATGGGCTGGGACGTGCCGATCGTCGGCCAGACCACGCTCGGCTCCGGCCAGACCAAGGATTTGCTGGAAAAGCCGGAATACTGGGCCAAGGTCTATCCCAACAATTTCCGCCCGGTCTGCTACGCTCCTGGCGGCAAGCTGTCCGATCGCACCAGCGCCTTCCTCGACCGTTTGAAGAGCGCCAAGATCGACATGGGCGACACGCTGTTGTGGTGGATCGCGCTCGGCTACGACTCGCCGCGGATGATCGGCGAGGCAATGAAGAACGTCGGCACCGAGCCCGACGCCATCGTCGGCTATCTCAACAAGCTGAAAGGTTTCCCCGGCGTCTACGGCGACATCTCCTTCGCCGCCGATAAGCACGACGGCTACCCCGACGACGAGGTGGTGATGGTCGAGGCCAACTCGCTCAAGGACGGCGCCTTCAATCTGGCTCCCGGCTACAGCGCTTGAGCCGATGGTCGCATCGATCGTCTCGACTGGACTGGCGATCGGCTGCATCTACGCACTGATCGGCATCACATATAATGTGATGTTCTCCGCCTCGCGCGTGTTCAGCTTCACCGCTGGCACGCTCGGCATGCTGGGCGGCGTGCTGGGCTCGCTGTTCATCGCCCGCTTAGGCATGCCGGTGGCGGTCGGCTTTCTCCTGGCACTGGCCGGCGGCGTATTGCTCGGCATCGTTACCGAGATCGTCGCCGTGCGGCCGGTGCTCAAGAGCCTCGACCAGCATCTCTACGTGCTCTCGACCTTGGCGCTGGCGTTGATGGTGCAGCAGTTTACCGCCATTGAATGGGGTACTGAGGCGCGGCCGTTCCCGCGCCTCTTCGACATCGCCCGCGGCGGATTCGATCAGCAGTTCTGGCTGCCGATGCTCGCCTGCGCAGGGGTGATCGTCGGCCTGGAATTGCTCTATCGCCACACCCTGATCGGCCGCGCCTTTCTGGCGATTGCCGAGGACACCTATGCGGCGCGCGCGCTCGGGCTGCCGGAGCGCAGCTTGCGCATGGCGAGCTATGCGCTCGCCGGTGCGATCGGCGCGCTCGCCGGCTTTGCCGGCGGCGAGATGCTTTTGGCCTTTTTCGGCAATGGGCCGATGCTGACGTTCTATGGCTTTGTCCCGGTCGCGTTGGGTGGCATGGGCAACAACCGCGGCGCCGTGGTCGCCGGCCTCCTGCTCGGACTGTTTCAGCAAACCGCGAATTTTCTGGTGGGCGGCATCTTCGCCTCGGTCGCAGTCTTTACAGTGTTCATCATTGTTCTGCTGGCGCGCCCCGAAGGTCTCGCCGGCGCCGCCGTCCAACGCCGCGTTTGATGGACACGCCGATGATACAAGTGCGCCCGAGCCGTGCCGACGCGCTCGGGGCAACGAGCACGTTTGGCGTGGCGCTGCCTTTCCTCGTCCTGCTCGTTGTCGGCATCGCCTTCCCGCTGTTCGGCGGCGGCTATTGGGGCGTGATCGCGACCCGCGCCTGCGTCTATTGGGTGCTGGTGTCCGGCCTCAACCTGGTCGTCGGTTTCGCCGGTCAGATCGCCATCGGCTGGGTGGCGCTGCTCACGCTCGGCGCTTACACCACGAGCGTGCTTGTAGCCGGCAACGTCACGCCGGAGCTGTCGCCCTATCTGGCGCTGGCGATTGCGGCCGTGTTCGGCGCAATCTTCGGCTTGATCGTCGGACTGCCGGCGCTGCGGCTGCGCACCTTCTATTTCGCCATCACGACACTCGGTTTCGCCACCATCGTCACCCAGGTGGCATTGGCTTGGCAGAGCGTCACCGGCGGCGGCGTCGGCGTTGCCGGACCGATTTTTCCAAGACCGTTCGATTCCCAGTGGGGCTTTTATTATTTCTGCTTCGGACTCGCGGCGATTTGCACCTGGATGACGGCGAATATCGCGGCAAGCCGCTTCGGCCGCGCGCTCACCGCGATCCGCGATGCGGAGGTCGCCGCCGAAGCATGCGGCATCTCAAAACCTGCTCTGCTTGGGGCAGTGTTCTTATTCAGCGGCGCCGTTGCCGCAGTTGCCGGCGGGCTATTCGCCTCGTTGCAATCCTACATTACGCCGGATGCGTTCACCCTCGATCTGTCGGTGCTGTTCTTCATCGCCATCCTGATCGGCGGGCGCAGCTCCATTCTCGGGCCGCTGCTCGGCACCATTCTTCTGACCGTGTTGCCGGAATTCGCCGCTCCCTTGGTGGCGTGGTCGACGTTTCTCTATGCGGTGCTCCTCCTCGTCATCGTGCTGGCCATGCCGGGAGGCATTGCCGAATTGTTGGATTTCAAGAACCGCCGCCCGCTCGAGAGCGGTCGCGCCATCGTCCCGCGGCCCGAACTGCTCACGCGTCTCCTCGCCGCGCCGGCCGAAGCCGGTGCCTTGACGCTGGAACAGGTGGCGCTGGCATTCGGCGGGGTGCATGCGATCGACGGCCTCGACCTCGAAATCCGCTCGGGCCAAATCCATGGCCTGATCGGCCCCAACGGCAGCGGCAAGACCACGACGCTCAACGTCATCTCCGGTTATTACGCCCAGCAGTCCGGCACGGTCAGGCTCAACGGCACTGCGCTACCGGTGTTGGAGCGGCACCGCCGCGCCCATATGCGCATTGCGCGAACGTTCCAGACCCCGCGCATCGTCGGCTCCGCGTCGGTGCTGCAGAACGTCATGATCGGCGGCACCATCGACGGCCAAGGCACGTTCGTCGAATCGCTGCTGTCGCTGCCACGCCATCGCCGCGACGAAGCCATGCTGCGCGACACCGCCATGCTGGCTCTGGCGGCGGTCGGGCTGGAGCGTCTCGCTTCAGTGCGCGCCGACCGGCTGCAGCACAGCGAGTTGCGTTTTACGGAAATCGCGCGCGCGTTGATGCTGCGCCCGGCGTTCCTATTGCTCGACGAGCCGGCGGCCGGCCTCTCGGCCGAGGAGATCGGGCGGCTCGGCGCGCTGGTGGTGGCGATCGCGCGTGCCGGTACCGGCGTGTTGTTGGTGGAGCATCATGCCGACCTGATTTTCGACATCTGCCACCACGTCACCGTGCTCAATCTCGGCAAAAACCTGGCGGCCGGGACGCCGGCCGAAATCCGCTCGCACCGGGAGGTGGTCAATGCCTATCTCGGCGGCTGACCCGCTCCTGGACATCGCCGGCCTCTCGAGCGGCTACGGCAAGATCGGCGTGCTGCACGGCGTCAATCTGGCGATCGGCGCGGGCGAGGTGGTGGCGCTGCTGGGCCCGAACGGCGCCGGCAAAACCACATTGTTGCGCGCCGTGTCGGGCCTCTTGCCCTGGTCGGGAAGCGTGCGTTTTGCCGGTCGCGATCTCGCCGGAGCAAGCCCGCGCGATATCGTCAAAGCCGGCCTCGCCCATGTGGTCGAGGGACATCGCGTGTTCACGCAGCTTGCGGTGCTCGATAATTTGCTGCTCGCGGCTTACGACCTGCCCCGCGGCGAGCGCTCAGCGCGCGTCGAAGAGGCGCTCGCGCTGTTTCCCGAAATCGCCGCCAAGCGCCACGAACGCACCGCCGCCCTTTCCGGCGGCCAGCAGCAGATATTGGCGGTGGCGCAGGGTCTGGTGCGACGGCCGCGCCTCCTCATGCTCGACGAGCCTTCCGCCGGTCTATCGCCGGTCCTGGTGGATCGCGTGCTCGTGGTGGTGCGGCGGCTGCGCGAGACCGGCACGGCAGTGTTGCTGGTCGAGCAATTGATCGAGAAAGCGCTGGCGCTCGCCGATCGCGTCTATGCGCTGGCACGCGGCTCGATCGTGCTGGAAGCCAAAACCGGCGAAGCCGATCTGCCACGCCGCTTGGAGCATGCTTATCTCGCGACCGCGCACGCCGATTAACGCCGCTATCGTGTGGGCTTTAGCATCATGAGCGACTATCCAGGCGCGTCTTGGCTTGCCCGATACCGTGAAAGGGTGAACGGCGATCCTGAGCTCGATGTCATCGGCGAGTGGTTCAATACGACCTTGACTTTGACATTCGGCGACAACCGCTACGCCCTGAAAATAGCGAAGGGAAAGATCGCCGACATCATCGCGTCGCCGCGGCTCGATGTGCGCGCCGCATTCGGCTTCGCTGCGCCGGTCGACGTCTGGAAAAAATTCTTGAGCCCCGATCCGCCGCCGCTCTATCACGACTTTTTCGCCATGCTCATGCGCGTGCCAAATTTTCGCCTGGAGGGCGACAGCCTCGTTGCCATGCAGAATGCGCGCGCCTTGCATCGCCTGATGAACATCATGCGGGAAACGGGGATGCCCGATGCCTGAATTCGAGCCGATCGCCGGCCGCTACATCACCATCGACATCGTCGGCGAACGGCACCGGATTTTCATCGAAGAGGCCGGCCGCGGCCTGCCGCTCCTTTGCCTGCACACGGCGGGTAACGACAGCCGGCAATTCCGTCACCTGATGAATGACGGCGCGATCACCGGGCGATTTCGCGTCATCGCCTTCGACATGCCGTATCACGGCCGCTCGACGCCGCCGGATCGCTGGTGGTTGAAGAAATTCCGCCTGACGACGGACTCCTATTGCGCCATCATCCGCGCGGTCTGGCTCGCGCTCGGGCTCGAACGGCCAACACTGCTCGGCTGCTCGATGGGCGGCGCCATCGTGCTCAAGCTCGCGGCCCGCTATCAGGACGAGCTTACCGGCATCGTCGGCTTGGAAAGCTCGGCCTATGCGCCGGGCCGCTACAACGATTTCCTGCACCACCCGGCCATCCACGGCGGCGAATTGTGCGCGAGCTACACCTATGGCCTCAACTCGCCGTACAGCCCGGAAGTGAATCGGCGCGAGAACTGGTGGTATTACGCCCAATCCGGCCCGGGCGTTTATCAGGGTGACGTGTATTTCTACAGCGTCGATTGGGATGCGCGCGAGGATATCAAACAGATCGATACGGCGCGCTGCAAAGTCGCGCTCTTGACCGGCGAATACGATTACTCATGCACGCCGGCGATGACCGAGGCCGTCGCCGCGGCGATCCCAGGCTCGCATTATAGGCTCATGAAGGGCATGGGCCACTTCCCGATGATCGAGAACTATCCGGGCTTTCGGCCCTATCTGCTCGATGCGCTCGACCATATTGCCCCGCAGCCAAAGTGAGTGTTTGCCATGTGCGAGACCGTCAACGACAAAATCCCCGGCTGGAAAGGCTGGCTCGATGTGCCGGCGCCGAAGATTTCCGGTGCCGCCGGTCCCTGGATCGATCTGTCGCATCGGCTGACCGAGGAGCTGTCGCGGATCCCGGCGTTTCCGCAGCCGGTGATCCGCCGGCTGTGGAAAATTCCGGAGCATCGCGCCAATGTCACCGAAGTCCACATGGTGGTGCATCACGGCACCCATCTCGACGCGCCGCGTCATTTCATCGCCGACGGCCCGGCCATGGACGAGGTGCCGCTCGACCGGCTTTACGGCCCGGGCGTGATCTGGCGCTTCGACGCGGACGATGACGGCATGATCGACGTCGCCGATCTCGAACGCGCCACGCCGCGCCTGCGGCCGGGCGATATCGTGCTCTTGGATACCGGCCGCGCCAAGCACATCAACACCGACCGCTACATGCGCCACGCGTCGCTCACTGGCGAAGCCGCGGCCTGGCTGGTCAAACAGGGCGCCAAGCTCGTCGGCGTCGATACCGCCACGCCAGATCTGCCGCCTGGCCGGCGGCCAGCGGATTTCGCCTTTCCGGTGCACTACACGCTGCTCAGCCAAGGGTGCTGATCGCCGAGC
>DATHHM010000202.1:0-3774 GCA_035317145.1 Xanthobacteraceae bacterium | reverse complement strand
GCATCCTGCTCGACGGCAAGGAGCTGACCCGTCTTCGCTCCGACCAGCGCGCCGGCGCCGGCGTCGGCTGGGTGCCGCAGGAGCGCAACATCTTCAAATCGCTCACCGTGCACGAGAACCTGACCGCGGTGGCGCAGCCGGGGCCGTGGAGCACGGAGAAAGTCTACGCGCTGTTTCCCCGACTCAAGGAGCGACGCGGCAATCTCGGCAATCAGCTGTCCGGCGGCGAGCAGCAGATGCTCGCGGTGGCGCGCGCGCTGGTGCTCAATCCGCGCGTCATGCTGCTCGACGAGCCGCTCGAAGGCCTTGCGCCGATCATCGTCGAGGAATTGCTGGCGGCATTGCGCCGCGTCATCCGCGACGAAGGCATGTCGGCGATCCTGGTCGAGCAGAACGCAAAAAAGATTCTCGGCGTCACCGACAACGCCATCATCATCGAGCGCGGCTGCGTGGTCCATGCCGCCGACAGCGCGACATTGATCGCCGACCGCGCCGCGCTGGAGAAACATCTCGGCGTGACCGATACCGGTCCGCGGCGCATGGGGCGGCGCGCGTGACCTCAGGAACCCTTCTTGCCGTCGGGTAGACGATGAGTTTTTCACACGTTACAGTCGTGTCGTCATTCGCGCGCTACAAGATAGCGTTCGCGCTCAACAAACCAGCGAGGTCCCACGATGGCCGCGCCCGGCCCGGCGAATACGTCGCTGACCTACGATCCTTTGAAGGCCGCGTTCTACGGTCGGTTCGTCAATGCGGCCTACGCGATGTACGACAACCATCCAGACAACCCGACGCCGCCGACCGTGAAGCTGCCCGACAAATACAATTTCGTCGCCTGGGTGCAGATGCGGGACTTCATCTTCGAGGAGGGCGATTGGACTTTCTACGGCATGCTCGCGCACAACCCGGGCACCGACGGTTACGTGCTGGCCATTCGCGGCACCAGCGATCCGACGGAATGGTGGGACGATCTCACCTCGATGGTGCCGTGGCAGTGGGAGGCGTTTGGCGGCGACGTCGGCTACGGCTTCTTCCGCATCTACCAGACCTTGCGCATGATCGCGCCGCTGAAGGGGCAGGCGCTGACCGAAGCGGCGCCGGCTGGCCAGGGCGAGTCGCTCGAAGCGGCCGGCAGCTTCGCCGACCAGGTGGCCGAAGCGGTGCGCCGCCATGCGGCGGAAACCCAACTCGCCACCGCGCAAGCCACTGCGGTGGCGCAGAAGTCGGTCACCGTCGTCGCGCATAGCCTCGGCGCGCGCTGGCGACGCTTTATGTGGCGGATAATTCACTGACCAAGAAAGTGAAGACGCCCCTGCTGTGCACGCTGGCGTCGCCCCGCGTCGGCGATTACACCTTTGCGACCACGTTCGACGGTCTCGGCATCCCGTCGTGGCGCATCGTCAACGAGCTCGACGTCGTACCCAAGCTGCCGATTTTCCCCTTTTGGCACATCGAGACCGAGCACATCTACAATTCCGGATCGTCGACGGTGTGGTCGTTGGAGTGCTGGCATTCCATCGATACCTATCTGAACCTGCTCGATCCCAAGCAGCCGCTGTTGAAGTCTTGCGTGTGGCCGCCGAAGGTGGCGGCAGTCGCGGCCGCGCCGCTTCGTGCGCAGACGAGGCCGGCGCTCGCCGCTGCCGTATCGGCGGCGGCGCCCGCAAAGGACATTGAGATCGCGGCGCCGGCCGGCACCACGATCAATATTACGATCAAAGTCGGCTGAGCTTGCGCTTAAGCCCGTGCGCGCTCGGGAAAAAGACGGTCATCCATGCCGCTATAGCGTGCTTCGCCGTCTTGCAGCCGCTCATTATTGGCTTCGCGCAGCGCGGCGTCCGCCTCGCCGTAGAGAAAGGCCAAGAAGGCGTAGCGCCGCCCTTGCGTGATCGGCGTCACCTGATGCAGCGCGCCGCATGAAAACACCACGGCGCCGCCGACCGGCGCGCGATAGATCTTGCGGCCGAATTCCGGAAACTGCAGGTCGCAGCCGTCATAATCCTTGTTGAGATTGAGCGTGACGGCGAAACGCCGATGCTGTGCGCCGGCATTGACGTTGTCGCGATGCCGATAGAAATGCCCGCCGACGGCGCTGTCGTAACAAGCCACGATGTAACGATCCATGCGAGTCGCGGCGAACTGAAAATACGCATTTATGGCGGGCAGCAGGCGCCGGCGAAATTGATCGCATATCGCCTCACGCAGCTCGGGCGCCACCAGCGGCAGATCGTTGCGGCGCTTGAGCCGATAGTCGACCACCGTTTGGCTCTTTCCGGCGACATCGAGCATGAAACCGGAATCCCGGCCACCCATCCGGTCATAGAGCTTGACCAGCAGCTCGCAGAACGCAAAGTCGAACACGCGCGGGACGATCAGGACCGGTGCATTCATCGGCACGCCGGCCGCATCGTCGACGCGCGGCAAGCTCCGCAGCAGGTCGCGCAGCCCGGTGAGGTGGTCGTCCAGACGGGTCCACACAATATTGGCAATGGCGCGCAACATCGGATCGAGCACGACGGTGCGCGAGGTTTCGACAGCACTATAGGATCGCGATAGTGCGCGATCATAGTCAGCTAGAAACGAGACGGCTGCGTTGCCGATTTCGGCGGGCGGCTCCACAGGCGGTGTCGTCAAAACGACGTGCGCGGTAAGCCGGTCTTCGTCGAACAAATCGGCGTCGCGAAGCAGCTCGGCAAGCTTTTGTCTTGCCTGAGCACCGTCAGCCGGACCGAGGAAGCAGAGCACGATCCAACGTCCAGCCGCGACCTGCAAGTGGAAGCTGCCGCCCGTGACCGTGGCGGCGCTGAACCACGGCACCGGATCGCCCAAAGCTATTTGATGTTGCAAGCCTGTTTGACTTTGGAAGCCTATTTGATGTTGGGCGGCGCCGTTATCGAGCATGGAATGTCCCACGCGTTCGGAAGTCGCCCGGGGATGAATTTAAGAAAAAATCGTTAAATTTGCGTTAAATCGGAGTATAAACGAGAAATTTATACTGATATTACCGGCATTTATCGATCTGTCGTCAGTCGTTATCAGTATTCGTCCTAACGAATATTGCATCGGCAGCGCAAGTTGCGTTCCTGCCGAAGTAATCGGTGAAATGCGTATCGACCAGATAGCGGTCGGGATACGGGCCGAGAAACTGCCGGATGGCGTCGCGTTTGACGTCGCTGTCTTCCACCACCAGGTAATCGCCGGGCGCGAGGAAGCGGTGAAAGTGTTGCAGGACCGCGGCGACGTTGTGGTGGGCGTCTTCGACCACCAGCCATGGATGCGGCTCGGCTTGCAGCAGAACGGGATCGAACAGCCGTTCCGGTTCGGCGCAATCGCCCTGATAAAAGCGCACCTGCGGGTGTTCGATCTCGGCTTTGCACCGATCGACCGAATGGATGCGGGCGTCGCTACCGCAAAGCGCCAGATTATCGGCGAACCATGTGGCGCTGGCGCCCCGGCCGGATCCGATCTCGAACACGGTGCGCGGACGAAGCTCGGCAAGCAGCGCCGGGTACATGGCGAAATCGAACACGTTCTTCATCAGCGGCACGCCGCGCCAGCGCATGAGCGACGGCGCGCCCTGGCAGGTCAGCAGAACATCGACGCCGAACTCGGTGCCGAAGCGTGGATGATAATGAGCGCCCGACTGCTCGCGTTGGCGAAATTCCACGAAACGTCCCTGGCGCCAGCGATCGAGGAAAAGCCGCAACCGCAGCAGGTCCCATTGCAGGCTTTGGTCTTGGGCGGGCGACCGCGCGGCATGATTGCGGACGCTGT
>DATHHM010000201.1:0-7694 GCA_035317145.1 Xanthobacteraceae bacterium | reverse complement strand
GGAGTTTCATTTCGCGCATTCAGAATGTCCTATGGAAATTAAGCCGGCGGCAGGGTTGGATGCAGCTTCGCCGGCGGGAGAAGGAAGATCGTAGGTCTTGGGTTGCGAGGAGCTTGGCCCCGGACCCGATGCATCAATCGGCTCCAGTCCACTGGAGCCAGAACTCAGCTGCATCCGCCTACGTAGGGTGGGATGGCGCAAAGATAAGAAAAGACCGCAGTTCTAGCAAGAGGCGAAACCGACTTTGCCCTAAGAACGCGTGAACTTCAGAACGGTTTCAACACCACCAGGAGCACGATAAGGATCATCAGCATGGTAGGTACTTCATTGATTACTCTATAGAATCTCTGCGAATGCCGGTTGCGGTCTTGGGCAAAATCTTTCATCCACCGGGCCAACAATCCATGGACGGCCGAGAGCCCAAGAACGAGGATGATTTTGGCCCAAAGCCAGCCCGAGGCGAACCAACCGTAGCGAGAATCGGGGCCAAGCCAGGCGAGGGCGAGCCCAAACACCCAGGTCGCGATCATCGCCGGGTTGATGATGGCGCGTAGCAGGCGTCGCTCCATCACCTTGAAGGTCTCCGATTGCACCGAGCCCATCTCGGCGGTGCAGTGATAGACGAACAGGCGCGGCAGATAGAGCATGCCCGCCATCCAGGCGATGACGGCGATGATGTGGAACGCCTTGATCCACTCATACATGGTTGCGAACCCGTGCGATCAAGCGTTCCACGTGACCGATGGGTGTGTCCGGCAGGATGCCGTGGCCAAGATTGAAAATGAACGGGTGTCGTCCGAACGCTTCGAGGATGGCATCGGTCGCACGATCGAGCGCTGCCCCACCGGCGAGCAACGCCAACGGATCGAGATTGCCCTGAATGGTCCGTAGCGACTGGATGTAGTCGCGCGCAAAATTCAATTCCATCATCCAATCGAGCCCCACTGCATCAATCGGCACGGCACCCAGATAGCGTTGCAACTCAGTCCCGGCGCCGCGCGGAAAGCCGATGATGCGCGCGGCCGGAAATTGTTCACGCACGCTCGCCACGATCCGCGCTGTCGGCTCGATGCACCATTTGCGGAATTCGTCGGCGGGCAATACCCCCGCCCAAGTATCGAAGATCTGCACGGCATCGACACCGGCCGCAAATTGCCGGATCAGGTAGCTCGCCGAGGCCTCAATCAGGAGCTCGATAAGCTTCGCGAAGGCTTCGGGATGCCGATAAGCGAAAAGCCGTGCCGGCAATTGATCTGCCGTGCCATGGCCGGCGATCATATAGGTCGCCACCGTCCACGGCGCCCCGCAAAAACCCAACAGCGCAACCGAAGGCGGCAGTTCCGGTTTGACGCGCTCGATCGTCTCGTAGACTGGGGCGAGTTTGCTGTGATCGACCTCAGTCCGTAATCGTTTGAGCGCTGCGGGGTCTTTGAGCGCGTCGAGTTGCGGCCCTTCACCAGCCTCGAACGTCACATGCTGACCGAGAGCATGCGGCACGACCAAAATATCGGAAAACAAGATTGCGGCGTCAAAGCCAAAGCGGCGAATCGGCTGCAACGTGACTTCCGCAGCGAGCTTCGGATTGAAACACAGATCAAGAAAATTATTCGTCTTTTCCCGGATTGCCCGATATTCCGGAAGATACCGACCCGCCTGCCGCATCAGCCAGATCGGCGGAATAGCGCACCGTTCGCCTGCCAGCGTACGGAGCAAAGGTTTAGTCACAGGCTTATCCGGCACGCTGCTACCCTTACCCAAACTAAGTTTAATAGAATCTGTTGTAGTGGTGTGACGGTTGATTAGACTCATACATTTCTACGCCTGCGTCATCCACACTCTACCCACATATTCCCGATTCTCGTTACAAGGGTCGCGGCGCTGCGTTGGAAAACTTATCGGCTTGGTACAGCGGTTTCCGGCATACCGTAAGGTGGTCATCCACAATCCATCAGTTATAAACTTCGTCGCCGCCATGTGACGTCACAGCAGTGTGGGTGTGGATGGAGTTGCGGGCATTGCCCCTATTGTGCTTGCACCCCGCGCCAAGCCATGGCCTTCTCCCCAGTCGTCGACAGGTTATTCATTGTTCCCTACGGCCCAAGCCACCCTATGGCCCAAGCACCGGGTTACTTTCATCTGCACCTGATTTCGGACGCGACCGGCGAGACCTTGATCACCGTCGCTCGCGCCGCGGCAGCGCAATACGCCAAGGTCCTGCCGGTCGAGCATGTGCATCCCCTGATACGGACACAGAAGCAGCTCGATCGGGCGCTAGCGGATCTCGAGGAATCGCCGGGCATCGTGCTCTATACGCTGCTCGAGGAGAATTTGGTCGAACGGCTGGAGACCAAGTGCCGCGACCTCGGCCTGCCGTGCCTGTCGATCCTCGGGCCGGTACTGCACCTGTTTCAGGCCTACCTGGGCGCCGAGACCACCCATAAGGTCGGCGCGCAACACACACTCAATGCCGAATATTTCCGCCGCATCGACGCGCTCAACTACACGATGATGCACGACGACGGCCAGCAAACCGACGATCTTGAGGAGGCCGACGTCGTGCTGGTCGGGGTATCGCGGACGTCAAAGACGCCGACCTCGATCTATCTCGCCAATCGCGGCGTGAAGACCGCGAACGTGCCGCTGGTGCCGGGGGTCTCCTTGTCGCCCAATGTCGAGCGACTGTCGCGCCCGCTGGTCGTCGGTCTGTTCGCCACCCCTGAGCGGATCGTGCAAATCCGGCAAAACCGGCTGCTCGGCCTCAAAGTGGAACGCGAGGACGATCAGTATATCGACCGTCAGGCGGTCGCCGAGGAGATTTCCGCCTCGCGCCGGCTGTGCGCCAAGCATAATTGGCCGCTGATCGATGTCACGCGGCGCTCGATCGAAGAAACCGCCGCGGCGGTTATGGCGCTGCTCGGTGAGCGCCGCCGGCACAAGGCGTCGTGACCCATGCCGTTGTGGCTCGCCGCGGCGCCGCTGGTCCTGGCCTCCAGAAGCGCGGTGCGACGAACGCTGCTGGAGGCCGCCGGCGTTCCGGTCGAAATATGCCCGGCCGATATCGACGAGCGCGGCGTGGAAGCGGGTGCACCATTACAGGCGCCGGTGGCGATCGCGGCACTGCTGGCCCGTGAAAAAGCGTCCGTCATAGCGGAGCGCCATCGCGGGCGCCTCATTCTCGGCGCCGATCAGACCCTCTCGCTCGACGGCCGGCGATTTACAAAACCAGCCGATCGGGCAGCGGCCCGGGCGCAGCTGCGCGCCCTTTCCGGCCGCACCCATGAGCTTTATTCGGCAATCGCCTTTGTCCAGGATGGTGCTGTGCTGTTCGAATATGTCGGGGTCGCGCGCCTGACCATGCGCGCAGCCTCGGACCGGTTCCTCGACGACTATCTCGACGCCGTCGGCGATGCTGCGACCGCAAGCGTGGGCGCCTATCAGCTCGAAGGTTTTGGCATTCAGCTGTTCGAGCGGCTCGACGGCGACTATTTTACTGTGCTCGGCTTGCCGCTGTTAACGGCGCTGGATTTTCTTCGCCGCCACGGATGTTTGGCACAATGAGCGGAGCGCGACCCTTCGTCCTGTGTCTGACCGGCTCGCTCGGCATGGGCAAGTCGACGGCGGCAAAATTCTTCGCCGAGGCCGGCGTGCCGGTGCACGATTCCGATGCCGTGGTGCACGCGCTTTACGAAGGCGAAGCGGTGGCCGCCATCGAAGCGGCATTTCCCGGCACGACGTCCGGCGGCAAGGTCGACCGCAGCAAGCTTGCGGCAAAAGTCATCGACGACAAGGCGGCGCTGGCGCGGCTGGAGGCCATCGTGCATCCGCTGGTCGCCAAGGCCCGCGACAAGTTCCTCGCCGACACGCAGGCGCGTGGCGCCCCGGTCGTCGTGCTCGATATCCCGCTGCTGTTCGAGATCGGCGGCGAGGGGAGCTGTGATGCCGTGGTCGTGGTCTCGGCGCCGGCCGATATGCAACGCGCACGCGCTTTCGAACGGCCGGGAATGACCGAAGAGAAATTCGCAACTCTGCTGGCCAAGCAGGTCCCCGACGAAGAAAAGCGCCGGCGCGCCGATTTTATCGTGGATAGTTCGCAAAGCTTCGATTACGCCCGTGCCCAGGTGCACGACATTCTCAAGGCCGTCGCTAAGATGCCGCGAAAGCCGTGATTCGCTGCCGGCGTGGGAGATGTGATGCGCGAAATCGTGTTCGATACCGAGACCACCGGCCTCGATCCGCTCCAGGGCGATCGGATGGTCGAGATCGGCTGCATCGAGCTGGCCA
Organism: Xanthobacteraceae bacterium; assembly: GCA_035317145.1. Taxonomy (GTDB): domain Bacteria; phylum Pseudomonadota; class Alphaproteobacteria; order Rhizobiales; family Xanthobacteraceae; genus BOG-931. The sequence continues at coordinate 3,413 of DATHHM010000201.1, read as the reverse complement.
ATCGGTTTCCGACCGGCAAGGTGTTCCATTGCTACTTCAATCCGCAGCGTGACATGCCGGAGGGAGCTTTCAAGATTCACGGGCTATCGGGCGAATTCCTCAAGGACAAAGCGCTGTTCGCCGACAAGGTGGACGAGCTCATCGCCTTTTTCGGCGACGCCCAGCTTGTCGCGCATAATGCGATGTTCGATCTGGGCTTCCTCAACGCCGAATTGGAGCGCGCCGGCCGCGCCGCGGTGAACCGCGAGCGCATGATCGACACGCTCGTCATCGCGCGCCGCAAGCATGCCGGCGGATCGAACCGGCTCGACGATTTGTGCGAGCGCTATGCGATCGACAATTCGCGCCGCACCAAGCACGGCGCGCTGCTCGACGCCGAGCTCCTGGCCGAGGTCTATGTCGAATTGATCGGCGCGCGCCAAGCGTCGCTCGTGCTCTCGCAAGCCGCGACGCCGACTGCAGCTGCCGGCGCGGCGATCGTCGTGCGCCAGCGCGCCGTGCCGCTTGCGGTAAGCGTGACGGACGATGAGCGCGCCGCGCACCGGCGTTTTGTCGAAACCCTCGGCGACGGCGCGATCTGGCGCGATTATATCAAGTTGGATTGAGCGGCGGTGACGCCGGCGACGCCGCCAAACGCTGGCGGTACAAGTCGACGAAATCGATCGGGTTGAGCAGCAACGGCTGGAAGCCGCCGTTGCGCACCGCCGTGGCGACGATTTCGCGCGCGAACGGAAACAACAGACGCGGGCACTCGATCAGTACGAACGGCTGCAGACTGTCCGCGGGCACGTTCACGACGCGAAACATGCCGGCGAAAACCAGCTCGAAGCTGTACAGCACCAGGCCGTCGGATTCCGCCTTGCCTTCCAGACGCAACGTCACTTCGAAGTCGGTCTCGCTCGCGGGCGCGGCTTCGACGTTGACCTGAATGTTGATCGTCGGCTGTTGCGTGCTCGGCGCCAGCGAGCGCGGCGCATGCGGGTTCTCGAACGACAAATCCTTCACATACTGCCCGAGGACGGCGATTTGAGGCATCGCCATCTGTGGCTGGGGGCCGCCATCGCCATTTGTCGTCGACATCCTGATCTCCGGCGCGCGCGAGCGTTGCCGGCTTGGCTAACACAGGGCAGGGGAGCGAACAATGGCGGCCGGCCGGCTGCCGTTGGGGCGATAATGCCGCCAATTTCGGCGCGCTTGCCCAAATGACGGCCAACATTGCCTCAAGCCGCGGGGCGTGGGCGGCCGTGCTCGAGATACCGGTGCCCGCAATGTTGGCGCGGCGGCGGCAATCGTTTAGACTTTCGCACGGGCGCGCTGTTGTCATGTCGAAGCGGCCACTGGATGGTGCCCCGCGCGTGCTTACATAACGAGCGGGGAACCGGGTCCCCCGCCTGTTAAACAGGGTTTTGAAGCATTGGCTTCAGCCCGCCTTATAAGGAACGCATCGTTCCGCCAATTGCGATGCCGAGAGAATGTCAAACGTGTTCGACATCTACACCATCATCTTTCTGGCGCTCGCAGTATTCATTTTCCTGCGGCTTCGCAGCGTGTTGGGCCAACGCACCGGCCGCGAGCGGCCGCCCTACGACCCGTATTCGGCGCGCGACGTGGTGCGCAGCCCGGCAACCGATAAGGTCGTAACGCTGACGCCGCCGGCGGCGGAAACCCCGCCCCGCCCAGCCGAGCCGGCGCCGGCCACAGGCGAGCGCTGGAAGGGCATCGCCGAGAGCGGCTCGGCCGTGGCGGCCGGGCTCGATGCGATCGCTGCGGCGGACACAAGTTTCGATGCGCAGCATTTCATCACCGGTGCGCGCGCCGCCTACGAGATGATCGTCACCACCTTTGCCGAGGGCGATCGCCGTCAGTTGCGCAATCTGTTGTCGCGCGAGGTGTTCGACGGTTTCGATGCCGCGATCACCGAACGGGAAAACCGCGGCGAAACCGCCGAGACGCGCTTTGTCTCGGTCGACGGCTCGACCATTACGGCCGCGGAGCAGCGCAAAGGCACGGCACAGATCACCGTCCGCTTCATCTCCAAGCTGGTGTCCTCGACGCGCGACCGCAGCGGCACCGTGATCGACGGCAACGCCGAGAAGGTCACCGACGTCACGGATGTGTGGACATTCGCGCGCGACGTCTCTTCGCGCGATCCCAATTGGAAAGTGGTCGCGACGGAAGCCGGACAATAACGCCAATGGCGGCCTATTGCCGGGTTTTTTGTTTGCTCGTGCTGCTCATCGGTCTTGCCGGCCAATCGCCCGCGGTGCGGGCTGCGGAAACCGAGCCGATCAAATTTCCCGACACGCAATACGAGCCGGCCGAATGGGCCGACGTCGACGGCTGGGCCAACGACGATCACGCGGCGGCGTTTTCGACGTTTCTCGCAAGCTGCCGCGTGCTCACGACCACCAGGCAGCGGTCGGGCCGCGACTTCGGTGCGGTCGGAGATGCGCTCAAGGATATCTGTACGCACGCGCTCGCGGCCATCCCGCTCGACGACAATGGCGCGAAAAAATTCTTCGAAGACAATTTCCGGCCGCTGCGCATCAGCAAGCTTGGCGACACCGCCGGCTTTCTCACCGGCTATTACGAGCCCATTATCGAAGGCTCCAGCGTGCGGACGGATCAGTTCACCGCGCCACTGTATCGCCGGCCGCCCAATCTTGTTGTTGCCGGGCGGCGCAAGCTCGGCGACGCGTTCCCGTCAAAGGGCGTCAAAGTCGGCCGCCGTGTCGGCCGCCGCAAGATGGTGCCGTATTACGACCGCGGCGAGATCGAGAATGGCGCGCTCGACGGCTGGCACCTGGAAATCTGCTGGCTGCACGATCCGGTCGACGTGCTGTTCGCGCAGATCCAAGGCTCGGCGCGGATCAGGCTGGAAGACGGCAGCATCCTGCGCGTCAATTACGATTCCCATAACGGCTGGCCCTATACGCCGATCGGGCGCGTGCTGATCGACCGCAAGGTGGTCCCGAAGGACGAAATGTCGATGCAGCGCATCCGCGATTGGATGGAGGCCAATCCGGATCAGGCCAAGGACCTGCGGGCGCAGAATAAATCCTACGTTTTCTTCCGCATCACCGACCTCGCGACCGAGGACGAGGCGATCGGCGCCGAGGGCGTGCCGCTGGTTCCGGGCCGCTCGATTGCGGTGGATCATGCGCTGCACATCTACGGCACGCCGTTCTTCATCGCCGCCGATTTGCCGCTCGCCAACGAAAAGGCGGCGACCAAATTCCGCCGCCTGATGGTGGGGCAGGATACCGGCTCGGCGATCGTCGGGCCGGCGCGCGCCGATATCTATTTCGGCGCCGGCGACGAGGCGGCGCGCATGGCCGGGCGGATCAAGAATCCTGGTAATTTCGTCATGCTGCTGCCGAGCGCGCTCGATCCTGTTGAAGCCGGTCGCGACA
>DATHHM010000200.1:0-8619 GCA_035317145.1 Xanthobacteraceae bacterium | reverse complement strand
GTCACGGACGCGGCTTCCATGGGCCGAAACCGGCTGGTGCTGGTGGTCTACACCTCAGCCATCTTCGTCAGCGCGCTGCTGCTGTTCTCGGTGCAGCCGCTGTTCACCAAGATGGTGCTGCCGCGGCTCGGCGGCTCGCCTTCGGTCTGGTCGGTCGCCATGGTGGCCTTCCAGACATTCCTGTTTGCTGGCTATGCCTATGCGCACCTTGTCTCCCGTTTGCTTAAGCCCGCTCAAGCCGCGGTGTTGCATCTCGCCTTCCTCGCGCTGGTCGCGTTGACGCTGCCGCTGAGCGTTGCGTCGGGCTTCAATGTGCCGCCGGACGATAACGTGATGCTCTGGCTTGTCGGGCTGTTCGCGTTTTCCATCGGCGTTCCCTTCATGGCATTGTCGGCGACCGCGCCACTGCTGCAGCATTGGTTCGTCGCCACCGGCCACCCGAAAAACCCTTACGTGCTCTATGCCGCGTCCAATCTGGGCTCGTTCTGCGCGTTGCTCGCCTATCCGTTTGCGATCGAGCCGTTCTTCACGCTGCGCACGCAGACGCTGCTGTGGTCGCTCGGCTTCTCGTTGCTCGCGCTTTGCATCGGCGCCGCCGCCTGCTTCGCCGCCACCGGAACGGCGTTCATCTACACGGCGGCGGAAGGCGAGCGTCCGACATGGCGACGGCGCGCCGCGTGGCCGTTGTTGACGGCCATTCCGGCGGGTCTGTGCATCGCGGTGACCTCCTTCATCGCCACCGACCTCGCGGCGGCGCCGTTCCTGTGGGTGGTGCCGCTGGCGCTCTATCTCTTGACCTTCGTCGCGGTGTTCCGCGACCGGCCATGGATTTCTCATGCGCTGGTTCTGCGCCTCTTGCCCTACGTGCTGGCACCGCTGGCGATCAGCGTGTTCGGCAGCGGCAAGACATACTGGTTTGCCCAGGTCCTGTTGAATCTCACCGCGTTCACGTTGATTGCGCTGGCGTGCCATGGCGAGGCCTATCGCCTGCGGCCGGCGGCGAACAGATTGACCGAGTTTTATCTGTGGACGTCGTTCGGCGGCGTGCTGGGAGGCGTGTTCGCCGGCATCGCCGCGCCGCATCTGTTCAGCTACACCTACGAATATCCCATCCTGATCGTGGCCGCGCTCGTGGTGCTGCCGGGCTTGTTCGCCGGCGGTGCGCGGCACTTCATCCGCGAGGCCGCTCCCGGGCTGATCGCCGCCGCGGTCGCGCTCGCGTTGTGGCTCGTGACCAACGCACGGCTGCCGCTCGCGGCCGAGGCGCCGATGCAGGTGGCGCTGGTGGCGCTAGCGGCGCTGATGCTGTTCCAGGCGAAACGTCCGGCTCGGTTCGCGGGGCTTGTCGTATTTGCATTCCTGGTAACCGGGCTGTGGCAGCCCGGCCTGGGCCGGGTCGTAACCTTTCGCAGCTTCTTCGGCGTGCATCAGGTGGTCGACACCGCCGATGGCACGCACCGTCTGCTGTTCCACGGCACCACGATCCACGGCGCCGAGCGCATCCGCGCCGAAGCTGGACAAGTCCTGCCGGCGCAACCCGAGCCGTTGACGTATTACTATTTCGGCGGCCCGATATCGGAGGCCGTCGCGGCCGCGCGCGGCGCGCAGCACCATCTCGACCAAGTCGCAGTCGTCGGGCTGGGCACCGGCAGCCTGGCCTGTCACCGGCGCGAGGGCGAGAACTGGACCTTTTTCGAGATCGATCCCGAAGTCATTGGCATCGCGCGCGACCCGCGTTACTTCCATTTCCTGTCGGCCTGCGCGCCGCACGAACCGATCGTGCTCGGTGATGCCCGTCTGACCTTGTCGGCTTCGTCCGAGCGCTACGACCTCATCGTGCTCGATGCATTTTCGTCCGATGCCATTCCGGTTCACCTGCTCACCCGCGAAGCGCTCGGCATGTATGTGGAGCGGCTTACGCCGCACGGGGTCATCGCCTTTCATGTGTCTAACCGGAACATGGAGCTTGCCAGCGTGGTCGCTGCATTCGGCAAAGCCGAGGGGCTCGCGGCCTACGACAAGCTGGACGACCAGGTGAGCGATTTCATCAAGGATTACCGCGCCAATGCCGAGGTGGTCGTTCTGGCGCGCAACGCCGCCGATCTCGGCGACCTGCCGTCGTGGCGCGGCTGGCGCAAGCTCGATCCTACACCGGGCGTCGCCGAGTGGACCGACGACTATTCCGACATCCTGCGCGCTATCCTGCGGAAAAGGTTCTGAGACCGGCGTGATCCGCCGTGCCGAAGCGCAAGGCGATTGCGAAGAAAACCTACATTCGCGCGCGACCCGGGGCTCGCGTTTCCCATTGCCCGATCGCTTGCGATAGCCCACAACCAATTCGTAAAACTACGGATACGTCCGCTTAGCGTCAGGAAAGACGATGACCAGCGATAGCAAAAAAGCCAAAGCCGTCCACGTTCCAAAAAATGAGCCTGCCGCGAAGGACAAAAGCACTTCGGGTGAGGTGGTATCCAAGACCGAGAGCGGGAAGGCACCCACTTCGGGTGAAGTCGTATCCAAGACCGAGAGCGGGAAGGCACCCGCTTCGGGTGAAGTCGTATCCAAGACCGAGGGTGGGGAGGCTGCCGTCGCCGCGCCTTCAAACTACAGCCGGGGTGAAGGCCAGAAGCCCGTGAGCGCCGCCTACAAGGAAAACTGGAACGCGATTTTCGCGAAGAAGAAGCCGAAGAGAAAGCGATAATTCGCACGGCGAAACAGGCCGGTGGTTTCTTGCGAGGCGTGAGCCGTCCGCTCGGGTCGCTTCGGACATCGTTGCAAAACACGCGGAATTTCGCACTGGCTTGCGCTTGCCCGCCGCGTAAATTCGAGGACTATCGAGGTCCTGATCGGCCGGCGACAAATCTCGAAAAGGCATGGTGCAACGTCGATTCGCACTCTTCCGCGCGCTGCCGTGCTGTCTCGGAGCCCCAGCACAGCAGAATTTCGCGCAAATCCCGGATCGCGACATCCACGGCGGTCGCCAAGTCAATGTCATCGGCAGCGCCATCGTCGGTGCGATAGTCACTAAGCCTCAATATTTCAGCGCTCACTCGGCACTCCGCGAATCACTCTGCCGGCAGGATGGAGGCCATCGGTTAACGCGCCGTGACCAGCAGACTCCAGAATCGGCTACGGTTTGCCAGAGCCCGCTTTATCGCCGTAAGAGAAATACGCGTTACCAATAGCAGCCTTTGCAGGAATGACCGGTATGACCAAGTTAGAGAACGGGCTGCCTCCAGTGGTGGGAGCCTATTGGATCAACGAGGAAGATTACCCGGCGCTGCTGAAACTTTTCGACGACGGACACAAAATGCCGCGCACCTGGAAGGAATGGCTGAAAATTGCCAAGGAAATGGAACAGGGGCTTGTGGCCTACGGACACGTCGTCATGCGCGTTAACATCGATCCGACCACATTTTCGGATTGGTGCGCTGCTCACGGCACGAGCCCGAGCCGTGAAGGACGCAAGAGGTTTCTCGCTGCAGCCGTCAACGAGAGGTACGGCAATCAAGGTTGACCATTGCGCTTTGCAGAACTCGAACCTCAGTCGTACCTGATGTTCGCTTCCTTCAGCACCTTCTCCCATCGTGCCGCCTCGTTGCGGATGAACGCCGAAAACTCCTCCGGCGTGCTGGTGACGGCGAAATTGCCGGTCTGGTTGAATTTCTCGCGGACGTCGGGCTCGGACAAAATGTGCACGACTTCGCGGTTGAGCTTGTCGATGACAGGCTTCGGCGTGGCCTTGGGCGCGACCAGGCCGAGCCAAATGGAAATATCTTCGAAGTTCTGCAAGCTTCCCGCCGCCGCCAGCGTCGGCACGTCGGGGTAGGGGTCCTTGCGGCTGTCGAGCTTGGCGAGCGCGCGCACTTTGCCGCTTTCGATTAGCGGGCCCGCCACCACGGTCGCGGCGTAGACCATGTCGACTGACCCGGTGAGCAGGCCCTGCACTGTCTCGGCCGTGCCTTTGAACGGCACATAGACCATGTCGATGCCGGCGGCCTTGTTGAACAGCAGGCCGGCGAGCTGCACCGTGATGGTGCCGGCGCCGTAGTTGAGCTTGCCGGGCTCGACCTTGCCGCGCGCGATCAGCTCCGTCACGCTCTTCGGGCCGGTCTCCGCCGGCACGCACAAGAGCGACATCGATTTCACCGTGGTGGTGATCGGCGCGAAATCGTTGAGCGGATCGTAGGGCAGGGTTTTGTAGAGATACTGGTTCATCGCCAGCGTGGAATCGATCGCCATCAACAGCGTGTAACCATCCGGGGCGGCCTTGGCCACGGTCTCGGCGCCGATGATGGTGTTGGCGCCCGGGCGATTGTCGACGATGACCGGCTGGCCCCAGTCCTCGGTCATTTTTTGGGCGATGATGCGGGCGGCGATGTCGCTCGGGCCGCCGGCCGGGAAGGGGATGACGATGTGGATCGGCCGGCTCGGATAGGTATCGTCCGCTTGCGCTGCGGCGGGCGCGAACGGCGCGAGCGCGCACAGCCAAGCCAATGCATGGAGGCAATACGACCGATGCGTCATGGCGTGCTCCCGGTGGCAACGGCGCCATGCTAGGCTAGAATCCGAAGTCGGAACACTTTTGGCAAACGCTTAAGGTCAGCGGCATGGCGGCGCGCATCGGATTGATCATCCCGTCCTCGAACCGCATGGTGGAAGAGGAGATGGTGCGCCACGTGCCGCCCGGCGTCACCGCGCACGTGGCGCGGCTGCGCATGACCGGCGCCCATCGCGTCGGCCTCGATGAGCTGCTGCCGCAAGTCGCGCAAGTTGCAGCCACGCTCACCGACGCCCGTTGCGACGTCGTCGCCTTCCATTGCACCGCGAATTCAACGTCGGAGGGCATGGCGGGCGAGGCAAAGCTGCTTGGCGCGCTGCGCGACGCCGGTGCAACGCACGTGACGACGACGGCGAGCGCCATCCGCCATGCCTTCGACGTGCTTGGCGCGCGACGCATCGTGTTGCTGACGCCCTACAATGCGCACGTCACCGAAGAGGAAGCCGGATTTTTGCGCGAGGCCGGCTACGCGGTGGTGCACGCCCACGGCTTTGCCATGAAAGGCAGTGACGAATATTGCGCGACGCCGCCGCAATTTTGGCGCGACCGCGCGCTCGAGGCGGCGCGGCCCGATGCCGACGTTTATTTCCTCAGCTGCGCGAATATCTCCGTGTTCCCGGTCATCGAGGAGATCGAGCAAAAGCTCGGCCGCCCGGTGGTGACCAGCAATCAGGCGGTGATCTGGGAGGCACTGTCGCTCCTTGGCATCAACGACCGGCGCAATTGCCGCGGCCGTTTGTTCGACAGCCTCGCCGTCAAAAATTCGGCGGCACACCGCGTAACCGCATGAGCAGACCATGACATCGCAGCAAAACACCGACCGCATTCAGACCACCCATATTGGCAGCCTGCCAAGGCCGCACGATCTGCTCGACCTGATGAAGGCAAAACTCAACGGCCAGCCCTACGATCAAAATAAATACGACGCACTGTTGAAGAAGTCGGTCGCCGATACCGTGCGCAAGCAGGCCGAATGCGGCATCGACATCGTCACCGACGGCGAGTTCTCAAAACCCGGTTTCTTTACTTACATCCAGGAGCGGCTAGAAGGATTCGAGCGCCGCCCCGACCAGAAGATGAAGCTGTTCCAGCAGGAGGTCGCGGCGTTCCCCGAATATTACGCCGAGTATTTCAAGCAGGCGATGATGGGCGGCGCCATCGTCGGCCTGGCGCCGGTGGTGTGCGTCGCGCCAGTGAAATATCGCGGCGATAAACTCGTCCAGACCGATATCGCCAACGTCAAGCAGGCGGCTGCTGCTGCCGGTGTGCCCGACCATCACGTCTTTCTGCCGGCGACCGCGCCGTCGGGCGTCGGCATCAACGAATATTACAAATCCGACGAGGCGTATTTTCACGCGCTCGCCGCCGAGCTCGGCAAGGAATACCGCGCCATCACCGATGCCGGCATACTGGTGCAGATCGACGACCCGTTCCTGCCGGATATTTTCTTCGAGCCCGATCTCGACCGCGCGCAGATGCGCCGCCGCGCCGAGATCTATGTCGAGGCGACCAACACCGCGCTCAAGGGCATTGCGCCGGAGAAGGTGCGCTTCCACACCTGCTACGGCATCAACGAAGGGCCGCGGCTTTACGAGGCAGCGCTCGCCGATATCATCGACTACGTGCTTAAGATCGACGCCGGCTCCTATAGTTTCGAGGCCGCCAATCCGCGCCACGAGCACGAGTACCATTTGTTCGAGCGGGTAAAACTTGCCGACGGCAAGGTGATCTGTCCGGGTATGATCACGCACGCCAGCAACATCGTCGAGCATCCGGAATTGATCGCCGAGCGCATCGTGCGTTTCGCCAAGCTGGTCGGCCGGGAGAATGTCATCGCCGCTGCCGACTGTGGCTTCTCCTCGCAGGCCTTGTACCGCACCGAGGTGCACCACACGGTGGTGTGGGAAAAATTCAAGGCGCTGCGCCAGGGCGCGGACTTGGCGACGAAGCAGCTTTGGAAATGATTGACCGTGACGAGCCGTCACGGTCGTGCCCTCTCCCCTTGCGGGAGAGGGCTACTCGGCGGTTCAACAGCCACAACCGGGTGAGGGGGCGGGCCGCGACCCCTCACCCAATGGTGCCTGTTGAATCAGCGGCGATGCCCTCTCCCGCAAGGGGAGAGGGCATGCCCGCGCGCTTTGTCGCGCTGCTACTTTTGTTGTTGCTCACTGCCGCCCCCGCACATGCCGCCGACGACGTCGCAAGCTTCTACCGCGGCAAGCAGGTCCGCTTCATCGTCGGCTCGGCGCCGGGCGGCACCTACGATCTGCTCGCCCGCATCGTCGCCCGCCACATCGGCGCGCATATCCCGGGCTCTCCGAGCATCATCGTGCAGAACCAGCCGACTGCCGGCGGGCTCCTCATGGTCAATCAGCTGTACACGCTCGGGCCGAACGACGGCACCGCCATCGGCGTACCGCTCAACGGCATCCCAGCGGCGCCGTTGTTGCAGCCGGCGGCGGCGCATTTCGACGCCGCAAAACTGATCTGGCTCGGCTCGACCCATAGCGAGCCCTACGTCGCCTATGTGTGGCACACCGCGCCGGTGCAAAACCTCGCTGACGTGATGACCAAGCAGCTCGTGGTCGGCGCCACCACGCCGGGCACGACCATGAACGATTTTCCGCAGCTCACCAACGCGATCCTCGGCACCAAATTCAAGATCGTGCCGGGCTACGCCTCGACGCCGCAAATGAATGAGGCGCTGGAGCGCGGCGAGGTCGAGGGCGTCGCCGGCTTCGGCTGGTTCGCGCTCAACGCCCAGGTGCCGCAATGGGTGACGGAGAAAAAGATCACGATCATCACCCAGTTCGGCGCCACCCGGCATCGCCTCTTGCCCGACGTGCCGCTGATGCTCGATCTCGCCAGATCGCCGGCCGACCGCCAGGCGCTGCTGCTGCTGTTCGGCCGCACCGAATACGGCCGGCCCTATTTCCTGCCACCCGACGTGCCCGTGGAGCGGGTGCAAGCGCTGCGCCGCGCCTTCGATGCCACCATGAAGGACGAAGGTCTTATCGCGGACGCCGCCAAGATCGGCTTCGAGGTCGATCCGCTCAGCGGCGAGCAGGTCCAGGCGTCGGTCGCGGCGCTCGCCCATACGCCGCCCGAGGTGGTGGCGCGGGTGCGCGCGGCGCTCAACCAGCCGTGAGAATTTTTTCCCTCCCCCTTGTGGGGAGGGTTAGGGTGGGGAAGTGGGAGGTGACGCGCAGCCGTCGACGATTGTACAAACCTCTCGACCCCCACCCCTTCCCCTCCCCACAAGGGGGAGGGGAAGAAGAAAAAAGGTTACGCCCGTGCACGCCCCGCAAGCTTCCCTGCAATCGCGCCGCTCGATGTATTCCGGCAACAAGCTGCAGATCGGCCTGTTCGGCCCGAACTGCTCGTCCGGCCGCGCCGTGACCTTGGTGCCGGAGCGCTGGTCGGGCAGTTGGCCGGACAACAAGAAGCTCGCCATAATGGCGGACGAGGCCGGCATCGACTTCATGCTGCCGATCGGCCGCTGGAAGGGGTATGGCGGCGACACCGACTATCAGGGCACCACGCTGGAAACCATCACCTGGGCCACCGGACTGCTCGGCTGCACCAAGCGCATCACCGTGTTCGGCACCGTGCATGCGCTGATCTTCAATCCGGTGGTGGCGGCGAAGGAGATGGTCACGGCCGATCACATCGGCGAGGGCCGCTTCGGGCTCAACATCGTGGTCGGCTGGAACGAAGGCGAGTTCGACATGTTCGGCGTCGACGCCGGCCAGCATGGCGACCGCTACGATTACGCCCAGGAATGGATCGACGTCATCAAGATGATCTGGTCCGACAAGGAGAATTTCGACTTCAAGGGCAAACACCTCGACATGAAGGGCGTGCGCGGCAAGCCGAAACCTTACGGCGGCGTGCGGCCTTTGATCATGAATGCCGGCGCCTCGCCGACCGGCCAGGCTTTTGCCATCAAGAACTGCGACGCGTTCTTCCTGCAGGCCTCGCGTACCTCGCTGGAGGAGACGCAAGGCAAGGTGCGCGCCGCGCAGGACGCGGCGGTCGCGCAAGGCCGCGAGATCGGC